>NZ_SMJX01000168.1 GCF_004348535.1 Actinomadura sp. KC216
TGACGCAGTCCGTGCGCGTGTCGCCTACCGTGCCGAGGGTGGTGGATCTACTTCCTCAAAGTGTGCTGGACGCGGTTCTGGGGTGGCCGGGAGGCGCTCTGGTGAAGTGCACGAGCGAGCCGGTCAACGGGGGGGCCGGGGCTGCCACGGGTGGTGTGGCCAGGGTGTCCGGGGTAGCGCGAATCGATGGCGATCAGCTTGGTTTCACTGTGATCCGCAAGGTGTGCCGGCCGGTGACGTCGGGGCGTCACGCCGCCCACGCCGACGAACCCGAGCACTGGGCCTATTGGCGGCGTGAACCTCTCGCTTATGCCAGCGGGCTGCTGCCGACCGGGCCGGGGCTCGCTGCGCCCGGCTGCTACGGCGTCGTTGACGACGTCATCTATCTCGCCGACGTGGGTACCGCCCTCGAATCGCCGCGGGTGGCCGCGTATCGGCTCGGGCGCTGGCAGGGCGAGGCCGTGGTGCCGGACGTGCCGTGGCTGTCCGGGCATCAGCTCGCTCAGCGAATCGCCGTCAGCGAGTTGGACTGGAGCGGCGTCGACGTGCACCCGGGCATCCCGGCGTTGTGGAGTCGGCGTGAGGAACTGTTGGCGCGGTTGGACGAGGTCCCGCGGGTGCTCGTGCACGGCGACTTCTCCCACGGCAACCTCATGGCTTCCGCTGACGGCACCAGCACCGTCGTGCTGGACTGGGCGACACTGGGGTCCGGGCCGCTGGGCGCGGATCTCGCGTCACTGGCGTTGACCACGCTCCAACGCCATATCGTCGACTATCTCGACGGGCTGGACGGCCGATTCGACACTGCCGACGTCGAGCCGGGCTACCGGGCGACGCTCGCGTTGACCGGCGCCGGTCGCGTCCACTGGATGTGGTCGCGCGGGATGACGCCACCTACGGGCTACGTCGATTTCATCCTTGCCGAGACCGCCTCGATCTCAGGCGGGTAGGTCATTGCGCTTTGCTAGGTTCGGGTGATGCCGCCCCCATGGCCATGGACGCCCCACATCAAGTACGTCCACGCGATGCTCCGGCGCATGCGTGCGGCCGTCCGCCAAATTGACGACGCTGTGCACGAGCGCTGGCAGCAGGTCAACGCGGGTACCATTCCGCCTGGACGCGCCACCCCCGAACTGGCCGCGGAGGCCGATCTTTCGGATTACACGGTCAAGCATATCGAACTACTTTACAACCTGGCCAAAGCAATCTCCACGATGGTCAACAAGTCGATTCTGATGGGGCCCTTGGGCCCATTGGATCACCTTTACATACGCCGGGAGCTGCGGAAGATGGTCAAGACCCTGGAGGAGAGCGCTGACGACATCCTGGAGAGTCTCGGCCGGTCAAGGTAGCAGGTCGTTGCGCTGGGCTTTGGTCAGACGGGCCACTACCAGTTCGTATGAATGGTCAACCAGCTCGAACAGTTCGTCCTCGGGGACGGAGCCGTCGAGGGCCACGGTGTTCCAGTGGCGTTTGTTCAGGTGGTAGCCCGGAGTTATCGCGGTATAGCGGTTGCGGAGATCGACCGCCATGGCGGGGTCGCATTTGAGGCTGACGCTTCCCGGGGGTGAACCCAGGGGAACCAGCGCGAACATTCGTCCGCCGACTTTGAAGACGGCCACCTCGTCGCCGAACGGGTAGTCCTCGACCGCTCCCGGTTTGGCGAGGCATTCGGCTATCACTCGGTCGCGTCGCGCGTCGGCCGGCATCATGTGGCCCCCTGTCCGTCCCGGCTGTCGACGTCATTGTGCCGCCGGTGGCGTCCCGGTCGTAGGGTTGGCTATGAGCGATCTTGTGAAGGGTTACTACGCCAAGGGTGAAGAGCGCGATCGGCTCACGACACCGCGAGGTCAGGTCGAGTTCGAGCGGACCAAGGAGATCGTGCTGCGGCGGCGGCCGGACGCGCCGTCGACGGTCGCCGACATCGGCGGCGGCGCCGGGCCCTACGCCCTGTGGCTGGCCGGGCGCGGGCATCTGGTCGAGCACCGCGATCTGATGCCGTTGCACGTCCAGCAGCTGGAGGCGGCCGCCGACGGGAATCCGCTGGTGCGTACTGCCGTGGGCGATGCTCGCGAGCTTGATCTGCCCGATCGTTCGGTGGACGCCGTCCTACTGCTCGGGCCGCTTTACCACCTGCCGCGTCGCGCGGACCGGGTGCGGGCGCTGGAGGAGGCGTGGCGCGTGCTCCGGCCCGGCGGGCCCGTGTTCGCGGCGGCCATCTCCCGGTGGGCGCCGCGTCTGGACGGCGAATTCGCGCAACGCCTCTACGAGCGGGACGAGAGGATCAGTCCCCTCATCCCGGACGTGGAGCGGACGGGCTGGATGCCGCCGCTGTTCGATGGCAGCTTCTCCGCGTTCTGCCACCGTCCCGGGCAGTTGCGGGCCGAGCTGCGGTCAGCCGGGTTCCAGGACGTCGATCTCGTCGGTGTCGAAGGGCCCGGCTTCCTGATGCACGACCTCGCCGAGCGGCTCGCGGACCCGCTCGGCCGGACCGTCGTCTTCGAGACGGCGCGGGCCTTCGAGCGCGTCCCCGAACTGCTCGGACTCAGCCCGCATCTGATCGCCACCGGGAACCGTCCCGCATGACCGGATAGGGGCCGGTTCGCTTGGGAGCCGCTTTGATCAGAGCAGGAGGTTTGCCCGTGGTCAGGGAGGTCGAAGTGGATGACCAGGCCCGGCATCCGCCGGGCGCCCTCCCGCACGATCTCATCGATCAGCGACGATGCTGGACAGGCTGGCCACCCTGACCGCGGTCGGACGGGTCGGGGACTACGGTGAGCATCGAGATGTGCCTTCCCGACGGGCGGTGCAACGCCGGCCTGCTTGGAGAATCTGCTAAGTGATCCGGGAAGGTACACCCCTTGCCGGCAGATCCACAGGTTTCAAGCATTGCTCCATCCTCATCCCGAGTGACGGGTGACATCGAGCTCGAGCCAGAGCAATAATCTGAAATTCACGAGTTCGACTGCGTGGCGTGCTGGAGCAGAACTTGCGAACTGTCATCTTTGTCGCCGTCCTGGGTGTCCTATGCTTCCAGACCGCGTGCACGGGCCAACCGACCCGTACGACACCCTCCAACCAGGCTCCGTCGGCATCGCCGAATTCCGGAACCGTGCCGACCGGGTTTGTTGCTCTGAGCTGCTCTGCTCCGATCGACGACGTGCCGTCACCGACCGCACCGCATACCAGCATCCTCGACGCGGTGGGGTTGAACACCACATCGACTCTGCAGCCCAGCCGTGCGGCCGAGGGTGACCCGCATCGTCTCTTTGCCAAGACCGGGCTCCTCATCCACGCGGGACGTGAAGCGAGCCTGTCCGTACCCGCGAGCTGGGCCACCCGGGTCTCCATCTCATGGGGCGGCCAATCGGCTGAGTGGACCAGCAGGTTGCACATCCCAGCATGCCCGGAACCCCACCAGGGCTCCGGCCGGTGGCTGGCATTTCCAGGCGGGATCTCTCTCGACAAGGCCGCTTGCATACCGTTGGAGGTTCGAGCGGGAAGTAAGGCGACTACCGTCCATGTATCTGTGGGCGTTCGTTGCCCAGGATGACATGCCGTCTGAGAAGAGAGAACTCAAAGTCGTAGGCCTCACCACCCCAGCCAGCCGCCTCCAGACACGAAGCCCCAATCTGCGATCTTCTACTGACGGCATCGCGTATCAGGGTGTCGTGAGTTCCCCGCGCTGACGCTGGTGGGAGGCGTAGCTGGCCCAGGACGCCCCGGCCAGGATGGCGTGGTCCTCGGCGCACTCGGCGGTGTAGCCCAGGGCCTGGGCCGCACGGCTGGTGGCATCTCCAAGACCAGGGTGCGGATGGCGGCGAGCCGGGTGCCGAGCAGGTTGATCCCGGACTTGGCCAGCTGGTTCATCAGGTAGGTCGAGTGGATGTGCTGTGCTGGCCGGTTGCCGGGGAACAGCCAGGGGCTGGTCCGGTTGACTTCGATGTTGCGGGGCCCGCGATTGGCGGCGTGATCGCGAAGGACCTGGCCGAAGGGTTCAGGGATTGGGACCGGCCCGTGCGGTCCGAGGCTGATCTGTACTTCCTCGCCGTTGAGGTCGAGGTCGTTATGGTGAGCGCAGCGACGCGGGTTAACGGCTGGGCGAACAATGCGAGCAGGAGGGCCGCAGCGCGGTCTCGCAGGAAGTAGGGCTTGCCAGGATCTATCAGGTTGCCCACCACCGAAAGGCACCAAACCTCGACGCAAAGCCCAACCACGCGACACCACGCAACGACCGTTATGCATCCGATGCAACAAATGCGCGGTTTAAAGGTTTAACGACAAGCTCAGATCAGGCCCTGGGCGAGCATCGCGTCGGCCACGCGCTCGAAGCCCGCGATGTTGGCGCCGACGACGTAGTCGCCGGGGGCGCCGTAGCGGTCGGCGGTCTCGTAGCAGGTGTCGTGGATGGCGCTCATGATCCCGGCGAGCTCCTCCTCGACGCGGGTGAACGTCCACGCCTCGCGGCCCGCGTTCTGGCGCATCTCCAGGGCGCTCACGGCGACACCGCCCGCGTTGGCGGCCTTGCCGGGGCCGAACGCGACGTCCGCCTCCTGGAAGACGTGGACGGCCTCCGGCGTCGTCGGCATGTTCGCGCCCTCCGAGACGGCCTTGACGCCGTTGCGGACCAGGATCGCCGCCGCCTCCGCGTCCAGCTCGTTCTGCGTCGCGGACGGGAGCGCGATGTCGGCGGGGACGTCCCAGATCCGGCCGCCCGGCACGAAGCGCGCGGACGCGCCGCGCAGGGTGGCGTAGTCGGACACGCGGCCCCGGTCGACCTCCTTGACGTGCTTGAGCAGGTCGAGGTCGATGCCCTTCTCGTCCACCACGTAGCCGCCCGAGTCGGACACGGTGATCACGTTCGCGCCGAGCTGCTGCGCCTTCTCGATCGTGTAGATCGCGACGTTCCCGGACCCGGACACGACGATCTGCTGGCCGTCCAGGTCCTCGCCGCGCCGCCGGAGCATCTCGGCGGTGAACAGGACGTTGCCGTAGCCGGTGGCCTCCGTCCGGCCCGCCGAGCCGCCCCACAGCAGCCCCTTGCCGGTGAGGACGCCCGCCTCCCAGCGGTTCGTGACCCGCCGGTACTGGCCGAACAGGTAGCCGATCTCGCGGGCGCCGACGCCGATGTCCCCGGCCGGGACGTCGGTGTGCTCGCCGACGTGCCGGTGCAGCTCGGTCATGAACGACTGGCAGAACCGCATGACCTCCTCGTCGGACCGGCCGTGCGGGTCGAAGTCGCTGCCGCCCTTGCCGCCGCCGATGCCGAGCCCGGTCAGCGCGTTCTTGAAGATCTGCTCGAAGCCGAGGAACTTCACGATGCCGAGGTTGACGGTGGGATGAAAGCGCAGCCCGCCCTTGTACGGGCCCAGCGCGCCGTTGAACTCCACGCGGAACCCGCGGTTGACGTGGACGCGGCCCTCGTCGTCCTGCCACGGCACCCGGAACATGATCTGCCGCTCGGGCTCGATCAGCCGCTCGACCAGCTTCGCCGCGCCCAGCCCGGGACGCGCCGCGAGCACCGGGCCGAGGGACTCCAGTACCTCGTGGACGGCCTGGTGGAACTCCGCCTCCCCCGGGTCACGCCGCAGAACCCTCTCGTACGACTCCTCCAGGACGGCCAATATCTCGGGTGGGGCCGGCAGGCGAGGGGCCAACGGCATGGTGAAGATCCCTTCGTCGGATACCTCACCATGCTAAAACCTGCTTTTCACCGGCTTTGACAAGGCCCCACCGCAGGCTCCATGGCTCCGCCCCAGGTCCCGGCCGGTCGGGCACGGCCGTCCGCCCCGCCTGGTCGTGGGAGTCGTCCGCGGGGGCGGACCGATCAGGCGGGGCGGTAGCGGCAGGCTGGGGCGGATGTAAGCGCATTGAATGCGCGGGTGTAACGGACCGGGTCGCGTCCTCCCTGGGTGAGGACGCGACCCGGCGTGGGGCGACGTCCGCTATCGAGCGTCAGACGTCATGCTCAGGCGTCGCACTTCTTCCACGCGAGGTGGTAGGTCGTCTTGACGCTACCGTCGGTGGAGTCGAAGGCCATGAAGCTGGTGTCCTTCGAGGTGCCCTTCATCACGCGGAGCTCGGTGTTGATGTTGACGTTGCGGTCCTCACCGCAGGGCTTCCAGACCAGCTCGGCGATCTCGGTCCGGTCGGAGAACTGCCAGTTGTCGGAGTACGAGCCCTTGAGCGTGTGCGAAGACTGGCTCGTCTGCGACATGCCCTGGTGGTAGTAGCTCGCGCGCTGCAGGCCGGTCGCGCCCTCTTCGAGGTGCGCGAAGCCGCGGTAGTCGGCTCCGGCGATCGCGTAGGTGAAGCCCTGCGGCACGTGGACGCGGAGGGCCAGCTGGCAGTTCTTGCGGAAGTCGGTCGGGCTGGAGGTGCCGCCTGCCTGCGCGAGGTAGTCGCTGTAGGTGACGGTGAAGCCCGTGTTGTCGCTCGCCGGGGCGACCGCGGTGGTGCCGGCGGGGCAGCCGGAGCCGTTCACGGTCAGCACGTTGAGGGTGATCTTCTCGTCGGGCGGGGGGTCGTTGACGTCGGCGGACGCGGTGGGGGCCGCGGCCAGGGCCAGCGCCAGGGCGGGGATGGCCGCCGCTGCCGCAGTCAGGGTTTTACGCATTGTTCCTACTCCTTCACCACGCGGGGGGGCACTTCATCCACTCGAAGCGGTAGATGGTCTTGATGCTGCCGTCGGCGGAGTCCATGGCCATGAAGGCCATCTCCGACGGGTCCGAGCCCTTGGTCACGCGGAGCTCGGTGTTGATGTTGAAGTTGCGTTCCTCGCCGCACGGCTTCCAGACCATCTGGCCAACGTCGTTGGTGTCGGTGAACTGGAAGTTGTCGGCGTACTCCCCCCGAAGGGTGTGCGTCTTCGCAGCGGTCTGCTGCTGGCCCTGGAAGTAGTAGCTGGCCTTCTGCACACCGGTCGCACCGGCCGGCAGGGACGCGAAGCCCCTGTAGTCGGTGTTCGAGATCGCGTAGGTGAAGCCCTGCGGGACATGCACCTTCATGCTGATCTGGCAGTTCTTGCGGAAGTCGGTGGGAGCCGCGCCACCGCCTGCCATGACCGTGTAGTCGCTGTAGGTGACCGTGAAGGCCTCCTTGTCGTCCGACACTGCAACGGCGGCCGTTCCCGCCGGGCAGCCGGACCCGTTGACGGTGGCGATCTCGATCGTGACACCGTCGGGCCCCGGGACCAGGTACGACCCGGGAGCAGCGGCCGCCGCCGGCCCCGCTGACGCGGCAGCCATGGCGATAGCAGCGACCGCCGAAAAAACGATCCCTTTACGCATGCGATTCCTCCTTGCTGGAGCCTGCGCAAAGGGAGCGTAAAGCTGGCTCTTTAGAACGGTCAATCACCAACTTTCAACACGCGAAAACCGGGGCTTGACCTCGGTACACCTGCCTTGATCAGCAAGAATGGAGCGTCCAACGGCATTCATTGTGAAAGGAACGTTCCATCAAGTTGATGGATAGAATTCAATTAGCCGTACAGACCGCATAGAAACCGTTCTAGAACCCGCGTGACGTGCGGCGGAACAGGGTGCCCGATGGCACCTTTATGCCGTGGCACATTCTGGCCATATCAACGACGTTTACGCACCGTGCCGCAGAAGTGCCGCCAGGACCGCGGCCTGGCTGTGATCGACGTCCCTGGTCGCCGTGAGGAGGGTGACCGTCCCCTCCCCGGCGAGCTCCCGAAGGCGGCCCAGCGCCCCCGCTCGTTCGGGATCCTCAAGTTCGGCCTTGTATCGGCGGGTGAACTCGTCGAACTTATCAACACTGTGGCCGTACCACTTGCGAAGCTCGGTCGACGGGGCGACGTCCTTCGCCCACTCGTCCAGCCGCGCCTTCTCCTTGGACAGCCCCCGCGGCCACACGCGATCGACAAGGATCCGCTTTCCGTCACCCGACGAAACCGGCTCGTACACTCTGCGCAGTCGTATGTCCATGGCACTCCCCATCCCCGCCGTTCCCCCGAAAATGCCGATCCCAAGAATGCCGACCCCGAGCCAATACCGCGCCGCCCGGCCCTCGAAGTGCCCGCAGCCCCTAGGGCTCTGGCCCCTGGGATGTCGGTGGCGTCGCGTACGGTGCCCGGCGTGGCGGATGAGGCACGGGCGCCGCTGTGGCGGCTCAGTCCGGCGCAGCGGCTCCTCGAAGGCGGCGCGCTGCTGAACTCGCTCGCCTTCTTCGCGGCCATGCCGTTCGCGCCGCTGTACCTGAGCGAGCACACCGCGCTCGGCAAGCCCGCGGTCGGCGCGGTCGTCGGGGCGGTCGCCCTCACCGCCGCGTTCGGCGGCCTGCTCGGCGGGATGATCGTGGACCGGCTGGGCGCCGTCCCGCTCATGCGGGTGGGCCTGCTGCTCTACGTCGCCGTCTACGCCCTGCTGGCCATGGCACGCACCGCCAAGGCGATCATCGTCCTGTTCCTGCTGCTGGGCGTCGCGCGGCTGATGGTGGAGCCGGGCGCGAAGAAGCTGCTGTCCCAGGTGGCGGACGGCGAGGGCCGCGTGTTCCGCGTCCGCTACATGACGCTGTGCGCGGGCGCGATCGGCGGTCCGGCCATCGGCGGCGCGCTCTACCAGGTCGGCGCGGTGGCGTTCTTCGCCGTCCCCGCCGGTTTCTACGCGGCCTACCTCGTCCTCGTCCTGCTGCGGCACGCGGACCTCGCGGCGCTCCAGCCGCCGTCCGCCGCACGGGGACGCGCATCGCCCCGCAGCCCGGTGGCGGCGACGCTGCGCGACCGGCGGCTCCTCGCCGTCGTCACCGCCGGGATCGTGGTCTTCTTCGTCTTCTCCCAGATGGAGTCCATGATCCCGCTCTATATGAAGGGCAGGTACGGCGACCGCACCGAGGAGTACTTCGCCGCGCTGTTCATCGCCAACGCCGTCCTCGCCCTGGCGCTCCAACTCCCCATCGACCGGGTGTCCGCACGGCTCGGCCGCAACGTCATGGTCGTCGCCGGTGCGCTGAACTTCACGGTCGCGTTCGCCTGCTTCTGGGCAAGCCCGTCCGGCCTGGCCTGGCTGTACGTCGGCATCGTGTTCTGGACGATCGGCGAGGGCATCCTGCTGCCGATGCCGGACATGGCCGTCCACGAGATGGCGGACGACGAGCACAAGGGCGCCTACTTCGGCCTGTCCGAGGTCCGCCAGCTCGGCTTCTTCCTGGGCCCTTTCGCCGGAGGCTTCCTGCTGGACGCGGGGACCATGCCGTACTTCGCCGTCATGGGCACGTTCATCTTCCTCTGCGTCCCCCTGCTCCTGCGGCGCACCTCTGCCCAGCCCGTGGCCACGGCCCCCGAGGAAGACACCCGAGTCCCCAACCCGACCTGACCCCGGTCCCCGGTCCCCGGTCACGATGGGCATGGCGGAGCGGGACGGTCGGTGGTGGTCGCCGTCCGGTGGGCGAACTCAGAGGCCGCGGTGCGCCGGGCGAACTCCCCCGCCAGGGCACGGCCCAGGACGTCGTCGTCGGGATGGTGCCGTTCCAGGTAGGTGAGCGCCTCGGCGAGTTCCCCGGCGGTCAGCCGGCGCACCGGTTTCGTCGCCCAGCGCGGGATCGCGGGGTCCGGACGTCCGGACGGCGGCGCCGCGCGCGGTTCCGTGTTCACGAGTCACACCTTTCCTTCGGTCCCGGTGACCAGCGGCGCGGCGGCAGGTGACGCCTCGGCCGCCTCGAATAGGATCGCCGCGTGCATTGGTGGAGCCAGCAGGCCTTTGACGCCGCCGCGGAGGCGCAGGCCGCCGATCCCTCGCCGGGGAACCTGATGGCGGCCGCCCAGGTGCAGGCGTTGGTCTCGCTGGCGGAGGCACTGCACCGCATCGCCTCCGTCTTGGAGGAACGGGACGCCCCCGAGAACGCCCCGATGGCGTCCACCCGCGCAGAACACGCCCGACCCGCGTAACCCCTCCGCCTTGCGCAACCCGCCGGGGTAGCGGGTTCGTTCGGGTGGCACGGAGAAATACCGGTGCACCCGCGGGGAGTGCACCGGTATCTCATCGCGTCTCAGACATCGCTGAAGGACTTGCGTTCCGGCCTGCCGTTCGTGCTCGCGGCGAGGCGGGAGGTCTTCGCGATGGGCGGCCGGGCCGGGGCCGGGTCCGCGGCGTAGTCGGTATCGGGCACCGGGGCGGTCGGCCGTTCGTCGTGCGCGGGCGGGCGCGGGTCCTCGTGGGGACGGTCCCGCAGCCGCTGCGCGGCCTGCCGGAGGGCGCGCTCGCCGACCAGCCGGGTCAGCTCCAGGCCCCAGCAGTCGAGCTTGTCGGCGTCGGTGAGGTCGTCGCGGTGGCTGAGGTCGGCGGCGAGGCCGCCGAGCCGCTGCGCCTCGGCCAGGTCGAAGTCGCGCATCAGGTGGCAGCACAACTCGGTGAGGGCCGCGTGGTCGCGCTCGAACGACAGGCCCGCCAGGTCGTTGTGCGACAGCCTGCTGAGCGCCCGCTTGCGTTCCAGCTCGCCGTCCGCGATCCGGAGGATGCCGTTGAGCAGCGCGATGGGCCCGGTGCCCGCGGTCCTGCCCTGGACGGGGACGAACGACATGCGCAGCACGGCCGCGGAGCCGATCCCGGCGGCGATCACCTGGACGACGAGCAGGCTCGCCGGGGGCATCGTCCCGGGCAGCCCGAACGTCCAGCCGGACGCGGTCACCGCGGTCAGCGCGACGATCGACGCGCTGGCGTTGACGAAGACGAACAGCAGCCCGCCCGGCGACAGGCACGCGGTGATCGGCCTGTCGCGGTACCGCGCGACCAGTTCGGCGAGGCCGATCGCGCCGCCGATCAGGGCGGCGAGGAACATCTCGAGGGTCATGACCTTCCTCTACGCGCTGCGGGCGGCCGGCCGGGCGCCCCGGCGGTCGAACGGGAACTCCTCGGGCCTGCCGCGCCGCGCCGGCAGCGCCGCGGGACGCTGCCGCGCCACGAGCTCGCCGCGTTCGACCTCAAGGAAGGCGAGCAGCCATTCCACTGGGCCCGACGCCAGTCCGGTGTGGGTGCGCAGCGCCCGCTCGCGCGCGCCGAGAAACGCCAGCAGCCATCCGGTGGGTCCGGACGCCCTGGCGGCCTGAATTCGTGAATGCATGGGGGAGACCATTCCGCAGCCGCGTCGGGAAGTCGACGTCCGCCGGGTCAAATTTTCGCGACCTGCCCCGTTCGCCGCGTCCATTTCTGGCGGCCTGCCGTTGCGCCGGAAACGCCGGACGGCATGGATTGATCTCCGCTTCATTGCCGTCCGGCCGATAGTGTTTCAGCGGATGCGGGAATTCCTTGACGAAGAATTCCGGTTCGGGTGGGCGGCGGAGATCACCGTCCACGCGCCGCTGAACGTCCAGGAGACCATTCGGGCCCGGCGGCCCCGGCGACGGGAGCGCCCGCCCGCGGTGGCTCGCGGCGCGCGGGCGGGCGGCCCGGTCCCGGATCTTCCCCGTTGCGGAGACGCTCGGTGAATGTCAGGCGGTGGGGCAGGTGCCCCGATATTCGCCGAGCGCGCCGGGCTTTGAACGTCATGTGCGGGCGGGCGCGCGCGGCCGGGCAATGAGAGGCGTTGCCGTCTGCGGCCATGCGGATTGGCGGCCGGTTGAGTCGTCGCGGCTGGACGTTCAAGTGCGAGGTGCGTCGAATCGTGGCGGGCGGCATTTCGTGCGACGCCCCGATCGGGCAAACGGACGGAGGGGCCACTCCCCCGAAGTGACCCCTCTCCCCCCGTTCCGCCGAGTCGGTCCGGGCGCTCACACAGGACCGGCCGCTCCCCCCGAAGCGGCTCGCACCGGACCTTCAGCGGATGCGTCGAACGTAGCGAGCCGTGGGCTGCGCCATGGACGCTTCAGCCCTCTCCATCGGTGAGCGGGCGGCTGCGTGCGACGAACGGAACACGCTCCGCGTCCGGCCGGTGGCGCAGCGCGACAGGCGATGCCCGGCATGCGGCGGTCACCCTGGGTAGCCTGTTTCGCGCGGCGTGCGAAGTACGTCCGGACGGGAGGAGCGCAGGCGATGGCGGGACAGGTGCGGCCGATCACACTGGTGGGGACACCGGTCCTGCACCAGCCGTGCAGGCCCGTGGAGGGCTTCGACGCGGCCTTGAAGGGCCTCGTGGACGACATGTTCGCGAGCATGTACGAGGCGGATGGGGTCGGCCTGGCCGCCAACCAGATCGGTGTGGACCTGCGCGTCTTCGTCTACGACTGTCCAGACGAGGACGGCGAGCGGCATAGGGGAGCGGTCGTGAATCCCGTCCTGGAACTGCCGGCCATGGAGAACCGGCGTCTGGACGACGGTGACGAGGGCTGCCTTTCCGTGCCGGGTCCGCATGCGCGTCTGGCCCGTCCGGACCATGCGACCATCCACGGCTATGCCATCACAGGCGCGCCTATCACGGTCGAAGGGACGGGCCTGCTCGCACGCTGCCTCCAGCACGAAACCGACCATCTGGAAGGCCGCCTCTACATCGACCGGCTTTCAGCACGCGCGCGCAAGAAGGTTCTCAAGGAGTACGAGTCCCTCCGCGCCGAGGCCGAGGCCGAACCCGACACGCTTCCCGGCTAGGGCCCGCGCGCTCCTAGGCCGGGGTGCGCCGTAGCTGGGACACCCTCTAGGCGTCCCACACGGGCAGGTGCACGGCCGAGGGATGGGCCGCATCGCGGAAGACCTCGACGTGGACGCGCCGCGACGCGACGGCCCGGGCGGCGGGTTCGCCGGTGCCGTGGTTGCGCGCGAAGCGGGGGAAAGCTCCACCGGCCAGCATCACGCGGAGCCGGTGACCGCGCAGGAAGCGGTACGCGGTCGGGTGCATCTCGATCTCGGCGCGGACGACACCCGTCGTCCTGATGCGCAGAATGCCATCGGTGACGTTGCGGGAGACGCCGTCGGGGCCGACATCGCAGAGCCGGACGAACAGGTCGCCGTGACCGGTGCTCATCCGGACGAAGACCGTCGCCGAGACCGGCCCGATCAGGTCGAGATGCCTGGTCAAGGGCGCGGAGCTGAGGACGACCACATCGGCGCGGCGCTCGATGCGCGTATTGTCCCGCTGCCCGCCTCTGCCTGGCGAGAGGAGAGGCCCACCGACCGTTGGGGTGGGGTCGAGGGCGTCGTAGGTGAAGGTGGCGGGCTCGACGTCGTCGTCGTCGGGGTCATCCCAGCTGAGTGTTCGCCCAAGGAAGAGCGGCGTGGGACGGGTTTCGGGCGGGGGCCACTGGTCGAAGTCCAGCCAGCGGTCAGCCTTCTGCAGGTGGAGCCTTACCGGCGCCTGGCGAAGTTGGGCTTTGTCGCCGTTCAAGTGGGCGTCGAGCCAGGAAATCTGGTCGTGGAGTGCGGCTCGGAGGGATTTCGTGTCGTGTCCCCAGGGGCCGATGGTGATGCGGACCTGGCGTCCGGCCGCGTGAAGGGCCGCGAAGTCGCGGAGCTGGCGGCGGAGGAAGAGGTCCCACCAGCCCCCCACCATCGTGGTGGGCGTGGTGGTCGCGGGGACGGCGGCGCTGTGGTCGGTCGCCTTCCAGAAGTCGTCGCCGGGCTCCGCATGGGCCGTGACCTCGCGGAGGAACGGTTCCGCACGTCCGATGGCCGCCTCGTCGGCCTCGCCCACCGGCAGATACCGCATCGCCTGGCGGACGCGCCGGTCGTGGAAGGGCTGCCTTGTCCCGTCCCAGGTCCCCATCGACGACGACCACACGAGCGTGTTGTGCAGCGCAAGGGCCCCACCCGGATAGAAGGAGCTCACGAATTCGGACGCGGTGATGCCGACACCCATCGCCTCCAAGGGAGGGTCTGCATAGGGTGCGACCGCCCACTCGGCGAACCCCAGATAGCTGGCCCCGACCATGGCGACCCTGCCGTCGCACCATGGTTGGGCACGAAGCCACTTGAGCGTCCCTAGGCCGTCGTCCTTCTCGTGGTGAAAGGCGCGGAACTCGCCACCCGACCCATGGACGCCGCGCACATTCTGCACGACGACCTGGAAGCCGCGCCGGGCGAGCAACACGGCGAACAGCCGGATGACGGCCTGCCGCTTGCCATACGGAGTGCGCATCAGCACCACCGGCAGCGGGCCCGCACCGCGCGGGCGGTACAGGTCGGCGGTGAGCACGACGCCGTCCGGCATGGGCACCCGCAGGTCGCGGACGACCCCGAAGGGCGCCGCCGGCGTCTCGGGAAGCCGGAGGAGCCGCTCCGCGAGCCGCCCGAGAAGGGCGGACTGTCCGCTTTGGGGCGGCCGTCCGGACGGGGTCATCGGCCGCTCCTTCGCCGTGTTCTAGATTGCAAGAATGATCGCAGTGCTCGACGCCCCGTCCAACCTCGGGCTCCGCCCGCCGCGCGCGGGGCACGAGCCCGGGGTGCGCCGCCTCGCTCGCGCGCTGCGCGGGCACGGCATCCTCGGCCGCCTGGACGCCGAGGACGCGGGCCGGGTGGACCCGCCGCCCTACGTGTTCGGCCCGGACGAGGAGACGGGCTACCTGAACGGCCCTGGCATGTCCGACTATTCGGGACGGCTCGCGTCACGCGTCGGCGAACTGCTCGACACCGGACGATTTCCCGTCGTGCTGGGCGGCGACTGCAGCATCCTGCTCGGCCCGATGCTCGCGCTGCGCCGCCGCGGCACGTACGGCCTGGCGTACCTGGACGGGCACGACGACTACTCGCCGCGCCGCGACCGGCCGGCCTGGGCGGGACGGCTGACGGCGGGCGGGATGGCGCTCGGCCTGGTCACGGGCCACGGCCCGGACGCGCTCTCCGATCTCGGCGGGCTGCGTCCCTACGTCGCCGAGGAGCATGTCGCGCACATCGGCGTCCAGCGGGAGCCCGAGGACCACGAGATCGCCGACCTCGCCGCGTTCGACAATTCGCGCATTCGCCGCTATCCGATCGAGTACGTCCGCGAGCACGGTGCAGGAGCCGCCGCTGAAGGGGCACGAGCGCACCTGGAGGACGCGCCCATCGACGGGTTCTGGATTCACCTGGACGCCGACATCCTCGATCAGAGCGTCATGCCGGCGGTCGATTCACCCAACCCGGATGGCCTGTCGTTCGAGGAACTCACGTCCGTCCTGACGACGCTGGTGACGAGCCCGCGCGCGCTTGGCTTCCACGTAGCCATCTACGACCCCGAGCTGGACCCGGACGGCATGGCGGGCGCCGCGCTTACAGACACGATCGTCACGGCCTTCTCCGCACGCAGCGACACCTAGCCAGCCAGCCGCCGCTCGTACTCATAGAGAACGCTGGCGAATTCGCCTGTCGGCACCTCGCACGCATGCCCGGGAAGCCACAGATGCTCCAGCCGGACGGTCTGGACGTCCAGCCGCAGATGACACGCGTTCCCCGTGTGCTCCCAGCCAGGACGCGCCTGGCGGACGACGTCCAGATGGTGCCGATGGCTCTGGACGTCATGCAGCAGAAACGCCACCAGAACATGCGGCTGCCCGTTCACCGACTGCGCGAACTCACTCGCACCCGAAGCCGCCGCCTCCAGATCGACACCAGAGTCACCCAACTCTGGAAAGAACACCCGCACGTGGTGGACGACGCCACCGACCTCGATCGGCTCACAGGGCAGACGCAGAACCGCCTCAGGGTCGACGTATCCGTGCACCGGAACACCGGCGACGACCCCCGACCACGCTCCTGGCACGGCACTAACAAAACGCGCCTGCGTGAGGGTCTTCCCCAGTTCGGCCATAAGCCGTTCGGGGTCGATGCCACGCGGCATGAACGTCTTGGTGCCGCTGCGTAGGCGTATTCCTGTCTCGTCCCAGACGGCGAGGTCGGCCCAGCACGCACCGGATCCGGTCTCCAGCACGCCATGCGGGACGCACGCGTCCGGGTGCGGGGTGAGCCCGGCCACGTCCTCCAGCACGGCGCGCGGCGTCTGGACCAGGCCCCACCCCTGCGTGCGGTGCGACACGGACCCGAGGGCCAGCGACGTCGCCATCGGCTCCCCGGCCGACGGCGCCTCGCTCAGCACGCGTTCGAGGCTCCGGCGGCTGTGCAGGGCACCGATCTCCTGGAGGTACTCGTCGAGGCATTTCCGCAGCACGACCGGATCAACGTCGCAGGACGCCCACCCGGCGACGTCCCGCACATGGACGAACGTCCCGTCGAAGTCGAGCCGGTGGTAGCGAAACAGCTCCTGCCACGGCGCGTTCGGGCCGCCGGAGGCGCCAGAGACGCCCGGACGGCCGGAATCACTCAACCGCCCCCGCGCGCGGGCGATCGCCGACACGTCCTCGCCCAGGTCGTTGATGAGGAAGTCGCGCAGCGGGGCGTGCAGCGGATCGGTCTCCACGGAGACCCGCACGCCGTCGCTGCGGAACCGCACCGGTAGCGATATCGCCATTCGGGTGATTATGCCGATAAGCGAAGATCATCACTTGTGTGGCGGAATGTTAGGCCCGATCAGGCCGCGCCCCTACAGCGGCTCGTCGGCCAGGTAGGGCGGGGCGGGCTCGTACTGGATGTAGCGACGAACCGTCCTCGCGTGCTCGCGCCCATGGATGCGCCCGATGAGCCAGAGGGCCATGTCGATACCCGCCGAGACCCCCTGGCTGGTGACGAGATTGCCGTCCACGACGTACCGCGCGTCACGCACAACAGTCACATCACCACGCGCCTCCAACGCGTCCTCCCATGACCAATGGGTCGCGACCCTCCGCCCCTTGGCCGGACCAGCCGCGTGCAACAGCACCGCGCCCGTGCACACGCTCGTCACCCAATCGACCTGTTCGGCGACCTTGGCTATCCAGCCCGTGACGGCCGGGTTGTCGACCTGAGCCTCCCGTGCCCCACGCCCACCCGGCACTAGGAGAACGTCCAGCTTCGGGTGGTCGTCCAGGACGCAGTCAGGCAGGACCCTCATCCCCTTGTTGCAGCGCACAGGCCCAGACTCCTCAGCGATAAGCACCGCCTTGTCGTCCAGCCCACGCACCATGGCAGACGCAGTGAACACCTCCCACGGACCCACAAAGTCCAGTTCCTCTGCATCCTCGAAGACCAGCAGCCCATACGTGGTCACGACCGAACTCCCTTCAAAACCCCGGTTCCTCTGAACCGCTCCCTGTAGTCGGACGGCGCGACGCCCACATGCCGATGGAACGCCCTGCGCAGCGTCTCGCCCGTCCCGAACCCGAGCCGCCGCGCCAGCGTCTCGACGGGCTCGTCCCCCTCCGCCAGCGCCCGCCGCGCCGCCTCGACGCGCACCCGCTCGACGTACGCGGCCGGAGGAACGCCCAGCTCCGCCGTGAACCTCCGCTGCAGATGCCGCTCGCTGAGCCCGGACCGTCCGGCCAGGTCGGCGATGGTGTGCCGGGCACCCGGATCGGCCTGGACGGACGACACCGCCGCGCGGATCGGGTCCGACGCGGGCTGCGCCGACCACAGCGGAACGCTGAACTGCGACTGGCTCCCCGGCCGCCGCAGGAACATCACCAGCTCCCGCGCCACCTCGTGCGCGAGATCCCGCCCGTGATCGTCCTCGACCAGCGCCAGCGCCAGATCCATCCCGGCCGTGACCCCGGCGGACGTCCACACGCGCCCGTCCCGGACGAAGATCGGATCGCAGTCGACGTCGAGGCGCGGATACTCCCTCCTCAGCTGCTCCTCGCGCCCCCAGTGCGTCGTGACGCGGCGCCCGTCCAGCAGCCCGGCCTCGGCGAGCAGCAACGCCCCGCTGCACACGGCCGCGACACGCCGCGCCCCCGCCGCCGCCTCCGCGACCCACCCGACCAGCGCCGCGTCCTCCCGCGCCCGGTCGACCCCCGTCCCACCGGCCACCACGAGCGTGTCGACACCACCGGCATCAAGATCATCAATCCCGGCCCCGGCATGGACGGGCAGCCCTCCAGAAG
>NZ_SMJX01000169.1 GCF_004348535.1 Actinomadura sp. KC216
GTCGTGGAGTCGGCGGCGACGGTGAGTTCGCCGTCCTCGAAGCGTTCTGGGCGGGTGTGCTCGGCCAGTTCCGCGCCGACGATGCCGGCCCAGTTGCCGAAGACGCCGCCGACGGCGGCCCGCTGCTCCCAGCCGCGGGACGCCATCAACTCGCGGATCGCCGCGCCGAACAGTTTGGGGTCACCGCCCCGTCCGGGTTCGCGCACGCGGACGAGTCGTCCGGTCCCCTTGCGCTTGCCGTTCTGCCCGGGCAAGGTGCCGCGCTTCATCGCGTCCGCCTTCGCCTGGGCGAGGGCCTCCCGGGCCAGTTCGATGCCCGACTTGGGCGGTGGGCCGTCGGTGCCCGGCGGGTTGGATTCGGGGGACTCGGGGGAGTTGTGCACATCCTGTGGATCGTCGTTCACGCGCTCGCCCTTTCCCGGTCAGTCGCGGACGATCTGGCCGTCGGAGACGGTATACGAAGCCCCTGTCAGTTCGGCCGGGACGTCAGCGGGGACGGCGGCCGTGATGAGGACCTGCTCGGCCGCCGCGACCGTCTCCGCCAGCCTGCTGCGACGGCCCGTGTCGAGCTCGGCGAACACGTCGTCCAGGATCAGCACCGGGTCGTCGCCGTCCGCCCGTAGCAGGTCGAACGCGGCCAGCCGCAGGCCGAGCGCGAACGACCACGACTCGCCGTGGCTGGCGTAGCCGCGCGCCGGAAACTCCCCCAGCCGCAGGACTAGCTCGTCCCGATGCGGCCCGACGAGGCTCACCCCCCGGTCCAGCTCCTGTTTGCGCGACTCGCCGAGGGCCGCCAGCAGTTGGTCGGCGAGTTTTCCACGGTCTGTGGACAACTCGCCGTCCCCCAGCGAACTCTTGTAGTGCAGATCGGCCGCGTCGCCGCCGGGAGCGAGGGTCGCATAGGCGCGGACGGCGAGGGGACGGAGCGCCTCTACGAGCTCCAGCCGTGCTGCCAGGAGCTCGGACCCGGTGCGGGCGAGGTGCGAGTCCCAGACGTCGAGTGTCGCGAGTACTTCCGGGCCTGGTGAGCGCCGGTGGGCGGCGGCCGACTTCAGCAGGGCGTTGCGTTGTTTGAGGACGCGGTCGTAGTCGGAACGGACACCCGCGAACCGGGGAGCCCGGGCGGTCAGCAGCTCGTCCATGAAGCGGCGCCGCTCCCCCGGGTCGCCCTTCACGAGCGAGAGGTCTTCTGGGGCGAAGAGCACCGTCCGGAGCATCCCCAGGATCTCGCGGGGCCTGGGGACGGGGGACCGGTTGAGCCGTGCCCGGTTCGCCTTCCCGGGGTTGATCTCGAGTTCGATCAGCGCCTTGCGGTCGTCCTTCACCAGGCCCGCCCGCACGATCGCGCGCGGCGCGCCGTGCCGGACGAGCGGCGCGTCCGTCGCGGCCCGGTGGCTGCCGTGCGAGGCGACGTAACCGATGGCCTCGACCAGGTTCGTCTTGCCTTGCCCGTTCGGGCCCACGAACGCCGTGACCCCCGGTTCGAGCGCGACCTCGGCGGCCGGATACGAACGGAAGTCCTGCAGGGAGAGGTGGGCGACGTGCACGAGACACGAGCGTAGAGCCTCCGTCGTTGCCTTGAGCACGCCCCTGCCGCCCATCCGCGGTAGCCGCGTCCACAGGCGTCGGAGCGTGGTGTGGGTGGTGGGAGGTGCCGGTCTGCGTTCTGGCGGGGTCGGCATCGCGCACCTCCTTCGGGACGTCGCGGGGACATGCGAGCGCCCCGCAGGTTCGTCGTCTGCGGGGCGTTCTCGGCCCCCGCGGCCGACTCAGTTCAGGGTCGGGCATCGCGGGGGGAGCGCGGAACCGAAAGCGAAACTGTGGATAACTCTCCGGGCTCAGACGGGCGGGGGAGTCACGTCGGCGCCGGGGGAGTCGCCGGCGGTGGCGGACTCGACGGTGTGGCCGCCGAACTGGTTGCGGAGGGCGGCGACGACGCGCATGGCGGGCGAGTCCTCCTGGCGGGAGGCGAAGCGGGCGAAGAGGGCGGCGCTGATCGCGGGGAGCGGGACGGCGTGGTCGACGGCGGCCTGGACCGTCCAGCGGCCCTCTCCGGAGTCGTTGGCGTAGCCGCGCAGGTCGTCCAGTTCCGGATCGTCGGCGAGGGCCCTGTTCAGCAGGTCCAGCAGCCAGGACCGGATGACCGTGCCCTCCTGCCAGCTCAGGAACGTCTCCGGCACCTTGGTCACGAGGTCGCTGGCCTCGATGAGCTCGTAGCCTTCACCGAAGGCCTGCATCATGGCGTACTCGATGCCGTTGTGGACCATCTTCACGAAGTGCCCTGCACCGACCTTGCCGGAGTGGACGAACCCGTACTCGCCCTCTGGCTTGAGCGTCTCGAAGATGGGCATCAGGCGCTTCACGTTGTCGTCGTCGCCGCCGACCATCAGCGCGTAGCCGTTCTCCAGGCCCCACACGCCGCCGCTCACACCGCAGTCGACGAAGCCGATGCCCGCCGCGGCGAGCTGCTCAGCGTGCTTCTGGTCGTCCACATAGTGTGAATTACCGCCGTCGATGACGACGTCTCCGGCCTGGAGGACCTCCCCCAGCTTGTGGATGGTGTCCTCCGTGGGCTTGCCCGCGGGCACCATCACCCACACGGCGCGCGGCGGGGACAGCCGTTCGACCAGTTCCTCGACCGAGCCGACGTCGCTGAGGTTCGAATCGCGGTCATAGCCGACGACCGTGTGACCGCCCCGGCGCAGCCGCTCGGCCATGTTGCCGCCCATCTTGCCGAGGCCGATGATCCCAAGCTCCATGAAAACTCCCCTGTGCGTAGCTGTCCGTGATGTGCCCTGGGGCGAGCCTTTCATCCGGTTTGACCGCCCATGTGGACGAAAGGCCCACCGGCCTCACCCGGACAGCCGGACGGGCATGATCAGGTAGCGGTAGTTCGGGTTCTCGCCGTCCTGCGGAGGCTTGCCGGTGAGGACGGCCGGCTTCGTCGGGGTGGTGAAGGACAGCCGCGCGACGTCGGAGCCGATCGCGGAGAGCCCGTCGAGGAGGAACGCGGGGTTGAAGGCGATGTCGATGTCCTCGCCCTCCAGGGACGCCTCCAGGGCCTCCACGGCCTGCGCCTCGTCCCCGGTCCCCGCCTCCAGGACGACCTCGCCCTGGCTGAACGAGAGCCGTACGGGGGTGTTGCGCTCGGCGACGAGGGAGACGCGCTTGACGGCCTCGATGAACTGGGCCGTCTGGATCTCGGCGAGGCCCGCGTACTCGCTCGGCAGCAGCGACCGGTACTTGACGAAGTCGCCGTCGAGGAGGCGGGACGTCGTCCGGCGGCCGCCGCCCTCGAAGCCGATCATGCCTTCGCCGGTGCCGCCCGTCCCGCCGAGCGCGATCGAGACCTCGGCGCCCGCCGTCAGCGACTTGGCGGTGTCGGCGAGCGTCCTAGCCGGGACGAGCGCGACGGCGGAGAAGTCCGGGCGCTCCGGCTTCCAGTGCAGCTCGCGGACGGCCAGGCGGTAGCGGTCCGTGGACGCGAGCGTGACGGTCTCGCCCTCGATTTCCACACGGACGCCGGTCAGCATGGGGATCGTGTCGTCCTTGCCTGCGGCGATCGCCACCTGCCCGACGGCCGCGGCGAACTCGTCGCTGCCCACGGACCCGGCGGCCGGAGGCATCTCCGGGAGGGTGGGGTAGTCCTCCACAGGCATGGTGAGAAGTGTGAACTTCGCGCTGCCACAGCGGAGCATCACCTTCGCGCCGTCCGTCGTCACCTCCACAGGGTGGGGAGGAAGGCTGCGCGAGATTTCTGCGAGGAGCCGTCCGGATACCAGGGCGGTGCCCGCCTCCTCCACATCGATGTCCGTGGAGACCTGGGCGGAGACCTCGTAGTCGAACGCGGACAGCTTCAGCCGGTCGCTGTTCTCCTCGCCTCCGGCGACGATGTGCATGCCCGCGAGGACCGGCACGGGCGGCCGGACGGGGAGCGTACGCGCGGTCCAGGCGACGGCGTCGGCCAGGGCGTCTCTGTCGATGCGGAACTTCAAGTGGACCCGCCTCCTGCAGGTGTCGGACAAGGGTGAGGTGATCCTGGCACGGCCGGGGCGCTCGGGTCGGGTTGTCCCCAGGCCCTGACTTGAGATGGATCTTTTCTTGAGTAGAGAAGTAGTGCAGTACCAGTAATAGGGGCCGTGGATAGTGTGGACAGACGCCGTCTTCCCAGGTGAGAGCGCGTTTCTCTGTCCACCGGTGCTGTGCATGGGGAGTGGACGGCGCGGCGGCGCCTGGGGACGGCGAAATCGTCCCCACACGTCATCCTCATGTCATCCCCCGGTTTTCCACGAGTTCTCCACGGGTATGCCGTGGGTTTCGGCGCCCTGTGTACACCGGACGGGTGATCGCCGGGTTGGCCCACAAGCCCGTCCCCAGCCTCTCCCCAGCTCCTCCCCAAGTCGTCCACGGGTTTTCCCCAGGACGAGGTGGGCCGGTGCGTCGCGGATCCACATCCGTCCACCCTTCATCCTCAGGTTCTCCAACGGTTGCCCACCGGGTTATCCACGAAAATCCCCAGAGTTTTCCACAACTTGTGAGTAGCGACTCCGGTTCTCGGGCGAGACGTGCCTTTCGTCGCTTCCATCCGGTAGGCGGGGTGTGGACGGGGCGGGCGCGGCCCGTCCACAAGGGGCGCGCAGGTCTGTCCACAGTGTGCACAAGGCGCCGTTCAGCGCTTGCGGGCCTGGTGCTTGATGCGCCCGGTCAGCTCCGTGACCTGGTTGTAGATGGCGCGTCGCTCGGCCATCAGCGACCGGATCTTGCGTTCGGCGTGCATGACCGTGGTGTGGTCGCGCCCGCCGAACTGCTGGCCGATCTTGGGCAGGGACAGCTCCGTCAGCTCCCGGCACAGGTACATCGCGATCTGCCGAGCCGTGACGAGCATCCGGGAGCGGGACGGGCCGCACAGGTCCTCGATCGTCGTCCCGAAGTACTCCACCGTCTGCGCCATGATCATCGCGGCGGTGATCTCCGGGCCGGAGTCGTTCGGGATGAGGTCCTTCAGGACGATCTCGGCGAGCTTCATGTCCACCGACTGCCGGTTCAGGCTCGCGAACGCCGTCACCCGGATCAGCGCGCCCTCCAGCTCGCGGATGTTCGTCGCGATCTGCGAGGCGATGAACTCCAGCACGTCCGGCGGCGCGGCGAGCCCCTCCTGGCGCGCCTTCTTCTGCAGGATCGCGATGCGCGTCTCCAGCTCGGGCGGCTGGACGTCGGTCGTCAGCCCCCACTCGAACCGGTTGCGCAGCCGGTCCTCCAGCGTGACCAGTTCCTTGGGCGGACGGTCGCTGGAGATGACGATCTGCTTGCTGGCGTTGTGGAGCGTGTTGAACGTGTGGAAGAACTCCTCCTGCGTCTGCTCCTTGCCCTCAAGGAACTGGATGTCGTCGACGAGGAGGATGTCGACGTCCCGGTAGCGGCGCCGGAACCCGTCGGCCTTTCCGTCGCGGATCGAGTTGATGAAGTCGTTCGTGAACTCTTCAGAACTCACGTACCGGACGCGCGCGCCATTGAAGAGGCTCTGCGCGTAATGCCCGATCGCATGGAGAAGGTGCGTCTTGCCCAGGCCGGAGTCGCCGTAGACGAAAAGCGGGTTGTACGCCTTGGCGGGCTGCTCGGCGACCGCGACGGCGGCCGCATGGGCGAACCTGTTGGACGAGCCGATGACGAACGTCTCGAACGTGTACTTGGGGTTCAGGCGGGCGTGCTCGGACGCACCAGACCCTGCGGTGCTTGCGGGCGCCGGCCCGCCGCCACCGGGGCCGGCGCCAGGCGCGGGGCCAGGGCCGGGGTTGGGGCCGCCTGGGCCTGTGGGGCCGCGAGCGTCTGGGGCATCCTCGTCGCGGAACGGGCTCTCGCGGTAAGGCTCCTCGCCGCGATACTGCTCACCGCCACCTCCGTACTGCTCGGTGGCTGCGCCTCCGCTGTACTGGTCGCCGCTCGTGGGTGCGCCGCCATACTGCTCGGCACCTCCGCCAACGCCGTATTGGTCGCCACCACCACCGCCGTACTGGTCGGTGCCGGTGGTGCCGTACTGCTCCGGCCCTCCGTACGGCTGTTCACCGCCGGCGAACGATGGGTCTCCGCCCTGGAAGGTGTTCTCCGGGTGCCCCAGCGATGGCTCGTTCCCGCCGTGCTGCGATTCGCGCCCCTGCTGCTCTGCACGGCCGCCGCCGCCCGAACGCAGTGGGCCGAGTGTGCGGTCGTTCAGATGCGAGTGCGAGGGGCGTCCAGGGGGCTCCCCACTGAAACCCTCCGGCGCACCATGCCCGGGGTAACCCTGCGTACCGCGTCCATCGAACGGGCCTGGGCCGCGTCCACCCGGACCTGGACCAGGCCCCGGACCCGCCCCGGCCGGTCCGTAACCGGGCGAACGGGGAGCGGGCGGATAGTTTCCCCGCTCGTCGTCCGCAGCCTGTGGATAACCTCCGGGGCCGGTGGGGTTGTGGGTAACTCCCGACTGCGGCCGGTACCCCGGCTCGCCTCCGTACGGCTGCTCCGAGTAGGGGCGATCTGACGATTCGCCATAGGGCTGGCCCGTATGCGGACGCTCTCGCTCCCTTTCACGCTCGCGATCCCTGTCGCGTTCGTCGTGGGGACGGTCCGAGTAGGAGTCGCCATAGGGAAGGCCGGAGTCGTGCATGCCGGGCCCTGCTCCCGGCGCGGGGATCGGTGCGCCCAGCGGCTCACCGCCCCCTGGCCTGGACGACGCGCCAGGACCGGGGCCTGGGCCGCCACCTGGCATCGCGGGCGGCTCCGGCTGGACGGTCACCGCGACCCGGATTTCCCTGCCCAGCTCATGTGAAAGGGCCTGCGTGATGAGGTTGCGTAGGCGCGTCTCCAGCGCGTCCTTGGCGAACTCGTTCGGCGCGGCCAGCAGCGCCGTCCCCTCCACCAGCGCTAGGGGTCGGACCATCGGGAGCCAAGCGCGGTAGCTAGGAGACAGATCACTCTCGGACAGTGCGGTGAGGGTGCGGGCCCAGACTGATCCGAGATCCTGGCCGTCCATGCGCAAGGTCCCCTCCCCCTCCGTCCGACGGAGTACCTGACTGCCCCGGCTGTCCCACGGGACGCGATCGGCCCCACAGGGCACGGCCACGACGCGGAAGACTTACTCTCTCACGAGTTGTCCACAGAGTTGTCCACATGCTGTGCATAGGCATGGGGCACCCTGTGTAAAACCCATGACGCGGGTTCCTGCGAGCGAGGTCGGGGAGCCTCCGGCCTGCACGCGGGCCGGTCCGGGTGTGGTTCTCGAACGGGGGTATGAGGGGCAGAACACCGACATGGTTCGTCGAATTCATCGAAGTCGAAAGAGCGTCGGTTCGCCCGGACGACCTTAACCGCTGTGGCCCACACCCGCAACACGGTCGGTCCGGCAACATGGGCCGTCCCCTCTGTCACCAGGGCCCGTCTCACCGTCCGCCCGCACACGGCCCCACCCACGGCCTCTTGGCGGTGGGCATCGCCTGCTCAGTGAGGGCATCGTCGCTCCGTTTGACCGGGTGCGCTGGAGCCCGTAACGTGCTGAGGTCGAGTCGCATCGACGGAGATGACGCGTGCCCGCCGGCAGCCCCTCCAGGCAGGCTCGGTTGGGCCCCCGCTGCGGGGGACCGGACGCGCCCCTCGATGCGAGTTGCCGAGCCGTTGCAGACGAACCGACCGCAGCACTGGAGCCTCAAGTGAGCAAGCGTACTTTCCAGCCGAACAACCGTCGTCGCCACAAGAAGCACGGCTTCCGGCTGCGCATGCGCACGCGCGCGGGCCGCGCGATCCTGTCCAGCCGGCGCGGCAAGGGCCGCTCACGCATCGCGGTCTGATCCACCGCTCACTGTGCTGCCGTCCGGAAACCGGATGCGGCGGCGGGACGACTTCACGTTGGCCGTCCGGCGCGGTCGCCGCGCCGGACGGCCAACTGTCGTGGTTCACCTGCTTCACCCGGACGAGCCATCCGACCAGGACACGGGCAGGGGCGCCGCTCCGCCGCTGGTCGGGTTCATCGTGGCGCGCACCGTGGGGAACGCGGTCGTCCGCAACACCGCGCGACGCCGCCTCCGCCATCTGATGCGCCCGCACCTGGACCGGCTCCCAGCGGGTAGCCTGCTCGTAGTGCGCGCCAACCCCTCGGCGGGGACGGCGCGTCCTGACGAACTGGCCGCAGATCTGGAGTCGGCGCTCGACCGGCTGCTGCGGCCCGCGTCCAAGGGGCGGAGATGAGGAGTCAGCAGGGGATGGCCATTCCCCCGCATCACCCGGTGGGGTCCCCGGGCCCCGTCGCGGGGCTGCTGATCCTTCTCGTCCGCGCCTACCGCCGCTTCTTGAGTCCCCTGCTCGGGCAGCAGTGCCGCTTCCACCCCAGCTGCAGCGCGTACGGCCTGGAGGCGCTTCAGGTGCACGGGGCGCTGCGCGGCACGTGGCTCACGGTCCGCCGGATTGCGCGGTGCCAGCCCTTCCACCCCGGCGGTTACGACCCGGTGCCGCCGAAGAAGCCGTCCGAGACGCGCTTCTCCGGGGGAGCTGGGGGGACGTCCCGGACGTCCGCCCAGGAGCGATCCATGGCGGCTTCCCCGAACTCCGGCCGCGAGGAGAGCGGCCCCGCCCTAGCAGAGCCCAAGGAGCAGCCCGGTGCTTGACTGGTTGTACGAGATCGTCGCTCAGCTCATCGTGTGGATTCACACGGGGCTGAGCACTGTCGTCCCCAAGGACAGTGGATGGGCCTGGGGCGGCTCGATCATCCTCCTCACCGTCCTGCTGCGCGTGATCCTCGTCCCCTTGTTCGTGAAGCAGATCCACGCTTCGCGGAAGATGCAGGAACTGAACCCCAAGGTTCAAGCGCTGCGCAAGAAATACAAGAACGACAAGCAGCGCCTCAACCAGGAGGTCATGAAGCTCTACCAGGAGAACGGCGCCAACCCGCTGTCGGGCTGCCTCCCCCTCCTGGTGCAGATGCCGATCTTCATCGGCCTCTTCCAGACGCTGAAGAAGGTCTCGGACGCCAAGCCCGGCGAGAGCGTCTTCTCCATGTCGGCCGACCTGGTGGCGAGCGCTCAGCACGCCAGCATCTTCGGCGCCCACATCCCGGACACCTTCCTCAACGCCTGGGGCTCGGACCCCAAGAGCTGGACCGCCATCGTCGTCACCGGCATCGCCGTGGTGATCAGCTCCTGCACGACGTTCTTCACCGTCCGGGCGAGCATGAAGCGCCAGCCCGTCACCGACGAGGCCAACCCGATGATGCAGGCGCAGAAGATGATGGTCTTCCTCGCGCCGCTGTTCGGACTCTTCGGGCTCGGGTTCCCGCTCGGTGTCCTCATGTACTGGGTCACGTCCAACAGCTGGACGCTGGCGCAGCAGCACTACATCTACAAGAAGTACCCGCCGCCCGGTAAGGACGGCGAGCCCGAGACGACCACCACCGGCAAGTCCGGCAGTGCCAAGACGGGTACGAAGACCGGCGCGAAGGCCGGTGCCAAGGCGGGCGCGAAAACCGGTGCGAAGGCTGCCGGCTCGAAGAACGGGCAGTCGTCGTCCAGCACGAAAGCCAAGCTGAGGAAGGACGCGGAGCCGGACTCGGATGTGGACGACAAGCCAAAGGTCGTCCGCAACCAGCCGACCCGCAAGTCGCGCAGCAAGCGCAGTGGCACCCAGAAGCGCTAGTTTGAACCCCGAGCACGTGCCGGAGAAGGAGACCCCGTTGAGCCAGACCGACACCACCGAGGTCGACGTCCAGGCGCTCGAGCAAGAAGGCGAGATCGCCGCCGACTACATCGAGGGCCTGCTGGACATCGGTGACTACGACGGCGACATCGACATGGACGTCGAAGGCGAGCGCGCGATCGTCGCCGTCGTCGGCGGTTCCCTGGACGAGCTGGTCGGCAAACGCGGCGAGGTCCTGGAGGCGCTGCAGGAGCTGACCCGCCTGGCCGTCCACCGCCAGACGGGCAACCGCACCCGGCTCATGCTCGACATCGGCGGCTACCGCGAACGCCGCCGCGCCGAACTGACCAAGCTCGGCACCGATGTCGCGGACGAGGTCAAGCAGGCGGGCGAGCCGAAGCCGCTTGCCCCGATGACCCCGTTCGAGCGCAAGATCGTCCACGACGCGGTCGCCGCCGCGGGCCTGCGCAGCGAATCCGAGGGCGAGGAACCCGACCGCTACGTCGTCGTCTACCCCGCCTGACGACGACCAGCGCCAGGTACCCCGCTCGCCGCGCTACGCCGCCCGCTCCCGGACCGCCTTCAACCACGGACCCGGATTCACTCGCATGAGCGGCCCGTCCCGCGGCGAACGACCCAAGAACGAACAGCTCACCATCTGCACGGCCCTGGTGCCCACCGCACCGGGGCCGTTCGCATGTTGGGACCTGGAGAGCGTGCCTCGGTAAGCCTGTGCTGTGCGCGGACGACCGGCTCACGGTTTGGCAGTGTGGATGTTGGCCTCCTCTGGCAATGAGGTCGGGTGACCCGCCGCGTCGCCAGGTCAGGGCGCGTGGCTCGACCTGGCTCCGGCGTCCCGGAGGGGGCGGGTCTGCTTACCGTCATCGTGGAGCTTCGCGCGGCCGCGAGAAGGCGGAATGGCGGACTGTGGATAACTCCCGGAAACGAGAGGACCTCGCGCCCTGGTCGGCGCGAGGTCCTCAGATGCCCGGCGTGTCACCGCCGCCCTAGCACACCGGGCGAGACCGGACCGTCCGGATCAGCGGGTCGTCCGGCGCCATCTGCGCCGCCGCGGGACGGGCCGCGCGGTCGAATCGATGACGGACGGAACGTTCTCCTGAGCTGGATCCTGCGCATGCGAGGGGTCCTGGGCGAACGACGGATCCTGGGCGACGTGACCACGCGGGGCGCCCTCATCCGCCCGATGTTCGATCACACGTTCGACTCGCTCGCCCGGACGGCCGACGGGCGCGGGGTCCTCGATGATGTGCTCCTCGCGGACCACCGTGCCCGGCTCGTCCCCATAGGCGGGATCCGCACCGACGACGCGGCCGGCATGGCGGCGTGGCCGGGTGTACTTCATGGTGAAGCCCATGCTGATCAGCCCCACCAGAATGAGGATCCAGCCGACCAGGTGAATGTCAATGCCGCTGAGATCGACGCGGAGGGCGAACGCGAGGATCGCGCCCATGGCGATGAATGCGAGACTGACTCCGATTCCCATGTGTCGGGGCTCCCTTCCGAGGGACATCGGGCGACAAAGCAAGCCCCTACCCCACCAGCCCGAGATATGCAGCGGGTCATGTGCTTCTCGCCTTAACGCAAGGGTCGTCCAACCCTCCGGTCTCCGAACTCTTGGCAGAGACATTGGGCCGGACGTTTGCGCCGGACGGGATGAAAAAGGGCACCTTGCTGGACCTGCAGTGCGTGCGCGGAGGCGAGGAACTGCCTCGGACGACCTCCAGGTTGACCCGGGCCTGGATGCCCTGGAGCCGCGCCCCCCAGGCGACGAGCTCGGGCGGCGGTCGCTCAATATGCCGAATCCTGGACGCGGCAGTCACCTTCTGCGCCGTGGCATGTCACGGGCTGCTGCGTAGTGCCGGGCCTGCTCTGATCACGTGGATAGCCTGGGACCGATGCTGCGCCGGGTGTGCCGTTGCGCTGGTTGTGCGGGAGTGCCTGTTGGTGTTGGTGTTGGTGTTGGGCGGGGCGTTTTGCTGGCCGTTCGCGGGGGCTGCCGTGTGCCGGAGCGTTGCGACAGGGGTGAGCCGGTTGTGTGGGATGGCGGGCGGGGCAACTGGAAAGGCGCGTCCCGCTCGCCGGGTGGGTCCGCGGCTTTTGTGGCACGAGGGACGCCATGCGACGCAGATGCCTGGTGCCTGGGCCCCGTCATGATCCCGCTGTACGGGGTGTGCGCGGGTGTTTCGATGCTGCTGCGCGGACTGGGCGTCCTACAACCCCTTCGAACGTTGCGTCAGGGCACACATTGTGAGGTGTTGCGTGGGGTGATGGAGCCGGCAGGTGGGTGTCGCGCGGGAGTGTCGGGTTGAGGGTCGGGTTGAGGTGTTGCGCCAGGACGTTGCGGTGCACGGCTTCGTTGGTTTTTGTGGAACGATTCGTCTGGTGGGGATTGGACGTGAGGTCGTCTTCGGTGACGCGCTACCTGTCGCGGAGCGTTATGCGGCGTTCCTCGAAACGGCCGGGGTCGAGCGCGGGCTCATCGGTCCGCGTGAGGTCGATCGTCTCTGGGAACGCCACCTGATCAACTGCGCGGTGGTGTCGGAGGTGATTCCGGCGGACGCGCAGGTCGTGGACGTCGGATCCGGGGCGGGCCTGCCGGGCGTCGTGCTGGCGATCGTCCGGCCCGATCTGCGGATCATCCTGTTGGAGCCGTTGCTGCGACGCACCACGTTCCTGGACGAATGCGTCGAGATGCTCGACCTGCACAACGTCGAGGTGCGGCGCGGGCGGGCCGAGGACATGGCCGGGGAGATCGCGGTCGACGTGGCCACGGCACGTGCCGTCGCACCGCTCAAGCGCCTCGTGACCTGGGCGCTTCCGTTGCTGCGTCCGGGCGGCGAGCTGCTCGCGCTCAAGGGCGAACGGGCCGCGGCCGAGCTGGACGAAGCGGAGGTTGTCCTGAAGCGGCTCGGCGCGCGGAGCACGGAACTGCTTCAAGTCGGGCGCGGTATGGTCGATTCTCCGACAACACTCGTCCGCGTGGTCGCAGGCCGGGGCGAGGCCGTCGGGCGACGACAGCGCGCACCCCGGCGTGCTAAAGGGTCGAGGAAGAGGTCTTCATGAGCACGGGACCAGGACTTGGCAGGCCTGACCGCGCCGACGAATCCCCCGACGAACAGCCGTCCGGCCTGGGCGGACCCGGTGAGGAGGCCGCTCGCGCCGCGGCCACCGCCGGGACGTGGGGGGAGGCGGACCCGGGCAGCGCGCCGGGGACCGCGCCCTCCGGACACGCAATGTGGGGTACCACGACGTCCGGAACCGCGGAGAACGTCGGCTATGTACCGACGAACGCCGGTGCGCAGCCGGCGGGTCCGCGCAAGGGACCAACTCAGGGGGAGTCAGAACTCGTGCGCGAGGCGCTCAAGGACGCCAAGGTTTCACATGAAACAACGGCCACCGCGGTCAAGCCGCTGCCGGGCCGCCGGGGCAAGGAGTGGCCGCGGCCGGACAGATGCCGCATCATCACCATCGCCAACCAGAAGGGCGGCGTGGGCAAGACCACCAGCTCGGTGAACCTCGCCGCGTCCCTCGCCATGCACGGCGCCCAGGTCCTCGTGGTCGACCTCGACCCCCAGGGCAACGCCTCCACCGCCCTCGGCGTCGAGCACCACGCGGAGGTGCCGTCGATCTACGACGTGCTGATCGAGGACATGGCGCTCGAGGACATCGTCGTCCCGGCCCCCGAGATCCCCAACCTGTACTGCGCGCCCGCGACGCTCAACCTCGCCGGTGCCGAGATCGAACTCGTGTCCAAGGTGGCGCGCGAGTCGCGGCTGCGGCGGGCGCTGGACGCCTACGACACCGACAAGTTCGACTATGTGCTGATCGACTGTCCGCCGTCCCTTGGGCTGCTCACGGTGAACGCCCTCGTCGGCGGGGACGAGCTGCTCATCCCCATCCAATGCGAGTACTACGCGCTGGAGGGACTCGGGCAGCTGATCAGGACCGTCGACCTCGTCAAGGCGCACCTCAACCAGAAATTGAAGGTGTCCACGATCCTGCTCACGATGTACGACGCCCGGACGCGGCTCGCCGCGCAGGTGGCCGAGGACGTCCGCAACCACTTCGGCGACGTCGTCCTCAACACCGTCATCCCCCGCAGCGTCCGGGTCTCCGAGGCCCCGAGTTACGGGCAGTCCGTCATGACCTACGACCCCGGTTCGAGCGGCGCGCTCGCCTACAGCGAGGCCGCCTCCGAAATGGCCCATGGAGGAGCCGTCCAGTGAGCCAGCAGCGACGCGGCCTCGGCAAGGGACTCGGCGCCCTCATCCCCACCGCCCCGCCTCCGCCGACGTCCACCGAACCGGGCAGCGCGGGCGAGCCGGGGTTCCCCGGCGGGCCCGGAGCGTCCGCCGGGACGGCCGGTCCGTTCGGGACGGCGGGCCCGAACGGCACCGCCGCGTCCGGCCCCGCTCTGGAGCCGGTCGCTGGCGCGCATTTCGCCGAGCTTCCTGTCCGCTCCATCACCGCCAACCCGCGCCAGCCGCGCGACCATTTCGACGACGAGGCCCTGGAGGAACTGGCCGAGTCGATCCGCATCGTCGGACTCCTGCAGCCGATCGTGGTGCGCAAGGCGACGGTGGGCGAGCACGACTACGAGCTGATCATGGGCGAGCGCCGGCTGCGGGCGTCCAAACTCGCCGGGTTGGACGTCATCCCGGCGATCGTCCGCGACACCGGCGACAACGATCTGCTCCGTGACGCCCTCATGGAGAACCTCCACCGCCAGCAGCTCAACCCGCTGGAGGAGGCGGCCGCGTACCAGCAGCTGCTGCAGGACTTCGGCGCCACCCACGAGCAGCTCGCCGGACGGATCGGACGGTCACGTCCGCACATCACCAACACGCTCCGCCTCCTGAACCTGCCGCCGGCCGTCCAGCGCCGTGTCGCCGCCGGCGTCCTGTCGGCCGGACACGCGCGCGCCCTCCTTTCGCTCGACAGCGTCGAGGCCCAGGAGCATCTGGCGCAGCGGATTGTGCAGGAAGGCCTCTCCGTTCGCGCCCTTGAGGAACTCATCGCGCTCCGCGAGGTCGACGAGCCGAAGGCCCCGCGCCAGGGACGCCGCAACAAGCCCGTCGCCCCTGGGCTCAAGGAGCTGGCCGACCGGCTCTCCGACCGCTACGAGACCAAGGTCCGCGTCGACATGGGACGCAACAAGGGCAAGATCGTGGTCGAGTTCGCCACCCTGGAGGACCTGGATCGCATCATCAAGTCCATGGCCCCCGACGAGGACGGCGGTGGCGTCAGCGACGCCTGACGACCCCGCCCTCCGAGCGCCCCGGCAGCCCCAAGACAGGCTCCCCGGGGCGCTTGCCTTCCCGGAGCCGGAGCGACGATGTTTCCCGTGAAACATCGTCGTCCTGTCGGCGCTTCACGCCCGGTCGGTCATCAAGGCGTACGAAGCTCGGACGTGTGGCCCCGGTGCTAGCCAGCGGCCCGTCGACGGACCTTCATGGCGAGCCCGCACTCAGATCCACAAGGGCGAGCCCGTTGCCCCACCAAGCGGGCGGCCCGGGAGAAGCGCCGTCAGCGTGATGGCTCCCCCTGCTAGGGAGGCATCGTCCGCGCGCGGGTGTCCCGCTGCGCCCCGACATCGTCGACGCTCGCGCCGCTTCGACGGGCCTTCATGGCGGTCCCGCTCTCTGGTCCACAAGGAGTGGGCCCCCTTGCCCCACCAAGCGGGCGCTCGGGAGAAGCGCCGTCAGCGTGATGGCTCCCCCTGCTAGGGAGGCATCGTCCGCGCGCGGGTGTCCCGCTGCGCCCCGACATTGTCGACGCTCGCGCCGCTTCGACGCTCGCACAGCGCCCCCACGTGGGACGTCCGGGCGAACCTCGCGCATGCACGCGGGGCCACGGCTCAGTGGGTCGTGTGGGGTTGTTGTTGGCTGCGGTGGGCGGGCGTGTTCGGCGACGACGGGGACGCCCGGTTAGGTGGCGGGGTTGGAGCGGCGGGACTCGCGGATGGCGGACTGGTCGACCACGACCACGCCGTCGCGGGCAGCGACCCGTGCACAGGGAGCCGCCGGGCCTCGCCGGAAGCTATCCGGCTCGGTTTCACTGACCTGGGCGGCACCAGCACCAGCTACGGCAGTGGCACACCGCTCAGGGACCTGCGGGCGAGTCCCTGCCCTTTGATCCTTCGTCGTTGTTCGGCAGATCGGCGTTGTAGTGGCGAGTGCTGTTATCCGCTGTGTGGTCGAGGAACTGGGCGAGAGTCGTCGTGACGCCGTTGGCCGCGAGTTCTCGTCAGGCCGCGCGTGGAGACCGCCACGCGGGATGATTGCTCCGCTCTGAGGTCTTAGCCATGACTAATCGCCAAGGAGACGTCGGTCCCCTCTATGTCGGAGAGCAACCCCGGCGCGGCACGTCTCCCCCCGGATGCCATGTCGCACCCGGGCTTGGCAGTCCTGCAGGTGATGTTTCACGTGAAACTGTGCGCCGCCCTGAACACCTCTGCTTGGGCGAGGCGCTCCCGTGCGATGGCGATGAGATGAGTCGCTCCGTGGGCGGACTGACCTAGCAGCCCGAGCTCCACTTCCTTGGTCCTGGGGCGGCACTGGCCGTCGGTCATCGTGGGGTGGGCATAGGGCATGTGCGAGTGGGTCTCCTTGCCCTCCCCTGCGCGTGGTCGAGATTCAGGGCGAGCTCGCGGCGGCGCCGATTCCTCGGCCGATCCGGTGCCTCGCGCGGGGCATCCGCTCGTCCCGGAACCCCGTGATCATCACGTCACCAGGACGGCGGCGGTGGCGGTGGCGACCGGTCGCGGCGACCCACCGGTTGCGCCGGTCCCGGTACCAGACGTCGAAGGTGACGAGGTCCAGGTTCACCGCGTTCAGCATCAGCTCGACCGACAGCAGGTGGAGGAGTGGTGGACGAGGAGCACGGCGCTGTCTGCATTGAGCAGCGGGAGGCGCTGCATGTGAGAGCGGTGGCGGGTGCCAGCGCGTCCCGGTCAGGATGGCGAGGCCGGTTCCCCGCACTGGGGTTCTTGTGTTCGGCGACCTGGAATCGTCCGAACTCGGGGCAGCGCCCGGGCGGGCTCGCCGTCAGCGCGACCCAAGGATCTCGCGTCGTCTGCGTCCACCGCTCCGGCGGCGTGAGTGGCCGCTCGTGGTGCTTGCCCAACGTGGTTGATAGTTGGGCGTATCTCGAAGCGGGACTCAGTTACGTGCGGGTCTTCGGCTCATCCGATCGGCGGCGCACGAAGCGGGCCTGAGTCGTGTCTGTGTAGCGACTTCGCGTCCGCATACGGCGGGCGTAGGCGGGAGCCGCCAGGCGAGCACCGGGAAGGACAATTGAGATATGCGAGCGAGTCGATGGGCGTACCTTCGCTCTCGCGTGTCTTTGCCTGTCGCCGTCCGGTGCTTGGCGCAGTGGTGCGGGAGCTTCTTGGACTTTGGATCGGCGATGGATGGGGGAGCCACGGCGGCGTTGAGCGCCTAGGCGCCCCGTCAGGGTGTTGGAGGAACGCGCGCCTGGGTGACGTGTCGGGCCGTCTGTGGATGGCGCCGGATTTCGGCGACGGGCGAGTGGCGGCCGGGCACGTCGGGTTGGTGGTGTCCGGGCGCTGGGTGCCGGGGGCTTGGCGGCGACGTGTCGCGGCTGCGGATGTCGCGGACGTCGGGCAGGCGCGGGGGTCGGGCGTCGTCGCGGGGGGCGTCCTTGGTTCCAGGAAGGTGGCTGGGCCTCTCGGGCGAGGGGCGGCCTGCTGGTGGTGACGCTCGTGGTTCCCGCGTGCGGCGTGCTAGTTGATCTCGTGCTTGGAGGGATCGAGGGTCTGTGGATGGAGGTGGTGCGTCCAGGGTTGCCTGGCGTCTGGTGTCGTCTGGTGTTTGGGGCCGCTAAGCGCCGGTGGCGATGGCGGTGGCGGTGGTGTCGGACACCGGCCACTCCCTCAGAT
>NZ_SMJX01000016.1 GCF_004348535.1 Actinomadura sp. KC216
GTCCAGCCCCGAAGCACCGCGTCCGCCCCATGGACCCCCATCCCCGGCTTCAGCCCGCCTAAGGGCACTCCCGGTCGCAGAACCGCTCTCCCCGTGGACGGCCGCCGGGTCACCGATCAGTGAACTGGCGGACGTCGTTCACCAGGTAGGCACACGGGCCATGGGTACCGTCCTCCCGAGGCGCGGTCGGACTGCCACCCGGCTCCTTGACCCGCCTGCCGTTCCGCTGATCGGGGACGGCGGTGTGCGGCACCTCGAACCACACCCGCAGGCGCCCGTCGTCGAGCTGCTCGAACCCCCACGACTTGGTGAGCATCGCCAGCATCGGCAGGCCGCGCCCGTGAACGCCGTCCGGGTCGTGCCGCCGCTGCGGGACGGTGGCGCCGCCACCCTCGTCCGTCACCTCGATCCGGATGTTGGCGGCGTCCACGTACGCGTCCACCTCCACGATCCGGCCGTTGCCGTGCACGACCGCGTTGGTGAGCGTCTCCGAAAGCAGCAGGACGCTGTCGTCACACGCGCTGTGCCGCTTGCCGAGAATGGGCTCAAGGCGGCCCAGCAGCCACCGGCGCCCGTTCACCACGTTCTGCGGCGCGGACGGGATGACGCACGTCCCCAGGTGATGCCGCTTCACCGCACACCCACCGTCCGCAGCCCCCGCCCCGCCACCCACAGCACGGACTCCCCGTCCGTCGGGTGGACGAGCATGGACGTGCCCAGCTCGCGATCTCCCAGCTTGAGATACAGATCAGCCAGGAGGCTGAACCGCACCTCGTGCGGCCGCTGATCCGTCGACAACATCGGACGCCCCTTCTCGCTGCACGCGGGCACCACGAATCCCCAACTTTCTTCCGTGATCACCCATACACCGTGCGTAATCTCTCGCTAGGGTCTGAGCATGCAGCGGACGAGATGAGTTTGTAAACCCAAAGAAGTGAACTCGCTCAAAGAATCATGGTCCGCGCGGTGGGCATATACCAACAGGAGGTACGAACGTGGCGAGTCGGACAAGCCCCACGGTCCGCAGACGGCGCCTCGCGTCCGAAATGCGACGGCTGCGCAAGGAATCAGGAAGGACCCGCGAAGAGGCGGCCCGCTTCGCGGACATCGCGCCCGCCACGGTCAGCCGCATCGAGGCCGCCGTCCACGCGCCGAAGGTCGCCGACATCATGGCGCTCTGCAAGTTCTACGGCCTGGACGACGAACGCACGGAGGTCCTGGTCACCCTCGCCCGCCAAAGCCGCCAACGCGGCTGGTGGCAAAAGTATGGAGACGCGATCCCAGCCTGGTTCGAGGTCTACGTCGGTCTCGAAGAAGAAGTCTCCGAGCTACGCTCCTACCAATCAGAGGCGGTCTTCGGCCTCCTACAGACGGAAGCGTACGCCCGTGCCGTGTTGCTTGCGGACGACGACGTCTCACCCGACGATGGCGAGCGCATGCTCGAAGTCCGCATGCGGCGACAGAAGGTGCTCGAAGGCCCGGATCGCCCGAAGCTGTGGATCATCCAGAACGAAGCGGCTCTACGTAGGGAGGTAGGCGGCCAGACCGTCATGCGGGAGCAGCTCGACCATCTCACGGCCCTGTCGCGGATGCCCGGGATGACCATCCAGGTGCTTCCGCTGGTCAGCGGCGCGCACCCGTCCATGCACGGCGCTTTCGAGATCCTCAGCTTCCCAGACCGCCGTGATCCGGACGTCGTGTACGTTGATTACCGAAACGGCTGCATTTACCTTGAGGAAGCAGAAGAGGTCGACGACTACGTACAGCTCTTCAACCAGCTTCGAGCGAGGGCGCTCGGCCCCGACGAGACACGTGCATTGATCGCTCAGCTAGCTCGGCAGTAGGCGTGACACAACAGGAAGTGGAGGTCTCCATGATGGACCTCACTCAGATCACATGGCGCAAGGCCCGCAGCAGCGCCAACAACGGTTCATGTGTCGAGGTCGGTGCGTGGCGAAAGAGCAGCCGCAGCATCGGCAACGGCGGCGAGTGCGTTGAGGTGGCGGCGGACGAGGCGGTGGTGTTGGCGCGGGACTCCAAGGATCCGGACGGGCCGGTGCTCGGCTTCGGGCCTAAGGCTTGGGCCGCCTTCGTCGCCACCGTAAAAACCGGCCAGCTCGACCGCCGCTAGACACACGCTGCCGCGCAGCGTCCACGTTCGACCGCACCAACCTGGTGATCGGATGATCGTCACTCAGTATCCGCTCACAATCGGACAGCGTCTGCTCGAACAACGAGATCGCACGTCCCAGATCACCAGCCGCCCCAAAAGCACCCGCCAGGTTGTTGCAAGAGATCAGCGTATCGGGATGATCCCTGCCCAACACCCGCACCCGATCAGCCAGCGTCTCCTCGTACAGCGGAATCGCGCGTTGCAAATCACCAGCCACATCAAAGGCACCCGCCAAGTTGTTACGAGAGACCAGCGTATCGGGATGATCCCTGCCCAACACCCGCACCCGATCAGCCAGCGTCTCCTCGTACAGCGGAATCGCACGCCCCACATCACCGGCCATCTGGTAGGCATAAGCAAGGTTGTTACGAGAGGCCAACGTGTCCGGATGATCCCCACCTAACACCCGCACCCGATCAGCCAGCGTCCGCTCTAACAACGGAATCGCACGCCCCACCTCACCAGCCACCTCAAGTGCAGCCGCCAGGTTGTGACGAGAGATCAGCGTGTCTGGGTGATCCTCACCCAACACCCGCACCTGATCAGCCAGCGTCCGCTCATACAACGGAATCGCACGCCCCACCTCACCGGCCATCTTGTAGGCATAAGCAAGGTTGTTACGAGAGGCCAATGCTTGGGGATGATCCTCACCCAACACCCGCACCCGATCAGCCAGCGTCCGCTCATACAACGGAATCGCACGCCCCACATCACCAGCCGCCCCATAAGCACCCGCCAGATTGTTACGAGAAATCAGCGTGTCCGGGTGATCCTCACCCAACACCCGCACCCGATCAGCCAGCGTCCGCTCAAACAACGGAATCGCACGCCCCACATCACCAGCCGCCCCATAAGCACCCGCCAGATTGTTACGAGAGGCCAGCGTGTCGGGATGATCCTCACCCAACAGCTGCTCAGAATCAATCAGTGCCTGCTCGCACAGCGGAATCGCGCGTCCCAAATCCCCAAGTGCCTCATAAACACCCGCCAGGTTGTTACGAGAAATCAGCGTGGACGGATGATTTTCACCCAACACCCGCACCTGATCAGCCAGCGTCCGCTCATACAACGGGATCGCACGCCCGAAGTCACCAGCTGTCTCATAAGCAACCGCCAGGTTGTTACGAGAAGTCAGGGTGGCGGGGTCATCTTCACCCAGCATCCGCTCCCGACTGGTCAAAGCGCGCTGGTAGTAAGTGATGGCGCGTTCAACGGCTCCTTGGCCCTGCAGGAAAAACGCAGTCCAATGGAGTAGAAGCGCAGTGTTGATCGTGTCGGTCTCGGGGTTGGCGTGGTCGGCCAGTGCGGTGATGTGGGGAAGCAGAGTCCACCAGACCGGCCATTGAGCCGGATCGTTGACCATGGTGGGGCGGACCTTGCTGAGCAAGGCGGTGGCCTGGGTGCGGGCGTGGTCGATGTCGTCGGCGCGGCGGTGGGGGTCGCCGTCGTCCTCAACCGGGCGCGGGTCGGGGGTACGGGCGACGGCCTGCAGCAGGCGGTGCACGGCGATGGTGTCGGCGTCCAACGTGATCATGCTGTAGGCGGCCAGGTCGCCGAGCGCGGTGGCGAGCGGGACCGGGGCGTCGAGCGGTTCGAGCAGGTTGCGAGGGATGTCGTCGGGTGCCCACCACGCCAGAATTCGCAGCAGTTCTCCGGCGAGTGGCGTGGTCGTGGCCAGGTGGTCCAGGGTGAGGCGCCAGATCCGGGCGATGGTGCGTTGCGGGTCGGTGCCACGAGCGGTCTGGTCGTACAGCGCCGCCGGATCAGCGTGCAGGAGCTGCAAGTAGGCGGCCGGGGACAAGCGCGTCTGGCGTATGTAAGCACCGGCCTGCCTGATGGCCAGTGGCAGATGGCCCAGCTCGGCGCACAGCTCTGCGGCACCGTCCAGATCGGCGGCCGGGCGGCCGTTGGCGACGATGCGGGCCAGCAGGTCTTGCGCCTCGGACGGGCTGAGCACGTCCAGCTCGATCAACGCCGGGACGAGGTCATACCACCCTTCCCGAAGTCGAGTGGTGATCAGGAACCGGCCGCCGGGTGCGCTGGTCAACAGCTCGCCCACGTGGGCGGGATCGGTGACGTTGTCGAGCACCACCAGCCAGCCGGTGTGGGCGGCCAGCCACCGCCGCGCCCAGGCCGCCCGCTCCTTCGGCGCGACCGCCGCCGGTGCGCTGCGGCTCATCTCCGGCACCAGCAGCCCTGCCAGGTCGGCCAGCCCGGCAGTGACGTTCGCCGCCGAGTCGGCGGTGATCCACCACGTCAGGACGTGAGCCTCGGCGTGACGGTGTGCCCATTGGGCAGCGAGCGTGCTCTTGCCCACTCCGCCGAGCCCATGGACTGCCTGCACCACCACCCCGCCCGGGTCCGCGAGCGCGGCGTCCAGTTCGGCCAGCTCCTCGCCTCGTCCGACGAACATCGTGGTGCGGAGTGGCAGCGTCGGCGGCGTCCAGGGTGGCGGCTTTACCTCTTCGGGGCGCGGCAGCGGCGCCGCCTGGTACACGTTCGTGGACGAGTTGACGATGTCGCCGCCGGCAGCCATCGACCCGGGGCCAGGGGCTTCGACATGCTGGTCGCGCCGTTCGTCGTCCCGTCCCGGCCCGCTTGGAGAGGGGCCGCCTCGCCCGCGCCTCATGGCGTCGCCGGGTCGTCGCCTGTGACCTGGGTGTGGGAGTCGTCCACGTCGTTCCCGGCGGCGATCGCGCCGAGCCCTGATGCGCTGACTCCCTGACCGGTGTCCGGGCCTGGTGGGGTCGTTGCGCCTGCGGGCGGTCGCGTCACCTTGGTCGAGGATCCCTTCACCGAGCCGCCTGCGGCGATCGCACCGTCGCCGGACGCCGACACTCGGGCTGGACGTGCCGGGTCCGGGTCTGGCGTCGCGCGGTACGTCAGCCAGGCCAGCAGGGCCGCGCCGGTCACCACGAACGCCACCGTCGCCGCCACCCATGCCACGTCCCACTGCTGGGTCAGCATGCCCGTGGCCACGTTCACCACCGCGCCGACCACCACACCAACTGCGGCCGCGGCCGCCTGATGCCGCCTAGCGCTCACATCGTCTCCCGCAAATACCGGCCCGGGCGACGTGCCCGCGTTACTTCGATTGTTACGCGTCTCCCGCTGACCCACCGACGCTTTGCCGCACCTGGCCGTGACCGTTCGGCGGCGCAGCCGCAGCCACGTCCTGTTCAGAGGGTGCGGTATTCCGCCTGCGGCGATGTCAACCTCACATCCTTCGGCCCGGTATTGAGATTCTGGAATGAAGCCCCCGACCGCGGAATACACCTTGAGACGCCACGGGGCAGGGAGTACCGCGTGACCCGACCCTGACCGCGTCGGCGACATTGACGGCAGAGAAATCTTAACCCCGGCACGCTATGTCAATTGCGGCAAGCGTAGCTTGGCTGGAGTGGTCGGCAGCCGTATTGGCCACCGTCCATAAAAGGGGTGGCATGGAGCGGTCCATGAGAGGCGAAGCGGCCGCTTCCGGCCGTTCCTGGACGTGCGAACTTCCTGCTCACCGTCCTATAGCGATCTCGAACATTGATTGGAACGATTCTCTGTCAAAGAGTCGGCATTGACACTCGATAATCGATGATCAAGGTGAGCTGAGACGCGACTCCACCTGGCAATTGCAACGAGATCGGAAGTTGAAAAACTCTGATTGACAGTACTTGACCATAAAAGTTACTCTTCACATCAGATCCCGGGTCTGTCTTCATTGGCGGCGTCCGGTCAATCCGGAGACCCGGCGCCGCCTCCAACGTCTCCCCCCGAGCAGAGGAATAGCATGCGTAAAGGGATCGCATTTTCCGTGGCTGCCGCGGCGCTGGCCATGACCGCAGCGTCGGTCACTCCCGCTGCCGCGTCCGAGAATCCGCTGGCGCAAGACCCGCCGCCGACCGGAGTCACCATGAAGCTCGTGACCGTCAACGGCAGCGGCTGCCCGGCCGGCACCGCCGCGGTCGCCCTGGCACGCGACTTCAAGTCGTTCACAGTCACCTACTCCGCGTACATCGCCCAGACGGGCGGCGCGTCCAAGCCCATCGACGCCCGCAAGAGCTGCCAGCTCAATCTGGACGTCTTCGTCCCACACGGGTTCAGCTACGCCGTCTCGAAGACGGAACACCGGGGCTACGCCTCCCTGCAACCCGGGGCGAAAGCCACACAAGTCGCCAGCTACTACTTCCAAGGCGAGACGGACACCAAACAGATCTCACATCACCTCGCCGGCCCTCTCAAGGACGACTGGCAGTTCAACGACACCGTGCCCTTCGCGCAGCTCGTATGGTCGCCATGCGGCGAGCAGCGGTACTTCAACATCAAGACCGAAGTACGGGTGGACGTAGGGACCGACCCGGCGAAGGTCAGCTACATCGGTGTGGACTCCATCGACAACACCATCAAGACGACCTACCACTACAGCTGGAAGAAGTGCTCGTAATCGGGCCGTCCGTCTCCGATCAACCTCCTACGGAAAGAACAAGGGTCCATGCGTGAGGGAGTGGTTCGCCTCTCCGCTCTCGCGTTGACCGCGGGCATTGCCCCCGCGGTGTCGGCGGCGGCGGCGTCAAACGCCCCGCCGCCCTCGGGGGCCGGTGGCCTGGTCATGGCGTGGTGGGGTGGTGAGGCGAGCGTGGGGGAAGCCATATCCAGGCGTTGGTGCGGGTTTCCTTCACTAAGACGCGGATGGGGCGGTAGGCGTCCCGGTCGATGAGGCCGCCGCGATGGGTGGCGTCGTCGAAGAGCGAGCCGCTGACGATGAGGCCCAGGTCGGCGTCTGGTGTGTCGGCCATGACGCGCTTGAAGGCGGGGGCCTCCAGGTGCCGGAACAGCTCTACCGGGGCGCGGCCGACGATGCCGTGCTCGTCGTGCTCGGCGTGTCCGTAGTGCACGGCGGCGCGGAGGCGGAGGCGGTGGGCCGAGTCGAGATAGCGGTTCTCGCGCCGCAGGACGGCGGCCAGGTGGTGGCCGAAGGGATCCAGGAACCGGCAGGGATCCACCTCGCCGGGAGCGACGATGAGGGCCCCGTCTCCGCGATCCTCATAGTGGCAGTCCGCCAGGGAGAGGCCCGTGATCGTGAGGGCCTGCGCCACTCCTCGATACATGCTCGTCCGCAGCCTGATTTGAAGGTCCAGGTCGCGGCGCAGGTCGCCGAAAGCAATGATGTCGACGGCGACGAGAGGTTTGTGCATGGTTGCTGACTTCCGGTTCCAGGAGACGGGTCGAGTTGGTCGTCGGCCCAGAACTCTTCGAGTTCGTGAGCACTGAGTTGCGCGACGGGGACCGGGCGCAGCCCTCTGCCGGTCCGGGCCGCCCAGACCACGAACAGCGCGCAGGCGACGTCGCGCCAGAATGCGTCGGCTTCGTCGAACAACGGGATCGGTAACGAGCGCAGCATCGGCGGAGACATCCCCTTACGGGTGGCCGGCGGGTCGGTGGAGATTCTTGCGGCGCATTGCCGTCCTCGCGCCCGGGACTCACAAGTCCGGACGAATACGAACGCGATCTTGAACGGTCCATACTCCGATCCCGGACCGCTCGGCTACCGGGGTCATTCGGGCGCGCGGGGCCGTGGCCCCGCGCGGCACATCCGTTGTGTGTCCTAATACACAGTCGGTGCCCCGTGCGTGGCTACGCTGTATCGTTGCGCGCAACCTTCGCCCGAACTCGCGGCAAGGAGTCACCGTGACAGACGAACAGAAGCGCATCGTCGACGAGTTCTCACGAGATTTGCACGACGCCTACGGCAGATCGGGGATCGCCAGCTTCAGTGAGCTCAAAAGGCGTTTGGACGCACCCACGAAAAAGGCGGGTCCGGGAGGGCCCGGGATCACCAATCTGAGCAGGACGGCCGCGTGGACGACCCTCAAGGGCAAGCGAAAGCAGCTTCCCGCGTGGGATCAGGTCGCCCTGCTCCTCCGTGTCTTCCGCGCGGCGGCCGCGGAGCGGAACATCGACCCTTCGCGAGTCGGAACGCTCGACGAATGGAAGCTCAAGCACGAGACGGCGACCGCCGCCTTTCGCGCGGCGGCGAAATCACCGGCGTCCCGGATTCCGGCGAAAACGGCTGCCGACGCGTGCGATGCCGCCGGTTCCGCGGGTGGCGCCCAGGTCTGGTGGAGCAGCTATTCCGACATCGTCCCCGCACGGCTTGAGCGGTATCTCAACCATGAACCGCTGTCCGACCTCATCTTCTGCTACGGGCATCTCGATATCCCGGGCCTGCTCCAGACGCCCGAGTACGCGGCCGAGTTCTTCCGGCTGCGGTACGGGCACGAACCACGGGAGCGGCTCGCGCGCCGCGTCCAGTTGAGGATGCACCGGCAGCGGCACCTCAACCGCCGCAAGGGGCGGCCGCACATGTGGGCGGTTCTCAACGAGGGCGCGCTGCGGTCCGATGTGGTGAGCACGGCGACGATGCGGGCACAGGTCCGTCACCTTCTGGAGCTGGAGCGGCACGTGTGCATCCAGATCATTCCCGCGTCCGATCCGGCTCACGATTCGGCTGACGGGCCCATTACGATCTTGCGGTTCGAGTCGCTCCAACTCCAGGATCTCGTGTATCTGGACCATGCCGATGGGCCCCTCTACCCGTCGGACGAGAAGGACGTCGGGCACTACCTGCACGCGTTCCACAAACTCGGTCTCGCCGCACTGAAGCCCGAGCCGTCCAAGACGTTCATGCGCAGTATCGAAACCGAAATTCAGTAACATTCTGGCCTGCCGGGGCGGCAGGGGTTGCCTGCACCTTCCCCGATACACAGGATGGGTGGGTACCCGTCCAACGCCCCGGTGGAGACCAGGATGAGCAGCGACGACGATTTCTTCAACATCGCCGAGCAGGAGCACGCCGCCGGTATAGACAGATCCATACCGCATTCGGCGCGAATCTGGAACTATTGGCTCGGGGGCAAGGATAATTTCCCGGTCGACCGCGCGGCGGGCGATCAATATGTGGAGACCTTCCCGGGCATCATCGCCATCGCGCGTCTCACCCGCCACTTCCTCAAGCGGTCCATCCGATTCCTGGCCGAGGACGTGGGCATTCGCCAGTTCCTGGACGTGGGCACCGGCCTGCCCACCGTCGACAACACCCACGAGGTCGCCCAGCGCATCGCGCCGAACGCCCGCGTCGTCTACGTCGACAACGACCCCCTCGTGCTCCTGCACGCGCACGTGCTCCTCACCAGCACTCCCGAAGGCAGCACCGAATACGTCGAAGCCGACATGCACGACCCGCAGGCGATTCTGGAGGGCGCCGCACGGACGCTGGACCTGTCCAAGCCCGTCGGCCTGACCTTCATGGGCGTCCTGGGCCACGTCGAGGACGACGAGCAGGCCGCCGCCACCGTGGCACACCTGATGGACGGCCTGGCGCCGGGCAGCCACCTGGCCATCGCGGACGGCGCCAACACCATCTCCGCCGAACTCGCCGAGGCACAACGCACCTACGATGAGGGCGGATCGGTTCCTTACAAAATCCGCTCGGGCGACCAGATCCGCCGGCTCTTCGACGGTCTGGAACTCCTTCCCCCCGGAATCGTTCCCTGCCTCGATTGGCGTCCTGAAGTCACCTCCGTCGAACCCCCTCCCGCCATCCAGCCCCTCGCGGGAATCGCACGCAAGCGCGGGTAATCCGCACCCGAACGCGCCTCCCAAGCCACTGACTCCGGCCATATGGAGTGTGCAGGAATACGACGACTATCCTGGCGCAGATATCTCAACTCTTAATGGTCCGTGTGGCGCTTGAGTAGGTCCCCAGCAAGGAGGGGTTGCGTTACGGTGGCGGGCATGGGACTGGACGTCGAGAGAGCGTTAAGGGAACAGATCGCCTACTACCGGGCTCGTGCGCCGGAGTATGACCGGGAGTACGCCGAGCGGAGCGATGACATGCGGCTCCTGCTGCCGGTGTTCAACGAGTTCCCGATCGTCGGGAACGTCCTGGAGCTGGCCTGCGGCACCGGGCAGTGGACGACGCTCCTGGCTCCTCGGGCTCGCTCCCTGACCGCCGTCGATGCGGCTCCCGAGACGATCGCCATCGCCCGGGAGCGGGTCGCTCCCGCGCAGGTCGAGTTCGTCTGCGCCGATCTGTTCGACTGGCGCCCGGAGCGGACGTACGACACGGTCTTCTTCGCTTTCTGGCTCTCGCACGTCCCGCCGAGCCTCTCGTCCCGCTTCTGGCAGATCGTGGCGGACGCCCTCGCCCCCGGCGGCAAGGCCGTCTTCATCGACAACGGGCCGGGCGAGGCCGCGATCGAGGAAGTGCTGGCCGGGGACGACGTTCCCGCCGTGCGGCGCCGGCTGGACGACGGCAGCGAACACCGCGTCGTCAAGGTGTTCCATGAGGCCGACCAGCTCGCCCGGGACCTGGACGGATGGGGCTGGACGAGCGACGTGCAGCCGGTCGGCCCCAACTTCATCGCAGGGGTCGCCAAACCCCGGACGGGACCGGGCCTATGAGCACGCGCATCTCGTCGACCTGGCACTGGGCCTGGTCACGTGAGTCCGTTCTCGAGATCACGGCTGGGAACGCAGAGGCGCCGCCGCCGGTGTCCGGCTGGGCGGCGGCGACCGGTGAGGCGATCTTCATCCGGGTCGCCCAGGAGGTCACGGAGAAGGTCGTCACGTTCGAGCTGTGGGACGGCGAGCCGGCCCCGTCGCCCGGCGATCCCCTGCCCGAGACCGAGGAGACCTTCGCCCTCGACGTCCCCACGGGGAGGCTGGCGTTCAGCGGACGGCACGGGCTCCTCCGGAACGGGTTCACCGTGCGTCCCGGCCGGTATCACGCACGCGTCGCCGGACGTAACCGCGAGCTTGCCGCCCGAGGCGGCTTCGACGGGCGGGAGTCCTACACCGTCCAGCTGTGGCCGGAGAGCGTGGACAGCGCGAGTGGGCTCGTCGCGGCCGCTGAGCGGGTGGCGATGACCGGTTACGGCATCTTCGGCTTCTACGACGACGGAGACGACGTCCCCGAGCCCGAGGTCTCCGACACCTGGTTCTCCGCGACGCGCGGCGCGGTGCACGTCCGGCCCATGTGCGAGCTGCCCGAGCCCGGCATCCGGTTCGAGCTGTGGAGCGAGGCTCCGCCTTCCGACGTCACCGACGCCGGGGACGAGCCGGAGGTGGAGACGCGGCTGAGCTTCCGGGCGACGCACGGGTCGATCGGGGTGCAGGGCGTCGCCACCGGGAGCCACCCGGGGGTGTTCGAGCTGCCGCCCGGCTGGTATCACCTCCACCTGCTCGGCTACCGCCGCAGCGTCATGCCCGGCATCGAGAAGGACCTCTACGCCCGGAACGTCGCTCCCGGCGATGAGGAGTGGGAACGCGCCGAGGGCATCGAACGGTACGTCGCGAGGTTCTGGCCGGATCAGGAGGCCGAACGGCGCCATGCCGCGGAGGAACGGCCGCCCGAACGCGACGAGCGTCTCGAAGCCATCCGCGCCTGGGCCAAGGGCCGGGGATTGGCGGTCAACGACTCGGGGCCGCTCCCCGCCGCGATCGTCGCCATGTACGACGCCAGTCACTAGGTCTCGGCGGTCTTCTCCCGACCGTCCCCAGCCGCTCCCGGTCACCTTCGTGGAGGTTGCGGCGTCATGGGGGCGATAACGTCTGCGGAAGGGGGAGTGTGACCGTGAATTCGTCCGAGTTTCTGGCCATGCGGTTCGAGGAGCACCGTCCGCACCTGAAGGCGGTCGCGTACCGGATGCTCGGTTCGCTGGCCGAGGCCGATGACGCGATCCAGGAGGCGTGGCTGCGGCTGGCCCGGTCCGACGACCGCGAGATCGACAATCTGGGCGGCTGGCTGACCACCGTGGTCGGCCGGGTGTGCCTGGACATCCTCCGTGCGCGCAAGCGGCGGGGCGAGGAGTCGCTGGAGGCTCGGCTGCCCGATCCGGTCGTCGGACGGGAGGACGGCAGCGACCCCGAGCAGCAGGCGCTGATGGCCGATTCGGTCGGGTTGGCGCTGCTGGTGGTGCTGGAGTCGCTCAGTCCCGCTGAGCGGCTGGCGTTCGTGCTGCACGACATGTTCGGGCTGCCGTTCGAGGAGATCGCGCCGATCGTCGACCGGACGCCCGCGACGGCCAAGAAGCTCGCCAGCCGCGCACGGCAGCGGGTTCGCGGCGCGACCCCGCCGCCGGACCCGGATCCGGCCGGGCAGCGCCGGGTGGTGGACGCCTTCCTGACCGCCGCGCGCGGCGGCGACTTCGACGCCCTGCTGAGCCTGCTGGACCCGGACGTGGTGCTGCGCGCGGACGGCGGTGTCCTCGCCGGCGGGCTGCGGGTCCTGCGCGGCGCGGACGCGGTGGCCGGGCAGGCCGCCACCTTCCAGCGGATGGCCACGACCGCCACCACGCACCCCGCCCTGATCAACGGCCTGGCCGGGCTGGTCAACACCGTCGACGGGACGCCGATCTCGGTCATGAGCTTCACCGTCGCCGGGGGCAGGATCGCCGGCATCGACATCCTGGCCGACCCCGAACGGCTGGCCACGCTCGATCTGGCCTCCACCACGGACTGACCGTCCCGCCCGCGGCCCCCTTCCGATGACCCGGATCATCGGAAGGGGGCCGCTGCGCGTTCGGGGCCGCGACGGGCCGAAAAGTCTTTGAAGAAATCCGGCTCAGCCGGTCACCTCCGCCGATGCGGGGTCGTCAGTGCGGTGAACGAGCAGATCAGGCGGGCGCGAACGGCCCGCCCCACTGAAAGGACATCCCGTGAACGAGACCCTCGCCTCCCGGTTCGGCGACCCGCAGCAGCTCGTCCCCGAGCTCGGCGCCGCCAGCGCCGCCCTTTTCAAGATCGTCGGGAACGGGGCGGTCGCGCGGAGCACCATCGGCCTGGTCCACCTGCGTGCCGGGCAGCTGGTCGGCAACACCTATCTGACGGTGTTGCACACCGGCAACCTGCGCCGTGCGGACGTGCCGGAGGAGAAGATCACCGCTGTGGCGTCCTGGAAGGACGCGCCCTACTTCACCGACGCCGAGCGGGTGGCGCTGGAGCTGGTCGAGGCCGTGCTCACGCCCGCCGCGCAGGGGGAACGCGTCCCCGACGAGCTGTACGCGCGGGCCGCCGAGCACTACGACGAGGCTGCGCTGGCGACGCTTGCCATGGCGATCGGGCAGGTCAACTTCTTCATCCCGCTCGCGCTGATCGGCAAGCCGCTGCCGGGGGTTTCGCCGGCCGAGCAGTGGCGTCCGACCACGGCCGAATAGCCCCTCGACGGTTCCCGAAAACCCGGTTCCGGGGCGGACGTCCCCCGTGGTCCGTCCCGGAACCCCACCTCTGAGATACGCCCCTCCCCCTGTTCGCCGCGGCCCAGCCTGACGGCCGCCGACGGTTCTGCGCCGTCGCCCTTCTTCCGCCTTGCCTCCCGCACGGGATCGGTGCGCGTGACCATGCCGCGCCGACACGATCCCGGTTCCGGCGGGACCTCACCGAAAGAAATGATCATGACGTATGCCTCCAGGCGGGGGCTCGCGCTCGCGCTGCTCGCCGCCACCCAGTTCGTCCTGGTGCTGGACGCCTCGATCGTCGGCGTGGCGATGCCGTCGATCGGGACGGACCTGAAGTTCGCCCCCGGCGACCTGTCCTGGGTCGCCAACGCCTACACCCTGACCTTCGGCGGGCTGCTGCTGCTCGGCGGCCGCGCCGCCGACCTGGTCGGCCGCCGCCGCATGTTCATGCTCGGCATGGCCCTGTTCGCGGCCGCGTCCCTGGCCGGCGGCCTGGCGACGACCGGCGGGATGCTGGTGGCCGCCCGCGCCGCCCAGGGCATCGGCGCGGCCCTGGTGTCCCCGGCCGCGCTGTCGCTGGTCATGACGGTCTTCCCGGCCGGTCCCGAACGCAACAGGGCGATGGGGGTGTTCGGGGCGGTGGCCGGCGCGGGCGGCGCCGCCGGGTCGATCCTCGGCGGCATGCTGACCCAGTGGCTGGGCTGGGAGGCCACCCTGTGGGTGAACGTCCCGATCGGGCTGGCCGCGCTCGCGCTGGCGCCGCGGCTGCTGCCCGAGGCGTCCGACCGCACCGCGCGGGGGTTCGACCTGCCCGGCGCGCTGACCGCCACCGCGGGGCTGGCACTGCTCGTCTACACCCTGGTCGAAGCGGACGGCTCCGGATGGACCTCGCCGCGCACGCTCGGCCTGGGCGCGCTGGCCGTGGCGCTGATCGGGCTGTTCTTCCTCATCGAGACGCGGGCGGCGCACCCGCTGGTCCCCTTGAATATCTTCCGGCAGCCGGTGCTGCGCGGCTCCAACGTGGTGGCGCTGCTGACCGTGATGGCGATGGCCCCGCTGTTCTTCTACCTGACCTTCTACATGCAGCAGGTCCTCGGCTTCGGTCCCGTCCGGGCCGGGATGGCGCAGCTGCCGCTGGCACTGGCGATCGCCGTCACCGCAGGCGCCGCGGGCGCGCTCATCGCCCGCCTGGGACTGCGCGCGACGATGGCGACCGGGCTGGCGGTCACCGCCGCCGGACTCGCCTGGTTCTCCCGCATGTCCGCCAGCGGCGGTTTCCTCACCGACGTGCTCGGCCCGACGCTGGTGATCGGAGTCGGCGCGGGACTGGCGTTCGTCACCACCACGGTCGGCGCGACGTCCGCCGCCCGCCCCGAGCAGGCCGGCCTCGCCTCCGGGCTGTTCAACACCGCCCAGCAGGTCGGCGGATCGCTCGGTCTGGCCGCCGTCGTCGCGATCTCCACCGCCCGCACCACCGGAGCCCTGGCCGACGGCGAACGCGTCGCAGCCGTGGCGCTCACCGACGGCTACCGCGCCGGGATGCTCGCCGCCGCCGCGGTGGCCCTGGCCGCAAGCCTCCTCACCGCCGTCCTCCTGCGGCACCGCGCAAACGCGACCCCCGACCTCGAACCCGCCCCGGTCTCCGCGCCGGTCATCGAGCCTGCCGCTAAGCCGGTCCCCGAACCGATCGGTGACACCACCACCATCTGATCCCCCCGGACCTCGCAAAGGGGCCGACCGCGCAGACCCCAGAAACACAGAGCCCAACCACGCAGAGCCTCAACAAACAGCGCCCAACACGTTGAGCCCGGACATACATCGAAGGAGCGTCCGACCATGGTTTCCCCCGAGATCCACAGCTCTCGCCGCGCGACCGCCGGGACCGGTACCACCTGGCATGGTGCCTGGACGGCTGCGGTCATGCGGCCGTCCGGGGCGCCCTGGTTCGCCACCTGGGCCGAGCGGGGCTTCGCCGACGAGTCGGTCCGGCAGGTCATCCGCGTCAGTACCGGCGGCACCGACGTCCGGATCCGGCTGTCGAACGCCTACGGCCGCACGCCCCTGCACGTCACAGGCGCCACCATCGGCCGCACCGCCGGTGGCGCGGCCGGTGGCGCGGCCGTGCGGCCGGGCACGATCCGGCAACTGCACTTCGCGGGCTCACCGTCCACCACCATTCCCGCGGCGGGGCGGGCCGTCAGCGACCCGGTCGCGCTGGCCGCCGAGCCCCGCGACCAACTCACGATCACGCTGTACTTCGCCGGGGCCACCGGCCCGGCCACCTACCACCAGCTCTCGATGACCACCACCTATCGCGCCACCGGCGACCACCACCGCGACCCGGCAGCCGCCGCCTACACCGACGCGGTCGAGCCCGGCTTCGGCTCCTGGTACTACCTGGAGGGCGTCGAGACCTCCGGCGGCCGTCCCCACCACAGGGCGGTCGTCGCCTTCGGCGACTCGATCACCGACGGGTTCGGCGCGACCGTCGACGGCGACGACCGCTACCCCGACGCGCTCGCCCGGCGCCTGCTCGCCGCCGGCCGCCCCCACCCGGTGCTGAACGCCGGCATCGGCTCCAACAAGCTGCTGACCGACTCGGCCTGCGGCGGTGACGCCGGCGTCTCCCGGTTCACCCGCGACGCCCTCGACCAGCCCGGCGTCGGCACGGCGGTCGTGCTGATCGGCGTCAACGACATCCAGCTCCACGACGACCGCATGTGCGGCGTCGACCGCGACGACCCGCCCGTCACCGCGCGGCGCCTGATCGACGGATACCGGACGCTGATCCGCGCCGCCCGCGCCCGCAACGTCAAGATCATTGGCGGCACGCTCACCCCCTTCCAGGGGTCGGCCGGGTGGACCGACGAGGGCGAGAGCATCCGCGACGAGGTCAACCGGTGGATCCGCTCCGGCGGCGCCTTCGACGCCGTCGCCGACTTCGACCGCGCCCTCGACCCCGCCGGCACCGGCCGCATCCCGGACGGCCTGCACATGGGCGACCACATCCACCCCAGCCCGGCCGGATACCGGGCCATGGCCGACGCCATCAACCCGGCCGCCCTGGAGCGATGACGCCGCCCTTCCCGCGCCGGCCGCCTCGATCCGGTCGCCCGGGTCAGGCGGCTGCGGGGTTGAGCTGAACGAGGATCATGAAGTTCCTTTCCTCCTCCACATAGGCTGCGCGGACGTCGTAGCGGGCCGGGGGCAGCTCGATCACCAGATGGTTGCCGGGTTCGAGGGCCGAGCCGGGCCAGGCGGAGTCGATCAGGACGACCGGGCCGTCCACGTCCCAGACCAGGTGCTCCTCCCAGAGCGCCGTGGTGACGGCCCTCTTGGCGGCGGCGACCAGTTCGCCTTCGGAGTCGGCGGCCGACCAGCGGAGGAGGAGCCGTTCGTCCGGAAGGTACGTGGTCCTGGCGGGTTCGTCGCCGAGGACCAAGCCGTCCAGGGCCCCGACCTTGATGAGGCCTAGGTAACCCTCGACCGCGCAGGCGCGGCCGTAGTCACCCCATGTCTCGACAGGGCCGTCGTCGTCCTCGACGCCTCGCCAGTGCGCGAGCTGGGACGCCGGTGCCAGGAGCAGCGGCCCACCGCCGGACTCGATCCAGTCCACCGATCCCGCCTCCTTTCACTCCGCCGCGCCACCCTACGGCCCCTGTCCGACAGTTCCACCGAACTTCCTTCTGACCTGCGCTTATGCGACGATGAAAGGGAGTTGCGATAGCGGTCGGCGCCGCGGAGCCGCTCTCTTCCGCGGGCCGGCCGGGAGGGGGAGAACGCCATGCGGAAGGTGGCCGACTGCCGGGAGACGCCCAGCGAGATGAACTGCACGCTCACGATCAGCGGCGAGGAGGACGAGGTCGTCCGCGCCGCCGCCGAGCACGCGGCGTCGGTGCACGGGCACGACGACACGCCGGAGTTCCGGGAGGAGATCCGCGGCATGCTCAGGGACGAGCAGCCCGCCATGCACTGACCGACCGGCGATCGCGGCAACCGGGCAGCCGTCCGGCGATGGGGTCGGGCGGGAAGCTCCGCGATCGGCTGTTCTCCGGCCGTGGCCGAAAGTGGCGGTTTCGCCGTGGGAAGCGGCTCTCCGGACGTCTCAGACCCTACTCTGAGGCGTCCGCTTGGGACCGTTCCGAAGGTAGGCGCACATGGCGTTCCGCACGTTCCTCAGCTCGCTCGGCATCAACGCGCCGGAAGTCACCACGATCCTGGAATCGGACGAGGTCAGGCCCGGTGGAACCGTGCACGCCCGGGTGAGCGTCAAGGGCGGCGGAGCCGATGTCAGGGTGGAGCGGATCGCCGTCCAGGTCGTCACCCGGGTCGAGGCGGCGGAGCCGACCGAGAAGAGCTGGGACAACCCGGGGGTGGTCGCGTCCCAGGCCCTCCCGGCCTTCGAGCTGGCGGCCGCCGAGGTCGCGGAGCACCGGATCGCGATCGACGTCCCGTGGGAGATGCCGATCACGCACGCGCTGGGCCGCAGGCTGCGCGGGACGAGGGCCGCCGTCCGGACCATCCTGGAGATCGACAACGCGGTCGACCGGGGCGACTTCGATGAGATCGCCGTGCACGCGCTGCCCGCCCAGGACCTATTCTTCGGCGCCTACGAGTCGCTCGGGTTCCGGTTCGACGAGGCGGAGGTCAAGACGGGCCGGGTCAACGGCGGGCAGAATCAGACGTCGAAGTTCTGGCAGGAGTTGGAGTTCTTCTTCCCGGCGGACTACGGGCGGGGCCCCGCCGCCCAGTTGGAGACGGTGTTCATCGCCCGTCCCGACTCCCTGGACCTGATCACCGGCCCGCACGGGCCCTATCCGTTCGACTACGCGGGCCTGACGCTCGACACGTGCGCCGCCTGGCTGGACGAGCACTGCCGGTCGCTCTGGCGGAACTGACCGCCAAGGGCGGGGGTGCTGTCGCAGGACGACGGGAGTAATGACACACTTACCTGAGTTTGTCTCATGGAGGTGTGAATGCCCGCGACCGTCCAGCCCCCCGAGAGCGTCACCTGGCGCGTCCACATCGACCGGTCCATGTGGGTCGGCGGAGTCCGGAGCCTCATGCTGCAGGCGCTGCACCCCATGGCCATGTGGGGCGTCTGGCAGAACTCCGACTTCCAGAAGGACCCGTTCGGACGGCTCCAGCGCACCGCCGACTTCGTCGGGATCGGCACGTTCGGCAGCCCCGAGGAGATCGAGAAGGCGGCGTTCCGCGTCCGGGAGATCCACCGGAGCCTGCGCATCCTCAACCACGACACCGGCAGGAAGGAGCGGCTCGACCAGCCCGAGCTGCTGCTGTGGGTGCACTGCGCCGAGGTGTACTCCTACCTGGAGGTCGCGCGTCGCGCCGGGCTGCCGCTCACCGGCGCCATGGCCGACCGGTACCTCGACGAGCAGCGCCGGTCCGCGGCGTTCGTCGGGCTGCACCCCGAGGACGTGCCCGGCAGCGTCGCCGAGATGGAGGCGTACTTCGCGGAGATGCGGTCCCGGCTGCGGGTGACGGACGAGGCCGCGGCCACCGTCCGGTTCCTGATGTGGCCGACGATGCCGGAGAACCTGAGGTTCCTCGCGCCCGGAAAGCCCGGCTACTTCCCGTTCGGCGCGCTCTGCTACTACACGCTGCCGGACTGGGCCCGCCGGATGTACGGGGCGCTGCCCGAGGTGCCGCAGCCGGCGGTGACGGCGGCGCTCAGGTCGTTCCGGCTGGCGTTGAACTCGATGCCGGAGCGGCTGCACGACTACGCCTTCGCCAAGGACACCCGCGACATGCTGGAGCGTGCCAGGCGGCGGCTCGCGGCGGACGGCTACGACGTCAGCAAGGGCCTCTACGGGCTCCGCGACCCGCGCCGCTGGCCGTCCGGCACCCAGAAGGCCATAGCCACGGCCTCCTAGGGGACGTCTACCTGGAGGGCGGCCCAGGGCTCCTTGCGTGGAGCGGCCTCCAGGCCTTCCGGGCAGTGGCGGGCGAAGTCGCACCAGGAGCACAGGTTGCTCGGACGGGGCGGGAACAGGTCGTCGTGCGGAGCGTGGTCCACATCGGCCGCGGCGTCGCCCTGGCGCGGCTTCGGGACTCTCGCGCGGTACGCCTCGTCCGCCTCGGCGGCCTCCGCGGCGATCGACTCGGCGCGGCGGATGTGGCGGGCCAGCGACTCGTCGGTGTGGTCCCACGCCGCGACCTCGCCGGACGGCAGATGGTGCAGCTCGACGCGGTGGCAGGGGCGGCGCAGCACCCGGGACGCGGCCACCGCGTAGATCGCCAGGGCCAGCGAGCCGCGGGCGTCGTCGGCGGTGAGGACGTGCCGTCCCGTCTTGTAGTCGACGACGACGAGCTCGCCGCCGCGGGCGTCCAGGCGGTCGATGCGGCCCGACACGGCGATGCGGTCGGTGCGGGTCGCGACGGTGCGCTCCACGCCGAGCGGCTCGTCGTGCGGGTCGAGGCCCGCGACGTAGCGTTCGGTCATGTCGCGGGCGCGGTCACGCCATTCGGCGGACTGGGCCTCGTCGCGGAAACCGTCCGTCAGCCAGCCCCGGACGAGCAGCGTTCCGGCCGCCTCGGGGGTGCGTTCATGCACGGGCAGCCGCCACCAGGCCGCGAGCGCGTTGTGGACGCTGGAGCCCACGCTGTTGTGCGCCCAGCGCGGACCCTTCGACGGCATGGGCCGGTCCAGGTACGTCATCCGGTAGCGGCGCGGGCAGTCGAGCCACGCGTTCAACCGGGACGGCGTGCAGGCGTACAGCCGCCGGGGCATGCCCTCTAAGCCGAGCTGCTCCACCGTCAGTCGTCGGACTCCTGCGCCAGCGCGCCCCACGTCTCCCAGCGGGAGTCCTCCTCGCCGACCGTGGTCTCCTCGCCCTGGCCGGGCAGGATCTGCAGGTCCTTCGGAAGCGGGGTCAGCAGCGCGCCGATCGAGTTGAGCTGCTTGCGCAGGTCCTCGTAGACGCCGCCGATGGAGCCGGGGCGGCCGCGGTGCAGCGTGTCACCGGAGAACAGCGAGCCGAGCTGCTCGCTGATCACGCAGACGCTGCCGGGCGTGTGGCCGGGGGTGTGCACGATCTCCAGCTGCACGTCGGCGATCTCGAAGATGCCGCCGTCCTCCAGCCAGATGTCGGGTTCGATGGACCGGAGCGCCTTGGCGTCGTCCTCGTCCTCCTCCTCTTTGGCGAGGCGGGAGAAGAAGTCGCGCCACAGCAGCCGGTCGGCGCGGTGCAGGGCGATGGGAGCCCAGTTCTCTTCGTCGTCCTCTCCGGCGGCGGCGACTTCCAGCACCGCGTTGAGGTGGTGCTCGTTGCCGTCGGTGAGCAGGACGGCCATGACCTCGCGGTCGCCGACCTCGCTGAGGATGGCCTCGGCGTCGTACGCCGGGTCGATCACGATGACCTCGTCGTCGTCACCGACGATGTAGGTGTTGTTCTCGACGTCGTACTCGGTGTCGTCCAGGGTCAGCTTCCCCGACGTCACAACCTGTTCGATGCGCGCGTCCACGCAAGGCACCCTACCGCGATTCGCGACCCTGATCTTGCACACGCGGGCGGCCGCCCGACGCACCCGCGACAAGCTGCCCGAACGCCTCCGGATCGGTCGTTTCGGCGCCGAGCCGGTCGCCGGTCGGCGCGCCGTGGTCGTCGCTGGAACCGGTCGCGGCGAGGCCCAGCGCGGCGGCGAGATCGCGCAGCCGGGCGCGGTCGTCCGGCTCGTGGCCGGGATGGTCGATCTCGATCCCGGCGAGGCCGGCGGCGGCGAGCCGCTCGATCACCGCGTCGGAGAAGACGTATCCGCCGCGGCGCGCCCGCGGATGCGCGAGGACGCACACTCCCCCGGCCGCGCGGACGAGCCCGACCGCCCGCACCGGGTCCAGCGCGTAGCGCTCGACGTGGGCGCGGCCGTCCTGCGCGATCCATTCCGTGGTGAACGCCTCTTCGTAGTCCTCGATCGCGCCCGCGTCGACCATGGCCCGCGCGATGTGCGGACGTCCGACCGCCTCGCCCTTGGCGAGCGCGCGGACCATGCCCCAGGTGATGTCCACGCCGAGACCCTGGAGCTTGTCGACCATGCCCTGGGCCCTGATCACGCGGTCGTCGCGGATCCGGGCGAGTTCGGCCGCCAGGACGGGCTCGCCGGGGTCGAACAGGTAGCCGAGCAGGTGGAGGCTGCGGCCGTCCTGGTCGCAGGAGAGCTCGATGCCGGGGACGAGGGTCAGGCCGTCCGGCAGCGCGGCGGCGGCCTCGTCCCAGCCCGCGACGGTGTCGTGGTCGGTGAGCGCGAGGACGTCCACCCCCCGCTCCCGCGCCCGCCGCACGACCTCGGCGGGCGGCCGGGTCCCGTCGGACGCGGTGCTGTGACTGTGCAGATCGATGCGCATCGCGTGATCGTCTCGCGTCAGTCGTCGAGGCGGGGGCTGTGGGCGCCGTAGGGGAGGTCGAGGTCCATGCCGGGCTCGCGCAGGTCGAGGAGGTTCTGGCGCTCCAGCAGCAGGACGCCGGCCTCGGCGGGCCAGAGCGCCGCCCACAGCCAGTCGCCCATCGCCTCGCCGACGTAGACGGCGCGGTCGGGCCGCGTGCCGACCGACCACATCGGCACCGTGTGGCCGCAGGTGGCCGCCGGGCCGCTGATGTCGATCTTCACGTGCGGGGGGCTGCCGTCGAAGACCTCGCCGGGGTCGGCGCCGTCCAGGCCCGCGTAGTGGGCGCCGAGGCCGACGCCGGGCTCCTCGGCGATCAGCACCAGGTCGGCGGGGCCGCTGACCAGCCCCGGCCCGGACGCGGCGACGGCCGTCGCCCGCGCGCCCGTGCGGTCGTCCCCGACCGTGGCGAAGCCCGTGACGAGCCAGCCCAGCGGAAGGGGCCAGGGCGTCCAGACGGGGACCTTCGCGTCGAGCAGGACGGCGGTCAGCGCGTCCGGGCCGGGTCGCTTGGACGGCTGCCTCGGCAGGACGGCGCCGTGCACCCCGCAGATCCAGTCGCTCGACCAGAGTCCCGGCGGGTGCACGGGACCCGCGCACCGCGGGCAGGTGGGCTCCGCCCTCATGATTACCCACCCTGCGCGGCGACATCCCGGTTCGTCAAGTTCGGCCGGGTCGGCGGCCAGGCAAGGGGCGGCAATATGGAGGGCATGCGCGTGCGTTGCGTCGGCGGGATCGTCCGGGACGAGGACGGGCGGCTGCTCATGGTGCGGCGGGGCCGGCCGCCGGGCGAGGGCCTGTGGTCCATCCCGGGCGGGCGCGTCGAGCCCGGCGAGGACGATCCGGCGGCGGTCGCGCGGGAGCTGAAGGAGGAGACCGGGCTGGACGTCGTCGCAGGCGGGGAGATCGGGTCGGTGGAGCGGCCGGGGCCGGGCGGGGTCGTCTACGAGATCCACGACTACGCGGCGGACGTCGCCGGAGGGACGCTCCAGGCCGGGGACGACGCGTCCGAGGTGCGGTGGATCTCGCCGGAGGAACTGCGGGGCCTTCCCGTCACGGACGGGCTGCTGGACGCGCTCGTCCTGTGGGGGCTGCTATGAGACCGAGGTCGGCTGGGGCGTGCCGGTGACGGGGGCGTCGTCCTCGTCCTCCGGGCCGGTCGTGACGGTCTGGATCCGCATCCGCCGGGCGAGCCAGACGACGCCCGCCGCGTACAGCGCCATCGGGACGACGTCGGCCACGACGACCTGCCACGGCACGCTGCCCTGCTCGATGTCCAGCTCGCCGACCGCCGCCGAGAACAGGAACGCCATCAGGTTGTTGAACACGTGCAGCGCGATGCTCGCCTCCAGGCCGCCCGTCCGCACCGCCAGCCACGCCGCGATCGCGCCGAAGGCGAAGATGTCGAGGATGCCCCAGCTCGTGTAGCCGTGCCCGGACGTGAACAGCGCCGAACCGACGACGATGGCGGGCCAGGGCGTGCGGAACACGACGCTCAGCGCGCGCCCGACGCGCCGCTTGGCGTTCTCCAGCGTGCAGGCGCCCACGGCCTGCAGCATCCAGCCGCGGAAAACGTACTCCTCCGCCGCCGCCTGGAACGGCACCAGGAGGATGATGGCGATCGCCGGGATGATGAAGGCGTCCCAGCCGACCCATTGCTCGTCGCCGCCCGACTGCTCCTCCAGGGAGACGCCCGCCAGGATCGACGTCCCGTAGGACACGACGCAGAACAGGATCGCGAGGCCCGAGCACGCCAGCATCCAGCGCCAGCGGAGCCGTCCGGCGACCGACGACAGCGTGCCGGGGCGCCGCCGCTGGATCCCCCACGCCGCCAACAGCGCCACCGGCAGGAACACCGCGAGCGCCGCCAGGTTGAACGCGAGGTCGGCGGTCTCGTCCCCGAAGATCGGCCCGCTCTCCGAACCGGACGAGTCGGGCAGCTCCCCGGTCGCCACCACCCGGATGATCATTCCGATGATCATGAGCCCGAAGGCCAGGCCCATCCCGGCCGCCACGATCGCCAGCGTCCCCACCAGCGGGCGCCACCACCGGTGCGCCTCGGTACGCGCCAGCCGGTGGAACGGGGCACCCTTCGGCGCGTCCACCGTCCAGGCCCGCTTCACGGGCGGCGCACCATACGGGCCGTAGGCGCCGTAGGCGCCGTACGCGTGCTCGTAGGGACCGGGCCCATATGGCGCCTGCGGATATTGGGGCGGGCCGTACTCCTTGCTCAATCCGACCGGCTGCGGCTGCGGCGGTTGCGCCTGCTGCGGATGCCGTTCCGGCGGGTGCGGTTCCGGTGGACGGCCGTTGGGAAGGTCGGGGTCGAGCGGGGCCCAGCCCTCGGCGTCCCCTCGTTCTGACACGTGCGACCCTCCCGTAATGCCTCGCCTACGTGGGACGAATCGTACGGGGTGTCAGTTCCCCGGTGACGCATCTCCAAGCGTCGCGTCGTCCCCGCCCGGCGTCACCTGATGACACGTGCGGGCCATTCCGGCGGCGCGGCCCTTCGCGGCGACGACGAGCGCCATCTTCCGGGACGCCTCGTCGATCATCTCGTCGCCGAGCCGGGCGGCGCCGCGGCCCTCGACGGTCACGGAGTGGTCGTAGGCGTCGAGGATCCGCTCGGCGCGGTCGTAGTCCTCCTGGGACGGGGAGAACACCGCGTTCCCCGCCTCGATCTGTGTCGGGTGCAGCACCCATTTGCCGTCGTAGCCGAGCGCGGCGGCGCGCTGCGCGACCCGCGTGAACGCGTCCACGTCCTTGATGTTAAAGTACGGGCCGTCGATGGCCTGGAGGCCGTGGGCGCGGGCGGCGATCAGGATCCGCATCAGGATGTGGTGGTAGGCGTCGCCCTCGGGGTAGCCGGGCGGCTGCTCGCCGACGACGAGCGTCTTCATGTTGAGGGACGCCATCAGGTCGCCCGGCCCGAGCACGAGCGACTCCAGCCGGGGCGAGGACGCGGCGATCGCGTCGGCGTTGACCATGCCGCGGGCGTCCTCGATCTGGGCCTCGATGCCGATGCGGCCCGGGGGCAGGCCCATCGCCAGCTCGATCTGGGTGAGGAGCCGGTCGAGCCACTGGACGTGCCCGGCGTCCTGCGCCTTGGGCAGCATGATCGCGTCGAGGTTGGCTCCGGCGCCCTCCACGACCTCGATCACGTCCCGGTACGCCCAGTGGGTGTCGAGGTCGTTGATCCGCACGACGCGCGTCTTGCCCGTCCAGTCGCCCTCGTTGAGGGCGGTGACGACGAGGGCGCGGGCGTCATCTTTGGCGGACGGGGCGACGGCGTCCTCCAGGTCGAGGAGGACCTGATCGGCCGGGAGGCCCTGTGCCTTCTCGATGAAACGGGGGTTGCTGCCAGGGACGGAAAGGGTCGTTCGTCGGGCGCGCATGGCCCGGATGCTATCCGGGCGATGTGAGACCCTCGGAGCATGGGTGAGCTGAACGCGGCGCTGGTGGAGGAGGCGGCCAAGAAGTCGGGGCTGCTGTGGCTGGATCTGCCCGGCCTCCCGCAGCCGAGGGCCGCCTGGCATCTGTGGCACGAGGGCTCGGCGTACGTGCTGACCGGCGGGGAGGGCGAGCAGCCGCTGCCCGGCCTGCCGGAGGCCGGGCAGGCCGGGGAGCGGGTCACCGTGATCCTGCGCAGCAAGGACAAGGGCGGGCGGCTGGTGTCCTTCGCCGCCGACGCCGAAGTGGTCGAGCCGGGGTCGGAGCTGTGGGACACCGTCGCGCCGCTGCTGGCCAAGGACCGGCTGAACGCCGCGTCCCACGAGGGCCAGGCGGAGCGGTGGGCGGCCGAGTCGTGGATCGTCCGGCTCACCCCGGCCGAGGAGGTCACGGAGGCGGCGGAGGAGTACGCGACCGTCCGGCCCGTCCCGACGCCCGCGACGACGGCGGGCGCGCCGCCGCGGCTGTTCGGCGGCAAGCGCCGCCACGTCGACCGCTGAACCCCCGGGGGCTCACATCGGCAGGTGGCGGCCCGCCGCGATCGAGGCCAGCTTGTCGGGGTTGGCGACCAGGTGCACGGCCCGGATGCGGTCGTTCTCGTCCAGCTCCACGCTGACCGTGCCGATCGGCCGCCCGCCCGGGCCCTCCACGATGAGGGCGGGCTCGCCGTTGAGGTGCACGCCCCTGATCTGCATGTCCTCGGGCTGGACGCCCGCGTAGGGCCGGCCGGTGATGGCGCCGAGCCAGCGGGCCACCTTCTGGTCGCCGTGGATGACGCGCAGGGGCGCCTTGACCTTGCCGCCGCCGTCCGTCCAGAGCGTCACGTCCGGGGCGAGGACCTCCATGAGCCGGTTGATGTCGCCGCCCAGCACCGCCTCCAGGAACCGCTCGGTCGCGGCGCGCCGCTCCGAGCCGGCGGTCTCGAACCGGGGGCGCCGCGCCTCCACGTGCTTGCGGGCGCGGGTGCCGAGCTGCCGCACCGACACCTCGGAGCGGTCCAGCGCCTCCGCGATCTCGGCGTACGGGTAGCCGAAGACCTCCTTGAGGACGAACACCGCCCGCTCCAGAGGGCTCAGCGTCTCCAGGACGACGAGCATCGCCATCGACACCGACTCCGCCAGCTCCGCGCCCTCGGCGGCGACGTCCGGCGAGGTCAGCATCGGCTCGGGCAGCCACGGCCCGACGTAGGTCTCGCGCTGCGCGCGCGCCGACCGGAGCCGGTCGAGCGCGACGTTGGTGGTGATCCGGACGAGGTAGGCCTTCGGGTCGGCGACGGCCGACCGGTCCGCCGCGGACCAGCGCAGCCAGGCGTCCTGGACGGCGTCCTCCGCGTCGGCGGCCGTGCCCAGCATCCGGTACGCGACCGCGAACAGCAGGCTGCGGTGTTCCTCGAACGGCTCGGTCATGACGTCGCTCACGATCCACAGCCTCTCATGGGGGTCCCGCGCCCCGTATCACCCCCCTTGTCCCGGATCAGCCGGTCGATCATGGGTAGTGTCCGGACCATGAGCGGAGCTCCGACACGGGTGTTCATCGCCCGGCTCGCGGGCGTCGCGGTGTTCGACCCGGCCGGTGACCAGGTCGGACGCGTCCGCGACGTGGTGGCAGCGCTGCGCCTGGCGCCGCGGCCGCCGCGGGTGCTGGGGCTGGTGGTGGAGGTCGCCTCACGCCGCACCGTGTTCCTGCCGATCACGCGGGTGACGGTGTTCGAGGCGGACGCGGTGATCTTCGACGGGCGGCTGAACGTCCGCCGGTTCCAGAAGCGCGAGTCGGAGACGCTCGTCATCGGGCAGATGCTCGACCGGACGGTCCGGTTCCGCGACACCGGCGAATCAGTCTCCGTGGTCGACGTCGCGATGGAGCCGACCCGGACCCGCGACTGGCTCATCGGGAAGGTCGCCGTCCGCCGCAGGACGGGGCGTGGACTCCGCAAACGCGGGGAGAGCCTCGTCGTGAACTGGGACGACGTGGAGGGGTTCTCCGCCGTCGAGCACGGGCAGGGCGCCGCCGGGCTGATCGCCGCGTTCGAGCGGATGAAGCCCGCCGACCTCGCCAACATCATGCACGAGCTGCCGGAGAAGCGGCGCGCGGAGGTCGCGGTCGCGCTCGACGACGAGCGGCTCGCCGACATCCTGGAGGAGCTGCCGGAGGACGACCAGATCGAGATCCTCGGCAAGCTCGGCGTGGACCGGGCCGCCGACGTCCTGGAGGCGATGGGCCCCGACGACGCGGCCGACCTGCTCGGCGACCTGCCCACCGAGCAGCGCGAGCAGCTGCTGACGCTGATGGAGCCGCACGAGGCGGCGCCGGTGCGGCGGCTGCTGACCTACCCGGACCAGTCGGCGGGCGGGCTGATGACGACCGCGCCGGTGGTCGTCGCGCCGGACGCGACCGTCGCGGAGGCGCTCGCGCTGATCCGCCGCCCCGACCTGAACCCGGCCCTCGCCGCGCAGGTGTACGTGTGCCGCCCGCCGACCGCGACGCCGACCGGCAGGTTCCTCGGCACCGTGCACTTCCAGAAACTGCTGCGCGAGCCGCCGCCGACGCTGGTCAGCGGCATCGTGGACGCCGAACTCGACACGCTGCGGCCGACGATGTCGCTGGAGGCCGTCGCGATGTTCCTGGCCACCTACAACCTCGTCGCGGGCGCCGTCGTGGACGAGAACGGCCACCTGCTGGGGTCGGTGACCATCGACGACGTCCTCGACCACCTGCTGCCCGAGGACTGGCGCGAGACCGTGATGGACGCGAGCGCGGACGAGGCCGCGGACCGGGATCCCGAGGAAGAGGCGCTCCGGGGGGACACGCAATGACGACACGCCAGATGCCCGCTCGCCTGGACCAGCCGAGGGAGATCCGCCGGACGCTGGTGCCGCGCGTCCACTACGATCCCGAGTCCTTCGGGCGCCTGTCGGAGCGGATCGCGAGGTTCCTCGGGACGGCGCGCTTCCTCGTCTACATGACGGCGTTCGTCGCCGTGTGGATCGGATGGAACATGCTGGCGCCGCCGTTCCTGAAGTTCGACCCGTACCCGTTCATCTTCCTGACGCTGATGCTGTCGCTGCAGGCGTCGTACGCGGCGCCGCTGATCCTGCTTGCGCAGAACCGGCAGGACGACCGCGACCGCGTCCAGTACGAGCAGGACCGTTCCAGGAACGATCGGAGCATCGCCGACACCGAGTACCTCACCCGGGAGATCGCCGGGCTGCGGGTCGCGCTGAGCGAGGTCGCCACCCGCGACTTCGTCCGCTCCGAGCTCCAGCAGATCATGAAGGAGCTGGACGCCAAGGACGGCCGCCGCTGAGGGCTAGGCGGGGATCCTCTCGTCGGCGAGCTTGTCGAGGATGGCGCCGAGGGTGCGCAGGTCGGGCTCGTCCAGCCTGCTGAGCACGTAGTCGCGGACGCCCTGCCGGTAGGTCGGGGTCGCCTCCGCCAGCCGCGCCCGCCCCGCCGCGGTCAGCACGGCAAACAGGCCGCGCGCGTCGCTCGCGCACGTCTGCCGCACGACGAGCCCCTCCCGCTGCAACCGGTCGACGAGCCTGGTCAGGCCGCTGCGCGACAGCAGGACTCGGTCGGCGAGATCGTTCATCCGAAGCCGTCCGCCCGGGGCCTCACCGAGGTGCATGAGCACCTCGTAGGAGCCGAGCGCGAGGTCGTGGCGGTCCAGCAGATCGGCCTGGAGGCGGCGGGAGATGCGCGCCTGGGCGCGGAGCATGGCCCGCCAGACGGTCAGCTCGGTGGCCGAGAGGGCGCCGTTGGTCACGGACCCGATCGTACGGCGGCGCCCCGCACTGTGGGGTGGGACACCCTGATTAGGAGAGAGCGGCGTTCGGTTCATACGATGGGGGGCATGGCCTCCCAGCTGACGACCGAGCAGGTGACCGCGGCGCTCTCCACGGTGATCGATCCGGAGATCCGCAAGCCGATCACCGAACTCGACATGGTCAAGAGCGTCGACATCGCCGGCGGCACCGTCCGTGTCGGCGTGTACCTGACCGTCGCGGGGTGTCCGATGAAGGACACCATCACCAGGAACGTCCGCGAGGCCGTGTCGAAACTCGACGGTGTCACCGCCGTCGAGGTCGAGCTCGACGTGATGAGCGAGGAGCAGCGCAAGGACCTCCAGACCAAGCTGCGCGGCGGCGAGCCCGCCAAGGAGATCCCGTTCGCCAGGCCGAACTCGCTGACCAAGGTGTACGCGGTCGCGAGCGGCAAGGGCGGCGTCGGCAAGTCGTCGGTGACGGTGAACCTGGCCGCCGCGCTCGCCGCGCAGGGCCGCAAGGTCGGCGTCGTCGACGCCGACATCTACGGCCACTCGGTGCCGCGGATGCTGGGCGTGGACGGCTCCCCCACCAAGGTCCAGGACATGATCATGCCGCCGTCCGCGCACGGCGTGAAGGTGATCTCCGTCGGGATGTTCACCGCCGGGAACCAGCCGGTCGTGTGGCGCGGGCCGATGCTGCACCGCGCGCTCCAGCAGTTCCTCGCCGACGTCTACTGGGGCGACCTCGACTTCCTCCTCATGGACCTGCCGCCCGGCACCGGCGACATCGCGATCTCCGTCGCGCAGCTGCTGCCGTCCGCGGAGATCCTCGTGGTCACCACCCCGCAGCAGGCGGCCGCCGAGGTCGCCGAGCGGGCCGGGGCGATCTCCGCGCAGACCCACCAGCAGGTCGTCGGTGTGATCGAGAACATGTCGTACCTGGCGTGCGCGCACTGCGGCGAGCGGCAGCACATCTTCGGCGAGGGCGGCGGCCAGACGGTCGCGGACGCCCTGACCAAGACGCTCGGCACCCGCGTCCCGCTGCTCGGCCAGGTCCAGATCGACCCGCGCCTGCGCGAGGGCGGCGACAACGGCGTCCCGCTGGTCCTGTCCGACCCGGACGCGGGCGCCGCCAAGGAACTCCGCACCATCGCCGACACCCTCGCAGGCCGCAGCCGCGGCTTGGCCGGAATGTCCCTAGGAATCGCCCCCAAGCGCAGTTGACTCCCAGGGGGGCGACCCCCTGGAACCCCCGTCACGAGCCGGTCGATCCTCACGCCACGGTGCGGGTTTGCCGTGACCGTGCGGGTCGCCGACGTGTCGCTGCGGTCGCCCGGCTCGTCGGGTCGTGCGACCTCCGGCGCTGGGCGCCTCCGGCCGCACAACCCGTGACCCCGGCTGAGGTTCGGTCCAGGAGTCAGGTCGCTTCTGGGTCGAAGGGTGGACGTTCGCCGAAGGCCAGTTCGCCGCCTGCGGGGGCCATGGCCGGTTCGTCGTCGAAGAGGCCGTTCTTGCTGTTCAGGTAGTCGTCGTCGTCTTCGAGAAGGTGCTTGCGGACGAACGTCTTCGGGTTGAGGTCGGCGATGTCGAAGTCCTTGAACTCCGGCCCGAGGCCCTCCTGAAGGTCCGCCTTGGCGGAGTTGGCCATCTGGCGGAACTGCCGCAGCATCCGGCCCGCCTGCCCGGCGACCTGGGGCAGCCGGTCCCCGAAGATGACGAGGGCGAGGACGACGAGTACCGCCATCTCACCAAGTCCGACGTCGAACACCCGTCCTCCACAAACCGCCTCAGGGGGACCGGCCCGCAGCGGGCCGGTCCCCCCAGCGTATCCCTAGTCCGGATGAACCGAGTTTGAACATCCCTGCCGTGATCAGTCGGAGCCGAGCGTCACCTCGACGGTGTTCTCCTGACTGCCCCGGCGGTAGGTCACCTTGATCCGGTCGCCGGGGGCCCGGCTGCGGATCTGCGCGATCAGGTCGGTGGCGTCCTCGATCGGCTTGCCGTCCACCTTGGTGATCACGTCGCCGGGCTTCAGGCCCGCCTTGTCGGCCGGGCCGCCCTTGGTCACCGGCTGCTGACCGTTGACGGGCTCCGGCATGATCAGCGCGCCGCCCTCCTGGTAGCGCGGGTCGGGAAGCACGCCGAGCTTGGCCTGGCGGACGCTGCCGGTCCGGATGATCTCCTCGGCGACCCGCTTGCCCTGGTTGATCGGGATCGCGAAGCCGAGGCCGATGCTGCCGCTCTGCTGCTCGCCGCCGAGGCCCCCGCCGCCGAGCGTCGCGATCGCGGTGTTGATACCGATCACGCGGCCCTTCGCGTCCACCAGCGGGCCGCCCGAGTTGCCGGGGTTGATCGCCGCGTCGGTCTGGATCGCGTTGAGGTAGGACGCGTCGCCGCCGCCCTCGCCGCGCGTGGGCACGGCGCGGTTCAGCGAGCTGACGATGCCGGTGGTCACCGAGCCCTGCAGGCCGAGCGGCGAGCCGATCGCGATCACCGGGTCGCCGACGGCGATCTTGCTGGAGTCGCCGACGGTGAGCGCGGGCAGCGAATGCTGGCCCTCGGGCTTCAGGACGGCGACGTCCGAGCTCGGGTCGGTGCCCTTGACCGTGGCGGGCAGCACCTTCTTGTCGTTGAAGACGATCTGGATCTGGCCGCCGGCGCCCGCCACGACGTGGTTGTTGGTGATGACGTAGCCGCCGTTGACGATGAAGCCGGTGCCGCCGACCTCGCCCTGCGAGGCCTGCGCGCGGATCATCACGACGCTGGGCAGCACGCGCTGCGCCACGCCCGCGACGGAGTCCGGCGGGCGGGCCTGGATCGGGGTGTCGCTGTCGTTGCTGCCGCCGAGGCTGACGGAGCCGCCGTCGTCGCCGTCGGTCGCGATCACGCCGACCCCGGCGCCGACCGCGCCCGCGACCAGCGCGACGATCAGCGCGACGATCGCGAAGAGGCCGAGGCCCGGGCCGCCGCGCGCGGACGGCGGGAGCGCCGGGACGGGCGCCCAGTTCGGGCCGCCTCCGGGCGGCATCCCCATGCCCATCGGGCGGGGGCCGCCGGGCGGCGGGCCCATCGGCGCGGGCGGCGGGCCCATCGGCGGCCTGCCCGCCCCGGCCGGGGGCGGCGGGCCCTGGTGGGACTGCTGCGGCCAGCCGCCGCCGTACGGGGGCCGGCCGTGCGCGGCCCTCGGGTCCTGGTCGTAGGGGACGAACCCGGGCCGCCCGTCGGGGGCGTCCGCGATGGGCTTGTCGAGCGGGACGGGCGGCGGCTGCGGCATGTCGCGCGGCGGCGCGTCCTGCAGCGGGACCTCCTGCGGCCCCATGTCGGACGGGCTGCCGCGGGAGAGCACGTCCTCGCTGGTGTCGGGCGGTTCCCCGAGCGAGTCGGGCGGCGCGAAGCCGCCCGCGACGAGCCGGTCGCCGTTGCCCGGCTCCCGGCTCGGCTCGGGGTCGTCGTCAGAGGCGTCGGACGGGACCGCCTGAGACGCGGGTTCCTGCTCCGGTGGCGTGTCCGCCGGCGGCTCCAGGGGGATCTCCTGGTCGGTCACCGTCTCGGGAGGAGCCGCCTCCTGCCGTTCAGGCTCCGGGCCGTGGACGACGTCCTCATCGTCCGACGGCGCCCTGACCGGCCCGCGGTTGTCTTCCGTCATCCCCATCTCTCCTACCGAGCATGGTTCTCGTCAACTGTGCTCATCGTGCCCGGCCCGGCATGTGGCGAGCATAAGACCTCCGGACCCGCTGATCATCCCGGTTCGGCCGATCAGTCGAAGGGGTTCGCGACGGCGGTGAGGCGGTGCGCGCCGCGCGAGACGCGCGTCCAGAACGAGGTGGTGTCGCGGGGCAGGCTCGCGGCGACCGCGTCGGCGGTGCTGAGCGGCGCGTCGGTCAGGACCGTGTACACGAAGCCGTCGCCCGCGGACACGGCCCAGCGGCGCAGCGACTCCCGGTGGAAGATCGTCCGCCCGCGCTTGACGGTCTTCTGCCAGCCGGACAGGGTCCGCTCGTCGATCGTGCCGCGCTGCACGAACACCGAGACGGCGGCGAGGCCGTCGGAGTAGCTGAGGTGGACGGCGCCGCCGTTCCCGTCGCGGCGCGCGTCGTGGAGGGTGAGGCGCCCGGGCAGGTCCTTGGGGACGGGCCAGCCGCGGTCGCGGAGGGCGGCGAGATCGGCACGATCCAGCCGGTCGCTCCACACGGCCGCGCCCTGGCCGCCGGAGGCGGGGAAGCGCTCGGCCCCGCCGCGCGGGGCGGCGCCGATGGCGTAGGTCGCCGGCTGCTTCGCCGGGACGGTGTAGCGGATCTCGCTGAATCCGGCGGCGACGACGCGGCGGCCGGTGGCGTCGATCAGCTCGCGGTGCAGCATCAGCCCGGTCTCGGCGTCGATCCAGAACCGGCCGGCGGGGCTGCCGTCGGCGCGGCGGGCCTCGATGACGCGGGCGGGCCGGTCGCAGACCGCCGAGTCGGCGCCGCGGACCACGGAGTAGTTGCGGGTCAGCAGGTCGAGCGTCACGGGCGTGAAGCCGGTGGGGTCGGTGGCGTCGGGGCCGGAGTCGGGCTGGTGGCCGTCCACGGCGCCGGTCCCGGACCGGTAGCGGATGCCGTCGCCCGGCGTGTGCGACACCGTGATGCGGGACGTGCTGGACCGGCTCCGGTTCCAGGTCGTGAGGAACCGCCTGCCCTCGTACGGGACGCGGCGGGCGGCGTCGGCGGCGGCGCGCAGCAGGCCCACCGCGTTCGGGTCGCTGCGGACGCGCCGGGCCGTGGCCGGGTCGCCGGCGAGCGCCGCGACCAGGGCGAGCGCGCCCGCCAGCCCGCAAGCCAGGACGGTCCTGCGCCGTCCCGGGCGGGTCACGGTCTTGGCGATCACGGCCCCGGGGAGACCTGGACCTGGTTCGCCGGGTCGGTGAGGGGGTCGGTCATCGGCGCGTCCCCGGAGGTCAGCGCGTGCTGGACGGCGTAGCGGTCGAACGCCGGGGTGACGGTCGGCGCGTCGCCGCCGCCGCCGACGACGTACGACACGCCGCCGAGGCCGAGGAACAGGGTCGCGGCGCCCATGACCAGGTAGCGGCGCCGCGGCTGGACGCCCAGCGCGGCGGCCGCGCCGCGTCCGGAGGGGCGGTTGTCGCGCGGGCGGGCGGTGGGCACCCGGGCCGGGCGGATCGCGGAGCGGAGCGGGCGCGCGGAGTGCCGCACCGCCGAGGCGGCGGCGAGGGGGCCCGCGAGCGGTTCGGAGCGCGGGCCGGCGGGCTCCGGCGGAGTCTCGTCGCCGGGCGCGGGGGAACCGGCGGCCGCGGGCAGGGTGCGCAGCCGGGTCAGGAAGTCGGGGGACGGGAGCTCGCCGGTCTCGTCCAGACCGCGCAGCCGGCCCTTGAGCTTGCGCAGCGAGGCGACCTCGTCCCTGCACCGGTCGCAGCACGCGAGGTGGGCGAGGGCGCGGTCGCGCTCCTCATGTCCCAGCTCGCCGTCGACCAGAGCGGTCAGACGCTCCCCCAGACAACTCACGCGGCCTCCGTCTTTCCGGTCAGTCATCCGCGCGGTCCCGCACCGCGCGGTGAGCACAGCTTTTACACGCCCTCCGGCTGAGGCCGGCCGCCTGCCGCGTGCAGGCCGCCGGCGTCGGTCCCCCTGAGGTCCTGCTCGTCGTCCAGGTCGCCGCCGTCCAGCTCCGACGCCTCCATCAGCATGGCGTCGGCGGGCTGGAACTCGTTGCGCGTGCCGGGGCGGCGCCGCGTCGGCGCGCGGTGCTCCAGCGCGGCGCGCAGCTGAGCCCGCCCACGGTGGATGCGGCTGCGGACGGTGCCGAGCTTGACGCCGAGCGTCGCCGAGATCTCCTCGTACGAAAGGCCCTCGATGTCGCACAGCACGACGGCGGCGCGGTACTCGGGGGCCAGCGCGTCGAGCGCGGCCTGGACGTCGGCGTCGAAGTTGCTGTCGTCGAACGCCTGCGCCGGGGTCGGCTCGCGGCCCTGGAGGCGTTCGGCGGCGTCGTCGGCGAGACCCTCGAAGCGGATCCGCTGGCGGCGCCGGGCCATGTCGAGGAACAGGTTCGTGGTGATCCGGTGCAGCCAGCCCTCGAACGTCCCCGGCGTGTAGTTCGACAGGGAACGGAACACGCGGACGAAGACCTCCTGCGTAAGGTCTTCCGCGTCGTGCTGGTTGCCGGTCAGCCGGTAGGCGAGCCGGTACACGCGGGTGCCGTGCTCGCGGACGACCTCGTCCCACGACGGCGGCGCCCAATCGGCCTCGGGGGCGTTCTCGCGAGTGCCCGCGACGCTACCGAGCCCCTGCCCGGGGCCCACCCCCACAGCGCTTCTGAAACTGAGTGCTGCGACTCCCATGGTGCCGGGCTGTTCCTCTCTCGTGGGCCAAGGTCTTGCCTTGGAACGGCACGGTCTCGCCTGGGCTGGGGCGGTGCTGGACCGACTGGGTTCTCGTGGGTTCGACCCGCGCATGACGGGTTCCTTCTCTGTTCATAACGCACTGAAACACGAGTTGGTTCCCCCTCAACGATATGGTCTTCCCAGCATGAGCCAGGCGGGGGTCCCGCGAGGAGGCAGCCATCGACGCCGACCAGGCCACACTTGCCTATGTGGAGGGTTTCCTCCCCGAAGACGAGCCGTTGTCGGACGCCAGGCGCCGCGGCGAGGAGATCGGCGCGACGCCGATCGGCCCGGCGGGCGGGGCGGCGCTGCGTTTCCTCACGACGCTGATCGGCGCGCGGACGGTCGTGGAGATCGGCTCCGGCTGCGGCGTGTCCGGCATCTGGCTGATGCGCGGCATGGCCAAGGACGCGGTGCTGACGAGCGTGGACATCGATCCCGAGCACCAGCGCCTCGCCAAGCAGGCGTACGCGGAGGCGGGCCTCGCCTCCTTCCGCACCCGGATGATCACCGGGCCCGCGCTGGAGGTGCTGCCGCGGCTCACCGACGGCGCCTACGACATGGTGTTCTGCGACGCGCAGAAGCACGAGTACCCCGAGTACCTGACGGGCGCGCTGCGGCTGCTGCGGCCCGGCGGCGTCGTCGCGTTCGACAACGCGCTGTGGGGCGGCCGGGTCGCCGACCCCGACCGCCGCGACCCGGAGACCGAGGCGATCCGCGAGGTGCACCGGATGATCCGCGAGGACGACCGGCTCGTCCCGCTGCTCGTCCCGGTCGGCGACGGCCTGCTCTGCGCGGTCAAACGCGACTAGCGCGTGGGCGAGGACGAAACCGCCGCCGATGAGGTGTTCGCCGTCCGGCAGCGGGTCACGTGGCGCGGGATGTGGCGGGTCATCGCATTCCTGATCATGTTCCTCGCGTCGGTGGCGTTCATCGCGGGCGGCGCGATGCGCGGCGCCGAGGCCGCCGGCATCACGATCATGATCTTGGGTGTGGCGGGGCTCGGGATGTTCGGCGCGGGGCTGCTCGCGTCGGCCGGGGGGATGCTGGCGCGGCGTCCGGTGCTGGAGTTCGACGGCGGCGGGGTGCACCGCCCGGCGCGCTGGCCGCTGCCCCGCCGGGCCGGGCGCGCGCTGCCCTGGCCGGAGGTGGCGGCGATCGCGGCGCTGCGGCGCGGCACCGCCGGGACCCGCCGGGGCGAGCAGGACTACCTGGTGTTCCTGCCGACCCCCGAGCTTGCGGAGATGGCGCGGACGTCGGAGCGCCCTCGGCTGGTGGCGCTGACGCTGCGGGACGTGCCGTCCACGGCCGCCGCCGTGCCGTGGTCGTTCGCGGTGGAGCCGGGGTGGGACGCGACGCTCCCGCAGATCGTCAAGCAGGCGAGGCGCTACCGCCGCGTCCCGGTGATCGACCGCCGGACGAAGTGACCGGCCGTCTCAGCCGGTCAGCCAGGTGAGGAGCAGGCGGGTGCCGAAGCCCGTCGCGCCGCGGGTGAGTTCGGCGTCGTCGGACGTGCTGCGGCCCGGACCGGCGATGTCGAGGTGCGCCCAGGGGCGGTCGCCGGCGAACTCGCGCAGGAACAGCGCCGCCGTGATGGAGCCGCCGCCGTAGCCGCCGCGCCCGATGTTGTTGATGTCGGCGACGTCGGAGTCGATCGCGGCGCGGTAGTCCTCGACGAGCGGCATCCGCCACACCCGCTCCCCCGCCTCGGTTCCCGCCTCGGTGAGCGCGGCGGCGAGCGCGTCGTCGGTGGCGAATAGCGCCGCGTGCCGCAGGCCCAGGGCGACCTTCGCCGCGCCGGTCAGCGTCGCGACGTCCACGACGACGTCGGGGGCCAGTTCGGCGTCGGCGTAGGCGAGCGCGTCGGCGAGGACGAGCCGTCCCTCGGCGTCGGTGTTCAGCACCTCCGACGTCGTCCCGCCGTAGTGGCTGATCACGTCGCTGGGCCGCATCGACGATCCGGACGGCATGTTCTCCGCCGCCGCGACCAGCCCGGTGACGCGGGCGCGGACGCCGAGGCCGCGCAGCGCGCTCATCACGGCGATGACGGCGGCGCCGCCCGCCATGTCGGTCTTCATCGTCTTCATGCCCTCGTTCGGCTTGAGGGACAGGCCCCCGCTGTCGAACGTGATGCCCTTGCCGACGAGGACGACGTGCCGCTCGGCAGGCTCATCGGGGAGGTAGGAGAGCTCGATCAGGCGGGGCGGACGCGACGACCCGGCGCCGACCGCGATGAGGCCGCCGAAGCCCTCTTCCACCAGCTCCTTCTCGCCGCGGACGCGGACGGTGAGGCCCGCGTCGGCGGCGACCCGCTCGGCCTGGGCGGCGAGCCACGACGGGTCCTTCTCGCGGGACGGCGTGTTGGCGAGGTCGCGGGCCAGCGCGGTGGCGCGGGCGCGGGCGGTGCCCAGCTCGATGGCGGGCGCGTCCGACTCGGGGCCCGCCTCGGTGAGGACGGCGAGCGTGCCGACCGCCTTCTTCGCGGGATGGGGCGGCGCGCCGATCTTGAACTCGTAGCAGGCGAGCAGCGCGCCCTCGACGAACGCGGCCAGGTCGCCGGCGGGCACGCCCGCGACGAGCGCGGTACGGCCCCTGCCGCGGCGGGCCAGTGCGGCGCCGGCCTTGCGCAGGTCGGCCGGGGCCGCGTCGCCCACCCCGTACAGCAGCAGCTCCCGCATCCGGTCGCCGAGCCGGACCTGGGTCGCCGTGATCTCGCCGGGCTCGCCCTTGGCCCGGTGGAGCTCCAGCAGCTCGTCCAGCGTGAACGGCAGCGACTGCGCCACCTCGGCGGCCGGGGCCACCGGCCCCGATCCGACCGGCACCGCCACGACCTCCGCATCGATGTCGACCGCGGTCTGCGACACGGTACGGCCGGCGCCGTGGATGCGGGTCTCGATGGGCATGGCTGCGGTTCCCCCAGGTGCTTCTCGGTCGGGTGTCTCGGTGCGGGAATGGCAAGGGCCCCGGCGATACCCCGCCGGGACCGTCACCAACAAGCCGGGAACGGCCGTGCCGTCAGCCCACGACGCCCTTGATGGCCTCGCCGAGCTCCTTGGCCTCGTCGGCGGACAGCTCGACCACGAGACGTCCACCGCCTTCGAGTGGGACCCGCATGACGATTCCGCGTCCCTCCTTGGTCACTTCGAGCGGACCGTCTCCCGTCCGCGGCTTCATCGCCGCCATGCGTATCCCCTTCCTGCGTAGGGCCGCGGCCTTCGCACACCGTTGGCCGCGTGGCCGCGTGTCGCATCCGCGTCATCAGTAGTGGTCCATTATCTCGTCTTCCGGGCGCGAAGTGGTAACGATCAGCCTCCAGATCGGAAGATGGGAGGGTGGGTGGAGGCTTGAAAGAGGGGACGACCATGGCTGAGACCGTGCTTTACGACCTGACGGACGGCGTAGGGACGATCACACTGAACCGTCCGGACGGGATGAACTCGCTGACGGTCGAGATGAAGGAGCTGCTGCGCGCGACGGTGGTGCGCGCCGCCGCCGACCCGGCCGCCCGCGCGGTGATCCTGACGGGTGCGGGCCGGGCCTTCTGCGCAGGTCAGGATCTGCGCGAGCACGGTGACAACCTCGCCGCCGGGAAGGGGCTGGACGACACCGTCCGCAAGCACTACAACCCGATCGTGCTGGCGCTGGCGGGGATGCGGAAGCCCGTGATCGCGGCGGTGAACGGCGTCGCGGCGGGCGCGGGCGCGTCGCTGGCGTTCGCGTGCGACCTGATCGTCGCGTCCGACAGGGCCCGGTTCGCGACCGCGTTCACCGGGATCGGCCTCGCGCCCGACAGCGGCATGTCGTGGACGCTGCAGCGCCTCGTCGGCCGCGCGAAGGCCGCGGAGCTGCTGCTGCTCGGCGAGCCGGTCAAGGCCGAGGCGGCGCTGGAGCTGGGGCTGGTGCACCGGGTCGTCCCGGCGGACGAGCTGGCCCCCGCGTCGGTGGAGCTGGCCCGCCGCCTCGCCGCCGGCCCGACGGTCTCCTACGGCGCGGTCAAGGCGGCGCTCGACTTCGCGGCGACGCACGACCTGGCGTCCGCGCTCGAACGGGAGGCGGAGCTCCAGGACGACTGCGAGAAGACCGATGACCACCACAACGCGACCAGGGCGTTCCTGAAGAAGGAGCAGCCCGCCTTCGAGGGCCGCTAGCCGCCTTCCAGCCCGCACGTGGGACGGTGGTGGGGCCTGCCCCACCACGGATCCGGGAGTGTGCGGCACTGCGCCCGAGGGGTCCGCGGCGGTTCCCTTGAGGGCATGATGCAGACAACCGCCGTACCCCCGGCCGGGCAGATCCACGACCACGTCGCGGTGGCCCGCGACGTGGTGAAGTCGTACGGGACGGGCGACGGCGCCGTGACCGCGCTGCGCGGCGTCTCGGCGGCGTTCCCGCGCGGCCGGTTCACCGCGATCATGGGGCCGTCCGGCTCGGGGAAGTCGACGTTCCTGCACTGCATGGCCGGGCTGGACGCGGTGACGTCCGGCTCCGTGCTGATCGGCGACGTCGACATCACCACCCTGTCGCGGACGGCGCTGACCAAGCTGCGCCGCGACCGGCTCGGGTTCGTGTTCCAGTCGTTCAACCTGCTGCCGATGCTGACGGCGGAGGAGAACATCCGGCTCACCGGGCGGCTCGGGAACCGGCGCGCGGACCGGCAGTGGTTCGACACGATCGTGGACTCCCTCGGCCTGCGCGCGCGGCTCGGGCACCGGCCGAGCGAGCTGTCGGGCGGGCAGCAGCAGCGGGTAGCGGTGGCGCGGGCGCTGCTGACCCGTCCCGAGGTGCTGTTCGCCGACGAGCCCACCGGCAACCTCGACTCGCGGTCGGGCGCCGAGGTGCTCGGGTTCCTGCGCACCGCCGTGGACGCCTACCGGCAGACCGTGATCATGGTGACGCACGACCCGCTGGCCGCCGCGCACGCCGACCGCGTGCTGTTCCTCGCCGACGGGATGATCGTCCACGAGCTGCACGCCCCCACCATCGACCAGGTCCACGCCGCCATGCGGCGGATGGAGGGCTGAGGCCGCCATGTGGCTCATCGCGCGCCGCTCGTTCACCGGCGGCTGGAAGCAGCTGACCGCCACGCTGCTGGCGGCGATGTTCGCGATCGGGCTGATCGCCGGGTCGCTGCAGTTCACGTTCCGGGCGCAGGAGGCGGTGTCGGGCACCGACGCCAGCGAGTACGCCCGCGCCGACGTGCTGGTGCTGGGCGGGACGGCCGATCCCGGCGACGTCTACACCGTCCCTGACGGGCAGGTCCCGCTGGACCGGGTCGCCGGACGGCCCGGCGTGGCGGCGGCGGCCGGGGACGCGATGGTCCCCGTCACCGCCACCGGCTCCGACGGCAAGATCATCCTGCCGCCGGCCGGGGCCTCCACGCTGCTCCGGCCGTGGACGCCGGAGAACCGGCTCAACCCCTACCGCCTGGAGGACGGGCGCGCCCCGGCCGCAGACGGCGAGATCGCCGTCACGCGGCACGTTGCCCGCGCCGGGAAGCTCCGCGTCGGCGACTCGATGCGGACGACGCTCCCCGAGCAGACCCGCGCACTGAAGATCGTCGGGATCGTGACCGTGCAGGGCCGCAGCGCCGTCGCGAGCGGCGACCTGCTGCTGGCGCCGCCGGAGACCGTCCGCCGGGCGGCGGAGCTGCCGCCCGGGATGTGGCAGGGCGTATGGGTCAAGGCCGCGCCCGGCGTCAAACCGTCCGCCCTCCGCGCCGATCTGGCCCGCGACCTGCGCGGCGAGGACGTCACCGTCCGGACGGCCGCCGAGGTGCGCGGCGCCCAGTCGGCCACCCTGGACGCCGCGGGCGTCTCGGTCGGCGGCTCGCTGAGCATGCTCTCGTCCCTCGCCGTGTTCGTGGGGCTGTTCGTCGTCGCCAACACCTTCGGCACGCTGGTCCGGCAGCGGACCCGGCGGCTCGCGCTGCTCAGCGCGATCGGCGCCACGCCCCGCCAGATCAAGCGGCTGATCCGGCTGGAGGCCCTCGCGCTCGGGATCGTCGCTTCCATCGGCGGGGTGCTGGTCGGCTACCCGGTGTCGGGGCTGCTCACCGACCTGTTCGCCAGGGACGGCTTCGACATCTCCGTCGCCGACGCCGACTTCGGCTGGCTCGCCCTCACCGCGCCCGCCCTCGCCGGGATCCTCGTCACCCAGCTCGCCGCCTGGCGCGCCGCCCGCAGGGCGTCCCGGATCGCGCCGATGCAGGCGCTGCGCGCCGCGAGCACCGACACGGCCGGACGGCGCTGGCCGCGGATCCTCGGCGCGCTCGCCGTGCTCGGCCTCGCCGCCGGGTTCTACAGCCTGGTGTTCGCGATCAGGTACGAGGAGCCGCCGGGCATGGAGCGCACGGTCGGCGTCTGCATCATGATCCTGATGGGGTCCATGACGGCGGTGGCGGGGCTCGCCGTCCTCGCCCCGTTCTTCGTCGGACCGCTCGGCGGCCTGGTCGGACGCGTCGGCACCGCGGTGAGCGGCGAGGCCGGGCGGCTCGCCCGCGCCACCATCACCCGCAGCCCGCGGCGGGTGTCGTCGGCCGCGTCCTCGCTGATGCTCGGCGTCGCGCTCGTCTCCTCGACCGCGGTGCTCGTGCTGTCGGTGAACGACCGCTTCGACGCCGCCGGGAAGGAGGTGATGGTGGCCGAGCACGCGATCGCCGCGGCGGAGAAGACCTCGTCCGGCCAGGCCCCGCTGCCCGGCGACACGGTCGCCAAGGCCGCCGCCGCGCCCGGCGTGTCCCGCGCGATGGCGCTGACCGGCACCGCGGTACGGCTCGTGGACCCGCCGCCGAAGCCGCAGGCTCCCGAGGAGCCCGCTGAGCCGGTGTTCCTGGACGTGACCGGAGCCGACCAGGCGGCGCTGCCGTCCGTCCTCGACCTCGGCGGCAGCCTGCGGCCGCTCCGTACCGGCGAGATCGGGGTCGCCTCCACGGTCATGAAGGCGAACAACCTGAAGAAGGGCCAGCGGATCGTGGTGCGGGGCGTGCGCGGCAAGGTCGCGCTGACCGTCGCCAGGGCCTACCACGACCCGTCCCACCTGTTCGCCGACCAGGCGCTGGTGTCCCCGGCCACCATGGACCGGCTGGATCCGGGCGCGGGGACGCGGGTCGTCCTCGTCCGCGGCGGCACCACGGACGGCCTGACCCGCGCGGTCGAGGGCGTGCCGGGCGCCCAGGTGCTCGACGAGTCCGGCTACGTCAAGACGGCCGCGAAGGCGATGACCAACGGCGTCAGGGTCATCTACGCGTTCATCGGGATGGCGCTCGTCCTGGCGCTGTTCGGGATGGCCACGACCGTGTCGATGAGCGTCGCCGAACGCACCCGCGAGTTCGGGCTGCTCGGCGCCGTCGGCGCGACGGCGGCGCAGATCCGGTCGGTCGTCCGGTGGGAGGCCGCGACGGTCGTCCTGCTCGGCACGCTCCTCGGGCTCGGCACGGCACTCGGTACCGGCTACCTGATGCACGTCGGGACGGGCAGCTCGTTCCTGGCCCCGAGCCCGCCGTGGTGGCTGTTCGCCGCGGTCATCGCGGGCGCGGCGGCCGTCACCCTGGCGACGTCCGCCCTCCCGGCCCGCCGCGCCGCGGCCGTGCCCGTCCTGGAGGCCGCCAAGGCCGAATGACCGGCTCCGCGACGACACCGGCCGGCGCCGCACCACGTGACATCCCTGGCCGTCGCGATCGCGACCGAAGGCAGGTTCAAGCGAAGCGAGAACCTGATCGCGCAGCGAGCCGCAAGGCGAGTCGGAGCGATGCAGCGATCGCACGCGTTGCTCGCGGCCGGAAGGCGGTCACGCCTTCCGGCCACGAGCAACGCCACGAAAAGCGCAGCCCGTCAGGTGGTCGTCTACGAGGCCGCAGGCTTGCATGAGGGCGTAGACGGTGGTGGGGCCCAGGAAGCGGAAGCCGTGCTTCTTCAGCTCCTTGGCCAGGGCCTTCGAGCCGTCGGTGGACGCGGGCATGTCGTCCATGTCGGTGTAGGCCGGTGCGTCCGGGTCGGCGTAGCGCCAGACGGTGGCGGCGAGGCCGCCGGGGAGGTCGAGCGCGGCGCGGGCGTTGGCGATGGACGCCTCGATCTTCGCCCGGTTGCGGACGATCGAGGCGTCCGCCATCAGCCGCTCGACGTCGGCGGGGCCGAACGCGGCGACCTTCTCGGGGTCGAACCCGTGGAACGCGGCCCGGAACGCCTCGCGCTTGCGGAGGATCGTCAGCCACGACAGCCCGGACTGGAACGCCTCCAGGCACAGCTTCTCGTAGAGGCCCTGGTCGTCGCGGACGGGACGGCCCCACTCCTCGTCGTGGTAGGCGACGTAGTCGGGCGCCGACAGGCCCCACGGGCAGCGGGCCAGGCCGTCCTCGCCCAGAATCGCGGTGGTCACCCGCCCGTTCTACCTCACGCCTCCGACAGAGCGGCCAGGCGGCGGAGGCCCAGGCCCATGAACGCCTTCACGACCGGGCCCACGGCGAGCCAGCCAGCGCGGCCCAGCGGGCCTAGGGGCAGGTCGACGCGTTCGGCCCAGATGATGCGGCTGCCCGCTCCTTCCGGGACGACCTTGAACCACGCCTCGCCGCGCACCACGCGGCCGGTGTGCCGGACGGCGACGCGGCGCCCCGGCCGCCAGTCGGTGATCACCATCGTGTCGAGGAACCCGATCGGGCCGACGCCCGTCCGGGCCCGCAGGTCGTCGCCGATCTTGCGGCCGCCCTCCGCGCTGGTGAACGGCATCCACTCCGCGTGCCGCGGCCAGTCGGTCAGGACGTCGAAGACCCGGTCGGCGGGCGCGGCCGAGACCGCCTCCGCGTGGACGGCGACACTGCTCACGGGCGGTCCTCCGGCGCGCCGCCCACGCGCTCGTCCTCCTCGGCCTCCTCCTTGAGGAGCGAGGGCGGGCCGCCGTTCGGGGGCGGTTCCTCCAGGCCGTGCGGGTCTTCGAGGCCGTGCAGGGCGCCGATCGAGCCCGCGCCGTAGCGCAGCTCGTGGAGCTGCTGTTCGAGGACGGCCACGCGGGCGTCGCGCTCGGACAGCGCATGCGAGACGCGGCGCAGCGCCTCGTCCATCACCTGCGGCTGGTAGCCCCAGAACGTGCGCGGGAACCGCATGTGGGCGACGTCGGGGCCGGTGATCGGACGGCCGTCGGCGCCGAGCGGGAGCCGCGGATAGTCGGGATGGGTCTCGGCCAGCTCCCCGCCCCTGCCCATGGCGAGGACGACGACGGCGCCCAGCACGGCCACGCCGGCCAGGACGAGAACCAGGACCACCATCTCGCTCCGATCTGCACGCGTCCCTCTCTGAAGGACGTTTCCCGATCCCAGATCGTGCCACGCTTTGCGGCATGGAAGTGCGAGAGCGGATGGTGCTGTCATCGGACGCGCCGGTACCGGACGGCGCCGTCGACGCGGGCACGGCGCCCCCGGCGGACCGCGTGGAGCGGCACGCGGCCGCGGGGGACGTGGTGCTCGTCACATTGGAGACGGACGCACGGGAGCCGGATCCGGCGCTGCTCGCCGCGGTGTCCGTCTACGCGTGGCTGGGCGCGGCCCTGTTCCGCGTGCCCGAGTCGCAGGCGGACGGCGTCCGCCAGGTCCTGGACATGGTGGCCTCCATCCAGGGCACGCGGCCCCCCGCCGTCGCCCGCCGCGGGCTCGCCTGACCGCGGGTCGCGGCAGGGCCCTAGCCGCGCAGGCGGTGCCAGGGGCCCGTGATCGCGAACGTCGCGCCCGGGTCGGACTGGCGGCTGGCGAACAGGATGCGGCCGTCCGGGGAGAACGTGACCCCGGCGAACTCGCTGTCGTTGAGGGCGTTGCGGGCGAACGCGAACGGCTTGTTCTTGCGCGTGGTGCCGACGAGGTACTGCTCGCCGTCGCCGTCCTCGGCCAGGATCACGCCGCCGCCGTACGGGGAGACGGTGATGTTGTCCGGGCCGTCGAACCGGCCGCCCGGCTTGAAGATCAGCTGGAGCTCGACCTCGTTGCGGCGCGGGTCGTAGGTCCAGACCTGGCCCGCGTGGTCGCCCGCCGCGCCGTCCGACTTCTTGGAGTAGCTGGCCACGAAGTACGCCTTGCCGTGCCCCCACCAGGCGCCTTCGAGCTTCTGGCTCCGCGTGATCGTCTCGAACTGCTTGCGGACGGAGGTCTGCTTCGCGGACGGGTCCGGCACGTCCACCCACTGGGCGCGGAACTTCGTCCCCGGCTCGGTGACGAGCGACAGGTCGGGGAGGCCCGGCACGTTCAGCGCCTCCAGCTCCCCGCCCTTCAGGTAGGCGTGGTAGCCGCCGCGGTGGGCCCTGGGACGGAACCGGTAGAACAGGCCGAACGGCTTGGACGCGTCCTCGGTCAGGTAGGCGGTGAGGGTGTGCGGGTCGACGGCGACGGCCTCGTGCGCGAACCGGCCGAGACCGGTCAGCGGGACCGGCTTGGTGCGCCGGCCGTACGGGTCGACCTCGAAGACCCAGCCGTGGCTCTTGGTCTCGCCCTTGAAGCCCTCGGTCTCCTCGCAGGTCAGCCACGTCCCCCACGGGGTGCGGCCGCCCGCGCAGTTCACGGCCGTCCCGGCGAGGCTGACGTACTGCGATACCAGGTCGCCGTCCCGGTCGACGAGCAGGTTGGTGGTGCCGCCGTTGGCGGCCGGGTCGTAGGTCAGCTCGGGCGGCGCGACGGCGCGGGTGCCGTTGTTGCTCTGCTCGTGGTTGCGCACGAGGATCGTGTGGCCCCGGCGGGCGTTCCCGCGCTCGCGAACGTCCCAGCCGGGCCAGTCCAGGCCGTGGTCGTGGCCGTGGCCGCCGCGCGCGGGGAACGTGGCCGTCCCGTCGTGGTGGCCGGGGACGACGACGCCGTCGGAGATGGGCTCGCCCTCCACCGACAGCGTCTTGTACGAGAAACCCTTGGGCAGGTCGAGGACGCCCTTGGGGTCGGGGACGAGCGGGCCGTAGCCGAACGCCTCTCCGGCGTCGGCGCCCGCGGAGGTCTGGAAGATTCCGTCCAGGCTTCCGGCGAGCGCGATGGACAGCGCACCGGCCGCGCCGCCCTTGACGACTCCGCGACGGGTCACGGACATGGGCACTCCTTCACGTGAGGGGATCACGCGGGAGCCTGGTCGCCGCCCCTGAACCGGTGATGAACGAGCACCGGACGGGTGGCAAACCCCCAGGACAATCTTCAGTTTCCGGGCATCGGGCCGCTAGCGCGCGCCCGCGCTCGCGAGCCCGGCGATCTCGGTCATGACCGACCCGGCGAGGTCGAAGCCGCCGACGCAGGCGAGGTATCCGGGGGCGTCCCAGTCGGGGTCCCCGGGCCGCCCGCCGAGCGGCAGGTACGTCCCGCCCGCCTGCCTGACCAGGAGCATCGCCGCCGCGATGTCCCACGCGTTGATGGAGGAGTCGTAGGCGATGTCCGTCCAGCCTGCGGCGATGTGCGCGAGGGTGAGCGCGGCGCTGCCGGGCCTGCGGACGGTGGCGAACGCGTCCACCATCAGGCCGAAGCGGCGCAGCGTCTCGTCCCGGTCGCCGATGCTCAGGTCGTGCGGGCTGGGGAAGGACGTCGCGGCCACGGCGATGGCGTCACGGGTCGCGCCGCGGCTGCGGAGCGGCTCGCCGTTGCAGGTGGCGCCGTCCAGGGTCGCGGTGAACATGTCGTCGCGCATCGGGTCGTACACGGCGCCCGCGACCAGCTCGCCCTCCGCGACGGCGGCGATCGACACGCACCAGAACGGCAGGCCGACCGCGAAGTTGGCCGTCCCGTCGATGGGGTCGACGTACCAGCGGATCCCGGCGGCGGGACCGCCGGGGCCCGCGGAGTCGCCGCGCGCGCCGCCCTCCTCCCCGACGACGACGCTGCCCGGCGTGTGCTCGGCGAGCACCTCCCGGATCGTCTCCTCCGACGCGCGGTCGTGCTCGGTGACCGGGTCGTGGAAGTCGCGCTTGACGTCGACCTCCGGGCGCGAGCGGAACGCGGCCCGCAGCGGGCCGCCTGCCGTGCGGGCGGCGAGTTCGGCGATCGCGGCGAGCTCTCGCGAGGCGGGCACGTCGATGGTCATTCGGCTCCTTCGGGTGACGCGGGTGGTTCGGGCAGGGCGCTGGTCAGGTGGGCAGGAGGCGCTCCAGGAGGCGCGCGGCGTCCATCGCGCTGCCGGACGGCGTCACGGTGGGGTACTCGACGGCGAGTTCACGGGCGCGCACGCGTTCGACGGTATCCGAGGCCCCTCGCGGGCGCGCGAGCCGGGACCCGGGGCGCCCACGTCACGGGCCACGTTACGGGCCCCGTGACGCGGGCAGTGGGTCTCTGGGCCGGATCCGGCGCCGGACAGGGGGCGGGGCGGTACCGGGATCACGACGAGGGAGAGAGCGATGGCGCAGCAAGTGGCCGACCACGTCCTCCGGCGGCTGACCGAGTGGGGCGTGGAGCGGGTCTTCGGATATCCGGGCGACGGCATCAACGGCATGCTCGGCGCCTTCGACCGGGCCGAGGGGCGGCCGGAGTTCATCCAGGCGCGGCACGAGGAGATGGCCGCGTTCATGGCGGTCGGGCACGCCAAGTTCACCGGCGAGGTCGGCTGCTGCGCGGCGACGTCCGGGCCGGGCGCGATCCATCTGCTGAACGGCCTGTACGACGCCAAGCTGGACCACCAGCCGGTCGTGGCGATCATCGGGCAGCAGGCGCGGCTGGCGCAGGGCACCTGCTACCAGCAGGAGGTGGCGCTGGAGAACCTGTTCTCCGACGTGTCCGAGTTCTGCCAGCTCGTCATGCATCCCGGCCAGGTGCGGCATGTCATCGACCGGGCGTTCAAGACGGCGCTGACCGCCCGCGGCGTGGCGACGATCATCATCCCGGAGGACGTCCAGGAGGCGGCGGAGATGCCGTCGCCGCCGAAGGAGCACGGCTCGGTGTTCTCCAGCGTCGGGTGGAGCCGGCCGCGCGTCCTGCCCAACCCGGAGGAGCTGCGGAAGGCGGCGGACATCCTCAACGAGGGCGAGAAGGTCGCGATGCTCGTCGGGCAGGGCGCGGCGGGCGCGCAGGCGGAGGTGGTCGAGGCGGCGGAACTGCTCGGCGCGGGCATCGCGAAGGCCCTGCTCGGCCGGGAGGTCGTGCCCGACACGCTGCCGTTCGTGACCGGGCCGATCGGGCTGCTCGGCTCCAAGGCCAGCGATGAGATGATCATGAACTGCGACACCCTGTTCATGATCGGCACCAGCTTCCCGTACGCCGAGTGGCTGCCGGACGAGGGCAGCTGCCGCGGCGTGGAGATCGACATCGACGGCCGCATGATCGGCATCCGGTACCCGATGGACGCCCATGTCGTCGGCGACGCCAAGGAGACGCTCAGGGAGCTGATCCCGCTCCTGCGCCGCAAGGAGGACAGGTCCTGGCGGGAGGGGATCGAGGAGAACGTCCGCGCCTGGAACGCGGTCATGGAGAAGCGGGCCGGGCAGAGCTTCGACGGCAAGATCAACCCGCAGGCCGTGGCGCAGGAGCTGTCCCCGCTGCTCCCGGACGGCGTGATCCTCACCGCCGACTCCGGGTCGGCGACGAACTGGTGGGCACGCCACCTCAAGCTCCGCGAGGGGATGCGGGCTTCCCTGTCCGGGACGCTCGCCACGATGGGCCCCGGCGTCCCGTACGCGATCGCCGCGCGGTTCGCCTACCCGGACCGTCCGGTGATCTGCTTCGTCGGGGACGGCGCGTTCCAGATGAACGGCATGAACGAGATGCTCACGGTCAAGCGGTACGCCGGGCGCATGGCCGGCGCCCCGCTGATCTTCTGCGTGTTCAACAACCAGGACCTCAACCAGGTCACCTGGGAGCAGCGCGCGCTGGGCGGCGACCCCAAGTACGAGGGCTCGCAGTCGATCCCCGACTTCCCCTACGCCCAGTACGCGGAGATGTGCGGCCTCAAGGGCGTCTACTGCGACGAACCCGAGCGCGTCACGGACGCCTGGCAGGACGCGCTCGCCGCCGACCGTCCGGTGGTGCTGGAGTTCGTCGTGGACGACCAGATCGCCCCGATCCCGCCGCACATCATGTCCGACCAGGCCAAGAAGACCGTCAAGGCGGGCCTGAAGGACCCGCAGAAGATCGGCATCGCGGCCCGCGGCTTCCGCCAGAAGCTCACCGAGATGTACGAGAACATGCCCGGCCGCAAGCACTGACCGGGATCCCACCGCGGGTCACAGCTCCGCTTCGGCGTAGTCCTCGGGGGAGAACTCGATCCGGGGCTGGGAGCGTTCCAGCAGGTCGAACGCCTTGGGGACGGAGTCGGTCCAGCCGATGGCGTCCCAGATCCGCGCGCGGGCGAAGCCCTGCTCGGTGAGGCCGCGCATCAGCTCGCGGAGCGGTTCGTAGACGCCGGTCGGGTCGAGGATCACGACGGGCTTGGCGTGCATGGCGAGGACGCGGGCCGTCCACACCTCGAACAGCTCCTCCAGCGTCCCGATGCCGCCGGGGAGGATGAGGAACGCGTCGCTGCGGCGGTCCATCTCGCCCTTGCGGGTGCGCATGTCGGGGGTGACGATCAGCTCGTCGTTGTCCTCGTCGGCGATCTCGACGCTGACCAGGCCCTCGGGGATCACCCCGACGGTGCGGGCGCCGCCCGCCCGCGCGGCGCGGGCGACGGCGCCCATGCACGAGACCTTGGCGCCGCCGCTGACGAGGCTGTGCCCGCGCCGGGCGAGCTCGGTTCCGGCCTGCGCCGCGAGGTCGATGTAGCCGCGGTCGATCGTCCCGCTGGACGAGCAGAACACGCAGATGGCAAGGGGCTTCGGGGACTTCACCGGCCCCATCCTACGGGCCCGCCTCGGGACGGGCCGGGTGTGCCCCGCCCGGCGCCGGGCCCGGAGCGGCGGGCCCGGCACGGGGTGGGATCAGTGCATGGCGAGGTCCCTGCGGCGGAAGCCGGCCAGGCCGAGGACGGCCAGGACGGCGGCGAGGGCGGCCAGCCAGACCAGCGGCATCACGGCGAAGTCCTGCCCGATCTTCGGGATGTGGGCGAAGGGCGAGACGTCCAGCACCCGCTGGTCCAGGTCGAGGCTCGCCCCGAACAGGGTGAGCAGCCCGAACAGGCCGACCGCCGCCCAGGCGCCGCCCGCGGCGAGCCGCGGCGCCAGGCCGAACAGCGCGAGCGCGATCGCCGCCACCAGCCACACGGCCGGGAGCTGCGCCAGCGCCGCGCCGAGCACGCGGGGCAGCTCGCCGCCGACGTCGCCGGCGTTCAGGCCGTGCGTCAGCCCGGCGGCGCCGCCCGCGACGGCCAGCGCGACGGCGGGCCCCAGCAGGGCGAACACCAGATGGCTCGACGCCCAGCGCAGCCGCCCGGTCGCGGTGGCGAGCAGCGGCTCGGCGCGCTGCCCGGACTCCTCGGTCCGCAGCCGCAGCGCGGCGGACACCGCGTAGGCGGCGACGATGAGGCCGAGCATGCTCATCACCGAGGCGAAGTAGGCGTCCGTGATGCCGGACTGGCCGCCGATCTTGGTGAAGATCTCCTCCAGCTGGGGGTTGTCCTCGACCATGTCCCTGATGCCCTTGGCGAGCGCGCCGTAGACGACGCCGAGCGCGGCGAACCCGGCGAGCCACCCGTACAGGGGACGGCTCTGCAGCCGCCACCCGAGCCCGAACGGCCCGGACAGCCGCTCCGAGGCGGCGGCGGGCCCGAGGCTCGGGGGCAGGATCCCGGCGCCCACGTCGCGGCGGGCCTGGAGCGCGGCAGCGGCGGCGACCAGGACGGCGATGAGCGCCGCGACCAGCGCGAGCGTCCACCAGCGCTCCCCGCCGAAGGCGCGCAGCCGGTTGATCCAGCCGAACGGCGACACCCAGCCGAGCCACGACAGGCCGTTGCCCGCGCCGCCGACGTCGGCGGCCATCCGGACGGCGAACGCGACGCCGAGCGCGGCGAGCGCGATCCCACGGGCGGCGCTCGCGCCCTCGCTGAGCTGCGCCGTGACGCCCGCGACGGCCGCGAACAGGCAGCCCGCCGCGGCGAGCTGCAGCCCGAGGGCCAGCGACCCGGCGAACGGGAGGCCCTGGGACGTGAGTCCCGCGGCGAGCAGCACGGCGAGGACGAGGTTCGCCGCCATCGTCACGATCAGCGCGGCGGCCAGGCCGGAGCCGCGCCCGGTCACGGTGGCGCCGAGCAGCTCGCGGCGCCCGGCCTCCTCCTCGGTGCGGGTGTGCCGGACGACCGTCAGCGCGCTGATGATCGCGACCACGACCGGGATGAACCCGGAGCGCTGCGCGATGATGCTGCCGAGGCTCGTGTCGTACATCGGCCCGTAGAGGGCGAGGAACGTCGGGTTGGTGCCGGTCGTCCGCGCGTACTGGAGCCGGTCGGCGGCCTCCGGGTAGAGGCTGTCGGTCGCGCCGACGAAGCCCATCGGGAGGAGGGCGAGCACGATCACCCAGGCGGGGAGCAGGAACCGGTCGCGGCGCAGGATCAGCCGGACCAGCCCGCCGGTCCCGACGAGCGCGCTCCGTGCTCTTTGCGGGGGGACGACCCCCCGCGCCCCCCGGTTCACACCGCTCATTTGGAGACCTCTTCGAGTTCGTCCTTGTAGTGGCGCAGGAACAGCTCCTCCAGCGTCGGCGGGCGGCTGGTGAGGCTCCGCACGCCGATCTCGGTGAGCTGGCGCAGCGCCTCGTCGAGCCGGGGCGTGTCGACCTCGAACTTGATGGTGGTGCCGTCGATGTGGACGTCGTGGGCGCCGGGCAGGGGGAGGCCGTCCGGGGGCGCCGCCAGCTCGGCGTGGATCGAGGTGCGGGTCAGGTGCCGCAGCTCGTCCAGGGTGCCGGACTCCACGGCGGCGCCGTTGCGGATGATCGTCACCCGGTCGCACAGCGCCTCGACCTCGGACAGGATGTGGCTGGACAGCAGGACGGTCCGCCCGTCGCCCCGCTCCTCGCGGATGCACTCCTGGAAGACCTCCTCCATGAGCGGGTCCAGGCCGGAGGTGGGCTCGTCAAGCAGCAGCAGCTCGGCGTCGGACGCCAGCGCCGCGACCAGCCCGACCTTCTGCCGGTTGCCCTTGGAGTAGGCGCGGCCCTTCTTGCGCGGGTCGAGCTCGAAGCGGTCCAGCAGCTCGTCCCGGCGGCGCGGGTTCATGCCGCCGCGCATCCGGCCGAGCAGGTCGATCACCTCGCCGCCGGACAGGTTCGGCCACAGCGTGACGTCGCCGGGGACGTAGGCGAGGCGGCGGTGCAGCTCGGTCGCGTCCCGCCAGGGGTCGCCGCCGAGCAGCCGGGCCGTGCCCGCGTCCGCGCGCAGCAGGCCGAGCAGGACCCTGATCGTGGTCGACTTGCCCGCGCCGTTCGGGCCCAGGAAGCCGTGCACCTCTCCCGGCCGGACGGTCAGGTCCAGGCCGTCCAGCGCGCGGGTCTGGCCGAAGGTCTTGACCAGGCCGTGGATCTCGACGGGGGGCGTGTTCTCGGTCACCGGTTCTCCTCGTGAACCTCGTGGGGTGACTGCCCGCCGGAGGCGAGCATGTGCTTCAGGCCGGCGCGCGCCTGGGCGACCAGCTCCGGCGACAGGAGCCGGTCGTCGTAGATGTCGATCATCGCGAGCGCCATCCGGGGGTAGCCCTCCTGCGTCAGGACGTCGGCGCCCAGGGCCCTCGACAGGTGGTCGTGCAGGACGAACGCGCCCAGGCTCATCCCGGTCATGAGGACCGCGTAGGCGTGCAGGTCGTCGGTGCTGGGCGTGGCCACCCCGGGCCTGCCGGTCTCCAGGACCTCCTTGCTGTAGAGGACCAGGTCGTCGAACAGCGCCGCCGCGGCCGGCGACCTGTCGGTCATCGCACGGGCGATGTAGCGCTGGATGGGCAGCGCCGTCCGCATGGCGATCTCCATGAACCCGGGGCTCGCCATCCCGCCCTGGAGCGACTCCTCCTTGACCTCGCGGATGGCCTTCGAGACGTACTCGTCGCACGCCTCGCGCAGCGCTTCCTTGGTCCCGTAGTGGTGCTGGACGAGGGCGGGCGAGACGCCGGCGGCCTTGGCGATGCCGCGGATGGTCGCGCCCTTCACGCCGCGCTCCGCGAACTCCAGGAGCGCGGCGTCCCTGATGCGGGCCCGCCCGGTCAGGTCCTCGGCCCGGTCGCCGGCTGCCATCCTCACCGCCTGTACGTACGTTCAGTAGGCTGTACCGATGTACACTGTACCTCTGTACAGGCGCGGTTGTCGAGGCCGGTTCCGAGGCCGTTGTCGAAGCTGGTCAGCCGCCTCCGGGGAGTTCGCTGAGGGTCACCTGGACGCGCTTCTTCGTCCCGTCCGGCTTCTGGATCTCGACGTCCGCGATGCCGCCCGGCTTGAGCGTGGCGAGCACCGACGACAGCGCCGTCTGGTCGGGCGTGGCGGTGCCGTTCACCGACAGGATCAGGTCGCCCGGCTCGATCCCCGCCTTCGCGGCGCCGCCGCCCCGCTGGACCTCCACGACCGCGACGGCCGACCTCTGGCCGCTCTGCGGGTCGAGGATCGTCCGGACCGTCACACCGAGCGCCGCCCGCCCCGAGTCGGACACCTTCCCGGACCGGATGAGCTGCGGGACGATCCGCTTCACGGTGTCGCTCGGCGTCGCGAACCCGATCCCGGCCGCCGGGGCGCCGATGGACGGGTCCGACGCGGCGGCGGTCGGCACGCCGATCACCTGGCCGTCCAGCGTGACCAGGGCGCCGCCGCTGTTGCCCGGGTTGATCGCGGCGCTGGTCTGGATGGCGTCGGCGATCGTCGAGCCCTGGAAGGCGCCCTCGCCCCGGGTCGAGACCGTCCGGTGCAGCGCGGACACGATCCCGTTCGTGACGCTCCCGGCGAGGCCGAGCGGGTTGCCCATCGCCAGGACGATCTGCCCGACCTCCGCCCTCCTCGACTCGCCCCACGACGCCGGGCGCAGCGACCCGCCCGACACCTTGACCACGGCGAGGTCATCGGCCGCGAACGCGCCCACGGGTTCGGCGGCCAGCGGCGAGCCGCCGCTGGCCGCCGTCACCTCGATCCTGTCCGCCCCGGCCACGACGTGCGCGTTCGTGACGATGTGGCCCTGGCCGTCGTAGACGACCCCCCGACCCCTCGCCCTTGTCGGTCTGGATCTTCACGACGGACGGCAGCACGGCGTCCACGACCTTCTCGTACTGCCGCTGGAGATCCGCCGCCGGACCGGCGCTGACCGGGGCGGACGTCCGCGCGGCCGTCGCCCCCTCGCCCTCGTCGCCGCTGCATCCGGCGAGCGCCAGCGTCCCCGCCACCGCCGCCA
>NZ_SMJX01000170.1 GCF_004348535.1 Actinomadura sp. KC216
CGCCAGGACCGGTGCCGCGAGCAGCCAGGCCACCCGTGGTCCGCGTTCGCCGTGCTCGTGGCCGCCGCTGTGCGGGTCGTCGCCTTCGTCGGGGCCTACGTGTTCGGTGGGACGGGTGGCGCGAGTGCGGGCGTAGTGCGCCAGGGTGACGGCGCCGAGCACGACCAAGATGGCGCCGGACGCGATCAGGGCGGGCCGGAAGTAGGGCTTGACGTAGTTGAGGTAGTCGCCGGTGAACAGCGAGATCCACAGCAGGGTGCCGCCGATCAGGATGATCAGCAGGCTCTGGGCGGGGCGTCTCACAGCAGGATCCCTCCGACCAGGAGGCTGACCGCGATCGCCAGGGTGAAGGTGAGCGGGACGAACCGGACCGCGAAGCCGCGGCCGAAGGTGCCCGTCTGGAGCGCGATCAGTTTCAGGTCGACCATCGGCCCCACGACCAGGAACGCCAGCTTGGCGGTGGGCGAGAAGGCGGTCATGGACGCGGCCACGAACGCGTCGGCCTCCGAGCAGATCGACAGCAGTACCGCCAGCGCGGCCAGGACCAGCACGGAGAGCAGCGGGATGCCCGCCACCGTGGTCGTCCACTCGCGCGGCACGACGGTGTTCATGGTGGCGGCGGCCAGACCGCCGACGACGAGGAACCCGCCCGCGTGCAGCAGGTCGTGCTGCATCGCTTCGGTGAAGGCCGCCCACCGTCCACCCTGGCCATGGCCGTGCCGGCCCGGGATCCGCAGCCAGTGCGCGCGGCCGAACCGCGCCCACGCCCATCCGGCCAGGATCGCCACCACGAGGGAGGCGGTGAACCGGCCCACGACCATCTCCGGTTGCCCGGGGAACGCGACAGCGGTGGAGACCAGCACGATCGGGTTGATGGCCGGTGAGGCCAGCAGGAACGCCAGCGCCGCGGCCGGGGTCACGCCGCGGGCCATCAGCCCGGCCGACACGGGCACCGACGCGCACTCGCACCCGGGCAACACCGCCCCGGCCGCCCCCGCCACCGGCACCGCCGCGGCCGGGTGCCGGGGCAGCGCCCGCGCCCAGAACCCGGCGGGCACGAACGCGGTGATGGCCGCCGACAGTGCCACGCCCAGGACCAGGAACGGGAGCGCCTGGACGCAGATCGCCACGAACACCGTCGTCCAGTTCTGCAACGCGGCCAGCCGCACCTGCGGCGCCAGCCACAGTTGCCCGGCGACCAGCACGGCGACCGTGGCGGCGAACGTCCACAGCGCGGGCGCGACGGCCCCCGGTTCACGCCGTCCCCACTCGGCGGGAGGCAGGTCGGACGGGCCGGAAGCGGGGTCGGCGTCCCAACCGACCATGGCAGGTCCACGCATAGGCGAGCATTCTGTCACCCCGCTGATACGCGACGACAACCGCTGGGGTTCATCAGCATGACGCGGTCGTGTCCGCCTGCGATCCGATCGAGCAGCTCGACGGTTCCCGCTCCGACTGTCGGGCTGAGACGGACGCTTGGACGCAACTCCTTGTAATCCCGGTTGCGTTTACGGGTCTCAGCCGACGGCCTCCTCGCCGTCGAGCCCGGTCGACCAGCCGGGCTGACTTGTCGGTCCTAGACCCGGAGTGCTGATGTGCCGCGTCGTGAAGTCTGCAATGTCCGACCGCTGCCCATGCCGGTGCCCTCGGCGGGACGGGTCTTAGGCTGGACGCCATGTATTCGACGCGGATTTCTCGTCACGTGAAGGCTGAGCGGTCGGTCGTCTACCGGGCCCTGCTCGACGCGGACGCGATCGCGAAGTGGCGGGTGCCGCCGAACATGACCAGCCACGTGCACGAGTTCGACGCCCGCGAGGGCGGGGCGTTCCGGATCTCGCTCACGTACGACGAGCCGACCGGCATCGGGAAATCGTCCGCGCGGACCGATACCTACCACGGCCATTTCGTGAAGCTCGTGCCGGACGAGCAGGTTGTCGAGGTGTCGCAGTTCGAGACCGACGACCCCGAACTGAGCGGTGAGATGACGATGACCACGACGCTCATCGATGCGGACGGTGGCACCGAGGTCCGCATCGTTCACGAGGGCATCCCCGACAGCGTCCCCGCCGCCGACAACGAGACCGGCACACGAATGGCCCTGGACAACCTCGCCAAACTCGTCGAGAGCAACCAGGTTCGTTAGGTCCTTCGACCGTCCCGCTCATAGCAGTTCGCCGTGTTCGAGGTAGCGGGTGGTGCCGTCGCGGTGGGCGGCGTGAGCGTGGACGAGGCGGCGAGCCAGCCGGGGGATGGTCAGGGCGTGAATCTGGGCGACGTCGTGGAACCCGTGGCCGCGCAGTTCGCGAGGATCGAGCCGGACGGCGCCTAGCTGTTCAGGAGTGAGCGTGCCGCCGTCGAACAAGAAGAGGATCTTGTCGCCCTCCGCCTTGTCGGGAGCCCAGTCCATGACCAGCAGCCGACCGATCTCGGCCCTAATGCCGAGTTCCTCGGCGACCTCACGTCCTGCGGCCTGATAGGGCGTCTCACCGTGCTCGACGTAACCGCCGGGGACGTCGAGGTAGTCCTTGTAGCAGGGGTCGACCAGCATGATGCGGCCGGTGCCATCGAAGAAGAGCACACCTGCCGCCGCACGGGCGCGGGTGAAGCCCGCCGCCGGATCCTCGGTCACAGGGTCGAGCCTAAAAATCGCGGGCTCAATCGGGGGTGGCTGATATGCGTATTAGTGTGTCGAGTTCCGTGCGGACGGAGATGAGCTCTTCAGCCAGGTCCGGGTCAACGGCGCGTAGCCGCTGGAAGTCCTCGCCGTCGTCAAGGGCGCGGGAGATGAGGATCGCCCTGCCGCCCTCCAGGAGTTCTATGGCACGAGCCGGATCGTCCGCCTCCAGGGCCCAGGCGGCGCCCTCTGTGGCCACCCCGCGTGCCCCTGTCAACCGCGCTTCCTGGTCGGAGCGGTCGAGCCCGTGCCAGGCGAGCAGTGGAAGGAGTTCGACGGCCTTGCCATAGGCGTTGAGCGCCTCGTAGTGCAAACCGGCAGAACCGGCCACCCAGCCTGCCATCGAAGCGGCCATGACCCGGTGTTCGAGGGATGCGTCCGGTGCGTCCGCCGCTGCGGTCAGGCAGGCGGCGGCGAGCCGGTAGCTTCCGGTTTTCCTGTGAGCGTAGGCGTGGGCGGTGTGAATCTGGCCCAGGTTCATCAATGGAAAGAAGCGTCGAGAGTCGGTTTCGGGGACCGCCGCGAGTGCGTCGTCAAGGATCTCCACTCCCCGCTGGTACGACTCAGGCGCGCCGCTTTCCTCGTAGTGAATTCTGTAGAGGGTCCCAACGGCGGTCCGGACGAGAATCTGCTCGACCGATCCATCAGGCGCCGCCTCCAGCGCCTTGTCGGCGACGCTGAGGGCTTCCTGGAGGTCGTCGGTTTCGCCGAACTCGCGGGCACGCGTGGTCAGCGCTTCCAGCAGGCCGAGAAGGGAAAGGACACGCCTCGGGTGGCCTTCTGGAGTTCTGGTGACGGCGGTACGGTAATGGTCGATGCCCTGATCCAGATCACGCCGTTCCGCCGTGCGTGTGAAGCGCTCGATCAAGGCGCTCGCGCTGTTGTGCTGGGACATTCGCACGGTGAAGTGGCCCGGCGGGCTCAAGGAAATGGCTTGTTCGCAGAGCCCGATCGCCTCGTCGAGGTCGGCGAGTGCGCCGTCCACCCGGTAGCGGTCTTGCAGGATGAGCGACAACCCGTTGAGCAGCACGGGGCGCCCAGCGTCGCTGGGAGGTGAAAGCGACACCGCCTCCCTGGCCAGAGCCACCGCCTCGTCGATCAGTGCGCGGTTCCCTGTGTGCGCGAATTTCAAACGCAGTGCCGCGCTGAGTTCGCCGTACGACTCGGCTGAAGAGCCCTCGGCCGTGCCGGACGAGGCGCGGAGGGCCGCGCGGCAATGGCCGATGGCGGCGTCGATGGCGGCGAGATCACCGGTCCGTTCGTAATCGAAACTGAGAACCCTGCCAAGGGCGGCGTGCTGGGACGGCAGTCCTTGTACCGACACAGCGGCCTCTCCCGCAGCGACTGCTCCTTCGAGGTCCTCACTTTTGCCCAGGGCCTGGAAACGGAGGGCAAGGGCCTCGCACAGCTCAGAAAGGATCATCCCCCGCTGCTCCGGTGAGAGCGATGTGGCATGCTCGGCCCCCCGAAGCGCCGCCATGACGGCCCGGTCGAGGTCTGCCGGGTCGCCGGCCGCGTTGAAACGGTTCTGTGCGGTCATCGAATAGCCGCGCCAGTTGAAGACCACCTCATCGGGGTCCTCCGCGTTTTCCGCCGCCTCCCTCCAGTGCGGCAGCGAGTCCGCCAAGAGCTCCACCTGCCCATTCCGGTCGTACAGTCTGCCGAGACAGGTTGCGATGTACGAGTTGAGCTCGGCGTATTTGGGATGGTCGGGCGGACATACGGCGAGCGCGTTCTGGTTGGCCGTCAGCGCCTGCTCCAGATCTCCAATCTCGGCTACGGCCTCGTGGCGCTGCAAAAGAGCCAACCCGGCGTTCATGAGTATCTCGACGTACGAGGGATGATGGTCGGCGAGCAGCGCGGCGCTGACAGAGGTCTCCACGGCCGCGTCGATGTCCTCGCGTGCCGAATTGCGCCTGAACCGCTCGCGGTAGGCCAGCCCCAGTTGTGTCGCGAATACGCACCAATCCCAATACAGCGGCGAGATCAGCTGCAGCAGCCCTGCTAGTTCCGATATGTGCGAATCGAGATCGGTGCTTCCGATATCGGCCTGCGAAAGCCGTATGGCCTCGACGACGGCGTCGGCCGGTCCGCTCGAGCGGAGCGGTTCCCAGCTACCGGCGAGCAGGGCGCGAATCGCCGCCGGGAGATCCTGGGGCGGAAAGGTTGCGGCTACCTGGTGCAACGAGAGCGCGTTGCGCAAGAACTGGGATTCGCTTTCACTCTGGCCGAGCTCGCCCCGGAGTTGGTAGAAGTCGCGGGCGAGAAAGACCGCATCGCTGCTGAATCCCTCCGGGGCGCCCTTCGCTGCTGCGACCTCCTGCAACAGCGCCGTGACCTCCGCCAAGGCCTTGTCGCCCTGCAGATGTCGTTGATCGCCGCTGCTGTTGAACCGCTCCAGCCTTGCGCTCACGGCTCGAAACGCCCTGTTCCGCCTCACGGGCACGCCTCCACCGGCGTGAACGCCTTGACCTGGCGCACGTCGAGGGTGACGGTGCTCTGCTTGGTCCGTACGACCAACCGGGTGGCGTCCACCTCGACGATCGTTCCGCAGAAGGCCGCCCCGATCGTGCTGACCCTGATCTTCGGGCCGTCTTTCGCTGGGCCGTACCAGGTGACGCCGACGGCCGTGGCGAGCAGGACCGCGCAGGCGAGGGCCAGGGCGATCCCTCGGCGCAGAGCCGACGCCGCGGCCAGTGCCTCCGCGTGAGCGGCGAGGAGCTCATGACGGATCTCCGCGACGCGGACGACGGAGGGCTCACCGTGGGCGGCACGAATCAGCAGGATCGCGCCGCAAAGTCCGGCGAGGACGGCCAGCGCCAGCAGAGCCCCGGCACTGACCGCCCACGGGGTGGCCAACTCGCCGACGTTCGACCGGCCCCGGATGAGACTGAATCCCGTCAGGGCGACCAGCAGGGCGCCGAGACCGTTGCGCCAGGACACGGCGGCCGTACGTACCCTTTCCAGCTCGGTCCGCAGGACGCGGTCCCTGAACTGTGCGGCTCGCAGGTCGGCGGGCGAAGCGGTCGGTCCCGGCAGGGGCCGTCTCATGCGTCGGCCTCGGGAATGACGAACGTCCAGTACGCCCCGCAGCCGGTACGATCCACGGGCCGTCCCGGGTGGTCGTGGGCGCAGGAACAGACGATCGGCTCGATCCGGTTGCCCGCCGGTTGGGTGGCGCCCGAGTCGAGGATCTGCCCGCTTTTGAAGACCACATCCACGACTGCCACCTCCATGGGTTCGCCGCAGCGGGGACAGGTGCCGCGCAGCAGGAGGCCGGACTCGTGTTCGTCGATGACGAAGTCGGACGCCGCCCGCGTGGCGAAGTCCGGTTGGGTGACCTCACGGTAATCGATCAACTACGCCCCCGTGTGGGTGAAGGGAATCCAGCGGGTAGGACAGTCCGGGCTTTGGGCGCGTAGCTTGCGCAAGGTTGCGTTCAACGCGTGCGCCGCGCCCCGCGTCGTGAACCCGTCCACCGAGACGAGTCGTCCGTAGACACCTTCGGCCACTTGACGCGCCGATCGGTCGTACACCGACCACAAGGTGGCGATGACCTGTGCATGGCCGGTGTGGTTGAGGGTCGAGGCGAGGGTGACCACCTCGTCCTCCAGTTCGAGGCCGCCGGTTGCGGACTTGCAAGCGGACAAGAAGGCGAAGTCGCCGTCGAACCGGTGCGCGGAAAGATCGGCGATGCGAAGCGTGCCGTCGGACAGGAGCAGACCGCCCTCAGCGGGCCGCGCGAGGTCCTGGTGGCCGTGGCCGCTGAAGTGCACGCGCGCATGGGTCGCCAGGTGCTCCCGCACATTCTTCCGTGTGGCGGTTTCGCCCCTCAGCACAGTGCATCGTCCGGCGAACAATGTCTCCAGCGCGGCGACCTCTGCGGCGGTGTGCGGTAGCGGAGGCTGGCCCTCGACGTTGCCGGCTTCGACGATGAGCAGAGCGTCGGTTTCCCGCTGCGGGCGGCGCCGCCGAGACTGGCGCAACGCTCTGATCGTCGGAGTGTAGGAGGACACGACCCGGTCAAGGACGCTCCGGCCATCGTCGTGGTGGCCGGCGGCGTGCAGTGGCAGGAAGGTCAGCGGGCCGGTCGGACACCACCACACCCGCGGCGGTTCGGCTACGGCGGCGTTGAAGCCGAGTGCGGTCAACACGGGCTCGGCCAGGCAGTCCCACAACCAGCGAAGCGTGGCGTCGACCTTCTGTTCGGTCTCCGTGCCCACCGTGAGCAGTTCCGCCTTGGCGGCTTGGTAGCCGTGGAAGGCCGCGGGTGAACGGTCCCCGCTCTCGAACCGCATCCGCGCGGCGAAGTACCTGGTGGTGGCATCCTGCTGCATCTGGATCGCGGTGAGATATTCGTTCGTCCAATGCATCAGACCGTCGTGGAGATCCGATAACCGGATCGGGATCACTCCGTCGGCGGTCACGATCAGCGCGTCGGTCCGCGTCCGTGCGGCATTGATCACCACGATCGGCCCGTCCGCGGCTACCGGCAGAATGGACGCCAGGGACGGAGCACGCAGAAAGTCACCAAAGCCGTCGCGCGCACGGGCCTGCTGGAGCAATCCATCCCAGCGTCGTGACAGTTCGCGCCTGTGCTCATCGGAGGTAGCCGCCCGGTCCACAGGACAATGATTTCCGAGAAGCCGCCACGATGTCGACAGATTCCCAAAACCAGCCGCAGGCGCCAGCAACGCGCGTCAAGGCGGATCGGCCCGCGCTGAACGGGATCATGGTGCTTGTGGTCACCAGAGGGGTTGGGGCTGGACGGGTCTCGGTTCCTGGCCAGATGCCCTCAGGCGCGGATAAGCCGCCATTCGCTGGCGCGCAGGCCCGACAACGCAGCGAGCTCGACGCATTGCCCGGACGTGCCCTCAGCGGAACGACTCGACTTCCGCCATGTGGTGTTGGTTGCGGGCATATTGATGGGCCGTTCTGTGCGTTCGGCCGGAGGGTGTGTGGCCCGGCCCGAGGTAAAGGGCCGGGCCATGGGCCTACTGCTTGAGGTTGTTGAGGATGGTGTGGAAGGTGTGGGGGGTCAGCATGAGTTTGGGGCCTTTGGAGTCGCGGACGGCCACGGCTTCAGGGAACCGTGCCACTTCCACGCACGCGTCACCCTGGTCACTGCTCTGCCGTGCCTTCCGCCATTTGGTCACGTCCACCGGTCAACTGCCTTCCGCAGCAGCTCGCGGAAGGCGTTCGGTGTGAGTTCGAGGTGTCCGGCGTCGGGGTCCTTGCTATCGCGGACGCCGACCGCGCCCGGCAACGCCGCGACCTCGACGCATTGTCCGGATGTGCCCTCAGCGGAACGGCTGGACTTGCGCCAAACCGGAGTGCTCACTTCAACGCCTCCATCGCTTGCTTGATTAGCTCCGCCGTGGAGTCTACGGGCGCGGCCTTTGCCGCGATACGGTCGAAGCGCATGCGCAAGGCACGTGCGCCGTCCGCGTCCATGACGAGGCGTCCGCCAGTGGGAGCCTCGATGAAGCCGATTTCACCCTCTCGAACGGTGATGACTTTAAAGGAGCCGTCCAGCGCCTCAGAGGCCCCTGAGGTCCGAGGCACGATGCGCATGATGATGTTGGGCTGTTCAGCCAGTTCTCGCAGATGGGTCAGCTGGGCGAGCATGGTTTCCACGCCACCGACCGGCCACGTGAGGATGTTCTCCGTCAGCAGGACCCACAGCTCAGGCGGGTCGGGCCGTGTGAGGAGTTTCTGGCGTGCCAGGCGCTTTGCGAGATCACCCTCCACATCCTTGTTTCGCCCGGCCAGCAGGAGAGCGTGGGCGTATTCCGGGGTCTGCAGAAGAACGGGGATGAGCTGGCCGCTGAACATGTGGATGAGGGATGCGCGGGCCTCGAACTCGGTGTAGCTCGACAACCACTGGGGGCTTGGAGCGAGTCGGGCGTACCACAGGGCGAAGGTGAAAAATCCGCCCGTCCTCCACACTTTGTCCAGCTTGGCGGCCTGCTTGTCGGTGAGCTGGGCCTCGCCACTCTCCAGTCTGGAAATCGTGGACCGCGAGCAGTTGAGGATCTTGGCCACGGCATCGCCGGTAAGGCTGCGTTCTATGCGTTGAAAACGCAGCTGGTAGGCCATCCAGGCCCACATGCTCGACTGTGGATCGGGGGGTTGATTCGTCATGGCACGCGACCCTTCAAGATCATTAATTTTCCAGAAGTTGCGCGGTCTGGCGACAACTCTATGTGAGCGAGCGCACTGTGTCACCAAGACGGGACGATCTGTGAGGTGATCAGGTGAGCGAGCCGGAGACGATTGTGATCAAGGCGGATGTGCGGGAGGTGCGGGAGGCTCGGGACTTCGTGGGGCTTGTCTTCGGGGCGTGGGGGCTGACGGACTACGTCGCGCGGACGGTGGTCAGCGAGCTCGCGACGAACGCCGTCGTCCACGGGTCGGAGGACGGGGACACGGTCATCGTTCGGGCCTACCGGAAGGACGACGGAATCCCGGTCGTGGAGGCGTGGGACCGGTCCGATGACCTGCCCGTCATCAAGGCCGTGAACTACGGCATCGAGAGCGGACGGGGGCTGTTGCTCCTGCAAGGGCTCGTCCGGCGGTGGGGGACTCGGCCGCTGAACGAGGGCGGAAAAGTCGTCTGGGCCGAAATCGAGCCTGTTCGCGCGTGAGCGACGGGATTCTGCTGCTGTTCCTTCGGGAAATCTTCCCCGAATGGTCGATCACGCGGGGTGCGGACGGTGTGTGGCGGGCCAGTGGGCGTGTGTGGGTGTGGGCCTCGTCTGTTGAAGGGGTGCTGGACGCGCTCGCGATGGCCGAGCCCGACGCGGGCGCGCGGGTGAGGAGCTTCTTCGCGGACGCGTAGGGAAGCGGCCTCCGCTGGCCTGGGGTCTGTTTTGCCCCTGCTTGACCGGGTAATAGCGGCGCCGTGCCTGGAAGGGCACCAGCGAACGCGACCGGCGAGGGGACATGGGCTTTCGGACTGGACTGGCCGTCGGGGCCGGCGGAGCGGTTGCCGTGCTTTCGGCGCGGCGCCTGGGACGCCGGGCCCTGGGCGGGCTCGTCCAGCGGATTGAGCGGCGTCTGGAGCGCGCCGTTCGGCGGCTCACGGTCGCGGCTGAGCGAGGTGGGCCGCTCGTCAAGGGCGCCCTGGCCGGGGTCAAGGCGCTGCACGAGGGCAAGTCCCCGTTCCGCGCGCTGCTGGCCTTCGGCTGGACGGCCCTGAAGGAGGCCCTCCGGCGGAGGGGGAAGCCGACCAACATCGTTGAACAGATCGACGTGGGCGCCCCGCGCCGCCTCGTCTACGACCAGTGGACGCGGTTCGAGGACTTCCCGTCCTTCATGAAGAAGGTCGTCAGCGTCGATCAGGCCGAGGACGAGAAGCTGCACTGGAAGGCCAAGGTCTTCTGGTCCAGCCGGACGTGGGAGTCCACGATCGTCGAGCAGGTCCCGGACGAGCACATCGTGTGGCGGTCCAAGGGCCCCAAGGGGCACGCGGACGGGACGGTCAGCTTCCACGAACTGGCGCCGAACCTGACGCGCGTCCTGCTCGTCCTCGAATACCGCCCCGCCGGTCTCTTCGAGCGGACCGGCAACCTCTGGCGCGCCCAGGGGCGCCGTGCCCGCCTCGAACTCAAACATTTCCGCCGTCACGTGATGACGCAGGCGCTGGCCCGTCCCGACGAGGTCGAGGGCTGGCGCGGCGAGATCCGCGACGGCGAGACCGTCACAACCCCGGAGTGAGGGAGCGAATCATGAAACGCGGAAACCGGATGGGCCGGGTGCCCGTCGGAAACATCGCCAAACGGCTGCCCGGCCGCCGCAGCAGGCGGCTGCCCGGCCTGAACGGCGTCACGAAGAACCTTCCCGGCAAGCGGACCGCGGGAACGGCCGGAGGCCTCCTGCTCGGCGCGGGTGCGGCCGTCGCCGCGAACCGCGCGATCAGCGGGCGCCGCAACGGGCAGGACGCGACGTCCGATACGTCGGACGAGCGCGAGCACGAGAAGGAGAACTCCGGACCTGGTGTGTTCGGACGGCTCAAGGACACGGCCACCGGCGTCCTCCCCGGGGGTGGGCAGGGTTCCGGGGAGGACGCCGCCGACAAGGACGCCAAGGGCGGCGGCAAAGGCGGCAAGGGCGGCGGCAACGGGAAGAAGGTGAAGGTCACCAATATCGTCGAGCACATCGACATCGGTGCGCCGCGCCGCCTCGTCTACGACCAGTGGACGCAGTTCCAGGACTACCCGTCCTTCATGAAGAAGGTCGTCAGCGTCGACCAGACCGAGGACGGCAAGCTGCACTGGAAGGCCAAGGTCTTCTGGTCGAGCCGGACGTGGGAGTCGACCATCGTCGAGCAGGTCCCGGACGAGCACATCGTGTGGCGGTCCAAGGGCTCCAAGGGGCACGTGGACGGGACGGTCAGCTTCCACAAGCTGTCGCCGAACCTGACCCGCGTCCTGCTCGTCCTCGAATACCACCCGCAGGGCCTCTTCGAGCGCACCGCGAACATGTGGCGCGCGCAGGGCCGCCGCGTCCGGCTGGAGCTGAAGCACTTCCGCCGCTACGTGATGACCCAGTCGCTCACGCATCCCGACAAGGTCGAGGGCTGGCGCGGCGAGATCCACGACAGCGAGGTCGTCCGGACGCACGAGGAGGCGCTGGACGAGGAGGAGCGCGACCGCAAGGAGCGCGAGAAGGAGTACGAAGAGGCCCGCTGACCCTCCAGCAGGCCCGCTGACCCTCCAGCGCGCCCGCGCCGCCCGCGCGCTCGGCGGGCTCCACTGACGTCCGCCCCGGACCATCCCCCCGGGGCGGACGCCCGGTGTCGCATCCCTGCTTCTCTGGTTGGCTGGGTGAGAGTTTCCTGGCGGGGGAGTTGAGGGACAGTGGCCGAGGCGATGGATGGCCCGCGGGTGGAGAACTACGCGATCCAGGGCGTCACGCCCGGCGGGCTGGAGCGCACCATGGACCTGGGCGTCCGCGACGGCTCGCTGCGGAACCTCAACCCGGCCACGATCGCCGTGAGCGCGACCGCCGCCGACCGGCTCGGCGTCCGGCCCGGCGACCGGCTGCGCCTCACGCTCGGCGACGGCACGCCCATCTCGCCCACGGTGATCGCCGTGTACGAGCGCGGTCTCGGATTCGGCGACCTCACCGTGTCCCACGACCTGCTCGCCGCCCACGTGGACGACCCGCGCGGCGTCGTCCTGATCGCCGGGACGCCGCCCGCGGGCCTGCCCACCACGGACGCGGCGTCCCTCGCCGAGACCACGGCGGCCACGAACGCGGAGGTCAACCAGGTCGCCATGGCGCTGATCATCGCGTTCACCGCGATCGCCGTGGTGAACACCCTCGCGATGTCCACCTCCGACCGGGCCCGCGAGTTCGCGCTGCTGCGCCTCGTCGGGACCACCCGCCGCCAGGTCCTGCGGATGCTCGGCTGGGAGACCCCCGCGATCGTCGCCGTCGCGGCCGTCCTCGGCACGGCGATCGCCCTGGCCACGCTCACCGCGTTCAGCGCCGGGATGACGGGCGGGGCGCCGCACGTCCCGCCGCTCGGGCACCTGGGCGTCCTCGCCTGGGGCGCTCTCCTCGCCGCGGTCGCGACCGTCCTGCCCGCGCGGCTGGCCATGGCCGCCCGCCCCGCCGACACGATCAACACCCGCGAATAGCCCGCCATCGCGGTCGGCGAATTCTCGATTATCCATTTTGGATGATTATGTTCCGATTTGGAGGTGCGCATGGCCGGTGGCGCGAGGAAGATCGTCGAGTGGTGAAATGTCCGATCTGTACGGGGTGCTTCGTCGAGGGGTGAACACTGAATCGGGCGGGTCAGGGGATCGTGGCTCGGCCGTAAGAGATCGATATGTCGCGAGAGCGCGGCGCGGGCCCGGCCGGAGGCTCCGGAACCTCTCGGGTTTCACCCCTGGTCACCGGCGTCACGCCAACCTCGGAAGCATGCCCACTCTGCGTATTCGTTAATGTCCCCAATGAGGATGCGGACAGGCCCGAATTTCGAGTTTCTGGCCGCCCCGGGAGCGGCGGGACTAGGTTTGCGTTAACGCGCGCGCCAGCGCCCATGCGAGCGGCGCGGCCGCCCCCCGAAAGGAGCGTCAGGGCGATGACCGATGGCACCCCCGGCCCGGATCACGGGCCCGAGACGAAGATCAACACTGACGTTCCGCAGTCCGCCCGGATCTGGAACTACTGGCTCGGCGGCACCGACAACTACGAGGTCGACCGCATCGCCGGTGACCAGTACGTCTCGCTGTACCCGGGCATCGCGCCGCTCGCCCGCGCCGGGCGCTACTTCATGGACCGCGCGATCAGGTTCCTGATCCTGGAGCGCGGCATCCGCCAGTTCATGGACTGCGGGACGGGCCTGCCCACCGTCGACAACACCCACGAGATGGCCCAGCGCGCCGCCCCCGAGGCGAGGGTCGTCTACGTCGACAACGACCCGCTCGTCCTCGCGCACGCGCGCGCGCTCATGACCGGCACGGACGAGGGCCGCACCGCCTACATCGACTGCAACCTCGACGACCCCAAGACGATCCTCGACCGGGCGGCCGAGACCCTCGACCTCGCGCAGCCGGTCGGGCTCATGATCATCAACGTGCTGGGGCACATCATCGAGCCCGCCGAGGCGCGGGGCGTCGTGCGCGGGCTGCTGGACGGGCTGCCGTCCGGCAGCTACCTCATCCTCGCCGACTGCACCGACGAGAACGAGGACTTCAACGCCGCGCAGCGCGTGTACGACGACGCCGGCGCCGTCCCGTACCGGCTCCGCAGCCGCGAGTTCATCTCCGGCTACTTCGAGGGGCTGGAGGTCGAGGAGCCCGGACTCGTGGAGGTCAACGCGTGGCGCCCGGAGGTGGGCGTCGAGGTCGAGCCGCTCCCGACGCTCTGCGGGGTGGGCCGCAAACCCTGACGCGGAGCCAGCCGGCACGGAAAGATCGTCGGTCTGCGGAGCCCCGGGACGGAGATCTTGCACAGCGCGTCGCGGTCCGTTTCGGTCCCGGCGCGTTCTGTGAAGGTATAGTCGTTACGGCCGCTCTCGCCGTCCCCCTTGATTGGAGTCCCCTTGGCCTCCGTCACGATCACCGGCAGAACACCGTCCACCGCCGCTCACGGGGATCCCCTCGTCCCCCGGCTGCTGCTGGCGCGCCGGCTCCGCGCGCTCCGCGAGTCCGCCGGCATCGCCCGGACCGACGCCGCGAAGGTGATCGGCAGATCCGACTCCAAGATCACGCGGCTGGAGCTGGGCCGCTCCGGCTGCGCGCCCGACGACGTCGCCGCGCTCCTCACCCTCTACGGCGCGGACGGCGACGAGCGCACGACCCTGCTGGCGCTCGCCGAGCAGACCACGGCCCACCCCTGGTGGCACGCCGACGCCGACATCGTCCCGGGATGGGTGCGGCCCTACCTCACCGCCGAGCAGGCGGCCAAGCTGGTCCGGACGTTCGAGCCGCAGTACGTCCCCGGCCTGCTCCAGGACGAGGAGTACGCCCGCGCGCTGATCCGCCGGAGACACCCGGAGCGGGAGGCCGAGCGGCGGGTCGAGTTCCGGATGCGGCGGCAGCGCGTGCTGCGCCGCCGTCCCCGGCCGCTCAACCTGTGGGTCGTGCTGGACGAGCGGGCGCTGTGGCGGCCCATCGGCGGCCCGGCCACGATGGCCGCGCAGGTCCGGCACATCATCGAGCTGTGCAAGCGGCCGAACGTCACCGTCCAGATCGCCCCGGCCGGGATCTGCGGGCGCGTCGAGGGCGACGGGCCGCTCACCCTCGTCCGGTTCCCGCAGCAGGGCCTTCAGGACATGGTCTACCTGGAGCGGACCGACAACGCGCACTACCCCGTCCGCCGGGCGGAGATCGAGCGGCACTGGCACGTGTTCAACACGCTGGTGACCGAGGCCAACCGGCCCGAGCAGACGCCCCGGATCCTGGCCGACATCCTCGCCGGGATCCTCGCCACTTACTGACCCGTTTCCGCCGGTCATCGCCCTATTCGGGCTCCTCGCCCGCGGTCTGTCGGCACCCCATTCGGCCGCTGTCGCGCCGGCCTGTGATCGCGGCCCGGGAATGCGTCATGGCAAACGGTGCTCGCGGGTCTCGTGGATCACATATTCCCGTCTGACCACTTCCGGTCTATATTCAGATATGAGGGATATTCGGGAGGGTTTGCGCGGCGACCAGGGGACGTAAGCCGCAGGACCCTTCGTTGCCCGTGTTTACCGGGCGGGCACCCGGTTATCGGGCATGTTCGGACGCCACGCACCACCGCCGCCCTCGAAGGAACGCCATGTCCATCAGCGAGCGTTTGTGGAACGAGACAGCGGAACGCCGCTCTCGCGATGAACTGCAGGCGGGGGAGAACTTTCCGGTCGCCAGCCGGCTCCTTCCGGCCCGCCATCGCGCGCACCTGCTGAACGTGTACGGCTATGCCCGGCTCGTGGACGACATCGGGGACGAGGCGCCCCCCGGCGAGCGGGCGGCACTCCTCGACGCGGTCGAGCGCGACCTCGACCGCGTCTACGCGGGCACGCGCCCGGAGCTCCCGGCGATGCGCAACCTGGCCCGCACGATCACCGGCTGCGGGATCCCGGCCGACCCGTTCCGCCGCCTCCTCCAGGCCAACCGGCGCGACCAGGAGGTCTCCCGGTACACGACCTTCGACGACCTGCTCGACTACTGCACCCTGTCCGCCGACCCGGTCGGGCACATCGTCCTGCACGTGTTCGGCGCCGCCACCCCGGACCGGCTCCGCCTGTCCGACCGGGTGTGCACGGCGCTGCAGATCATCGAGCACTGCCAGGACGTCGGCGAGGACCACCGCAACGGGCGGATCTATCTACCGCAGGACGACCTCCGCCGCTTCGGCTGCGCGGAGAGCGACCTCGACGCCTCCATCACGCCGACCCGGCTGCGCGGCGTCGTCGCGCTCCAGGCGCGGCGGGCACGGGAACTACTGGACGAAGGAGCGGACCTCACCGTCCGGCTCCGCGGATTCGCCCGCGTCGCCGTCGCCGGCTACGTGGCGGGCGGGGGCGCGGCGCTGGCGGCATTGGACAAGAACGCATACGACGTGCTGGGCGGCCCGTCACGACCGAGAAAGCCGCGGCTCCTCCTCGAGTGGTCGCGGAATCTGGGAAGGAGATGAGGAGATGGACGAAGCCAGCGCGTACCGGCACTGCGAGAACGTGGTGCGCTCGCAGGCGCGCAACTTCTCGTACGGGATCCGCCTGCTGCCCCCGCCGAAGCGGCGCGCGCTGAGCGCCGTCTACGCCTTCGCCCGCCGGATCGACGACATCGGCGACGACCACGCCGCGCCCGCCGCGACCCGGCTCGAGAAGCTCGCGCGGCAGCGCGCGCGGCTCGCCGACCCGGGCGGCGACCCGTCCGATCCCGTGCTGGTGGCGCTGGCGGACGCGGCGCGCCGCCACCCCATCCCGCTGGAGGCGTTCGGCGAGCTCATCGACGGCTGCGAGGCCGACGTCCGCGGCGAGACCTACGACACCTTCGACGACCTGCTCTGGTACTGCCGGTGCGTCGCGGGCGCGGTCGGGCGGCTGTCGCTCGGCGTGTTCGGGACGTCCGACCCCGGCACGGCGGGCCCGCGCGCCGACGCGCTCGGCGTCGCGCTCCAGCTCACGAACATCCTGCGGGACGTCCGCGAGGACGGCCTCAGCGGACGCGTGTACCTCCCCGCCAAGGACCTCGCCAAGTTCGGCTGCACGCTGCACCTGGACGAGTCGGGGCACTTCACCGACCCGCCGGACCATCTCGTCTCGCTGATCCGGTTCGAGGCGTCGCGGGCGTCCGAGTGGTACGGCACCGGGCTCAAGCTCCTGCCGATGCTGGACCGCCGCAGCGCCGCCTGCGCCGGGGCGATGGCGGGCATCTACCGGCAGCTCCTGAAACGCATCAGATCCGATCCGCTCGCCGCGCTGCGGACGCGCACGTCGCTGCCCGCCTGGGAGAAGGCGGCGGTGTCCGCCAGGGCGATGGCGGGGATCCACCGATGACCGCCGCACCGGGGGACGGGCACGTCGCGATCGTCGGCGGCGGCCTCGCGGGGATCACGGCCGCGCTGGCACTGCAGGAGACCGGGCTGCGCGCGACGGTCTACGAGGCGCGGCCCCGGCTCGGCGGCGCCACGCACTCCTTCGAGCGCGACGGGCTCACCGTCGACAACGGGCAGCACATCTTCCTGAAATGCTGCACCGCCTACCAGGGGCTGCTGGAGCGGCTCGGCGCGGCGGACAGGGTCCGCGTCCAGGACCGATTCGACGTTCGCGTCCTGACTCCGGACGGTCCGGGCGGGCGGCTCCGCCGTGTGAAGGCGCCGGGGCCGCTGCACCTGATGCCCGCGCTCGCCCGGTACGCGCTGCTCTCGCCGGGCGACCGGCTGCGCGCGGCCCGCGCGTCGCTGGCGCTCGACCGGCTCGACCCGGCCGACCCCGCGCTCGACGGGTCGAGCATGGGCGGCTGGCTCGCCGCGCACGGCCAGCGCGAACGGGCCCGGCACGCGCTGTGGGAGCTGTTCGTCACGGCCGCCCTGAACATGAGGCTGGACGACGCCGCGCTCGGCCCCGCCGCGTTCGTGTGCCAGACCGCGCTGCTCGGCCGGCCGGACGCCGCCGACATCGGCGTCCCGTCCGTGCCGCTCGGGGAGCTGCACGGCACGATCGCCGCGGCGCGGATCGAGGAGGGCGGGGGACGCGTCCGCCTCGGCGCGAAGGTCACGGCCATCGAGGACGGGCCGAAACTCGTCGTGAACGGCGAGCCGGTGAGCGCGGACGCCGTCGTGGTGGCGGTGCCGCACCGGGTGGCGTCCTCGCTCGTCCCGGCGGACGCGTGCCCGGATCGGGACGGGTGGGCGG
>NZ_SMJX01000171.1 GCF_004348535.1 Actinomadura sp. KC216
CAGGCGGGATGATCGGGTAGGCCGATCAGGCACTTCCGATCGCGGAGACCAGGTTCAGGCCGAGCAGCAGGTCGATGTGGACGAACGTCTCCAGCTTCGCGCCCGGCGGCACGTCGGTGTCGGCGGCGAGCCGGTCGAGGGCGTCGAGGGCGCCGGGGCTGCCCAGATCGTCCGCCAGGGCGGCCTCTGCCTCCCCCGCGTACGCGCGGTTCATGGGGCGTCCGGGCGACGTCGCCCACTCCGCGACCTCGCGGCGCCATCGCTCCAGCCGCTCCGCCGCCGCCGACAGCGCGGTCTCGGACAACTCCAGCGGCTCCCGGTAGGGGACCTCCAGCATTGCCAGCCGCACCGCGAGCGGGTTCGTGTGCGTCGTCCGGTCGCCCGTCTCGCGCGGTACGACCAGGCTGAGCGCGCCTGGGCGGCGGGCGTCGGCGGCCTCGTGCGTCAAGTAGACGTCGGCGTCTGTCAGCGGGGCGTCGAGCACCTCGAACGGCGCGACGTTGTAGTCGTCCAGCGCGAAAGGCGAGGTGGACGCGATCCGGACGCGGCGCCCGGCCCGTTCCGCGACGCGGCGCAGCAGGTCGGCGACCACGGGGACGCGGTGCCCGGACCCGCCGAGGATCTGGACGCGCAGGCCCCGCCCGCCGGGGACCGGCTCGGCCCGCCCGGTGCGATGGTCGTAGAGCCGCAGCATGCCCCCAACCCTAGGCCGGGCGGCCCGGGATCAGAGCTGCGGGTCGGACGGCATCGGGCCCGTCGGCATGGGCATGGCGCCGTCCGGCTTGCGGATGGCCGCGAAACGGAGCCGCACATAGTCCGCGACCCATCCCGACTCGCGGCGCAGCGCCGGGGCGGCGAGGTCGTTGACCCGGGCGAGCAGCGGGTCGACCAGCTCCGGCGGGACGTCCGCCAGCGCCGTGGCCGCGTACGCGCGGACCCAGTCGGCGGCGCCGTTCGGGCCCTCGGTCATCCGGGTCGGACGGTCGGCGTGCTCCAGCAGCCGCAGCGTGAACCCGGCTTCCTCCAGCTTCGCCGCGTACTCGGCGGGGCTCGGGAAGTACCAGGGCAGGTCCGGCTCGCCGAGGCCGAACACCCGCCAGGCGGTCTGCATCGCGACGATCAGCTCGGCGCAGTTGCCGGCGCCGCCGAGCTCGCCGACGAACCGCCCGCCGGGGCGCAGCGAGGCGTGGACGCGCCCGATCACGGCGTCGGGGTCGCGGGTCATCCAGTGCAGGGCAGCGTTCGAGGCGACCGCGTCGAACGACTCGCCGACGGTGAAGTCGTGCGCGTCGCCGAGCACGAACGACAGGCCCGGATGCAGCGCGGTCGCCTGCGCGACCATGTCCGGGTTGCCGTCGATGCCCAGCACCTCGGCGCCCCGCTCGGCGATCTCCGCGGTGAACGCCCCGGTGCCGCACCCGAGGTCGATGATCCGTTCGCCGGGCTGCGGATCGAGCAGGTCGACCAGGGGCGCACCGTGCGCGGAGACGTACCCGAAGGCGGAGTCGTACGTCGTCACGGCCCAATTCACTGTCGTAATTTATCGGACATCGCCCCGGACTGACGCGGCGACGGGCACACGCCCGCCGTCCGCGGACGATCTTCGATATCGCGGCCTTGACGGCATGTGTCGCACAGGTGACGGAGGGTATGAGGCCGCCCAAGTGACACGTTCGGGGGTGCGTGGTGCGAATCAGGGCAATCACCGTCGCCGGTGCCGGGCTGCTGCTCGTCGCCGGAACCGTCGGGGCCGCCGGGATCGCCGGTTGCGGCGGGCCGGAGGGAAAGCGGGCGCGGACCGCAGGGGACAACGCCGCGCTGGGGAAACGGGCCCAGCAGAGGCGTGCTCCGGCGCCGCCCCCGCCCAGGAAGATCGACTGCGTCCGGGTCAAGTGCGTGTCGCTCACGTTCGACGACGGGCCGAGCCCCTACACGGCACGGCTCCTGGACACGCTCAAGGCGGGCGGCGCCCGCGCGACGTTCTTCATGCTGGGCGAGAACGTCCAGGCCTACCCGGACGTCGTGCGGCGGATGGCCATTGAGGGGCACGAGGTCGCCAACCACTCCTGGTCCCATCCTGACCTCACGACGGAGTCGCCCGCCGAGGTCCGGTCGCAGATCCAGCGGACGCAGCAGGCCATCAAGACCGCCTCCGGCGTCGCGCCGACGCTGATGCGCCCGCCGTACGGGGCGACGAACGCCCAGGTGGGACGGGCCATCGGGATGCCGCTGATCCTGTGGAGCGTGGACACGCTCGACTGGCGGCACAGGAGTGTCAGCCGCCACACCAAGGTCGGGGTCAAGGAGCCCGCGGGCGGCGGCATCGTCCTGTTCCACGACATCCACAAGCCCAGCGTCGACGCCATCCCGAAGGTGGTGGACGGGCTGAAGAAGCGCGGGTTCACGCTCGTCACGGTGTCGGAGCTGTTCCAGGGGCAGCCGCTCCAGCCCGGCCAGACCTACACCGAGCGCATCCAGAAGACAGAACCGGTGACGGCACCGGCAGCCCCGTCCGGCGGCACGGGGCCGTCCGGCGGCACGCCCGGCTCCGGCGGCACGCCCGGGGGCGGCGACACGCCGCCGTCGGGTGGCACGGGGCCGCGCTAGCGCTCCTCGTCCTCCCCGGCGGGACGGCGGGGCCGGCGCGGCGGAGGCTGCGGCGGGACGACTTTCGCCGCGACCATGATCCCCTCCGGGACCTCGACCAACTCCCCGTTCCGGCGCCGTACGGCGAGGATCCCGCCGGACCAGGATTCGAGGACGCCGACGACGTCGCTGTACTCTCCCGTTGGCAGGCGACGGCGCAGCGATATTCGCCGGCCCACGTCGGCGGCGCTGATGGACACCACCAGGCGTGCGGCGAACCGGCCGGACATCTGCGGACCCCCCGTGTCGAATCGACGGCGCCGTGGCGGCCATACTATTCACAGCGAGCTTGCGGTGAGCCGTGACGTACGGCGGGGCCGGAAATCCGAGAGGAGTCACTGACGTGACCTACGTCATTGCGCAGCCCTGCGTGGACCTGCTCGACAAGGCATGCATCGAGGAGTGCCCGGTCGACTGCATCTACGAGGGCAAGCGCATGCTGTACATCCACCCGGACGAGTGCGTCGACTGCGGTGCGTGTGAGCCTGTCTGCCCGGTAGAGGCGATCTACTACGAGGACGACACGCCCGACCAGTGGAAGGACTTCTACAAGGCCAACGTGGAGTTCTTCGACGACCTCGGCTCGCCCGGTGGCGCCTCCAAGGTCGGCAAGATCGACAAGGACCACCCGATCGTCGCCGCCCTGCCTCCGCAGAGCCAGGAGGACTGAGCGGGGCGGAACGCCGGAACGCGTCCCCCAGGGGACCGTTCCCGAGGCGCGCCTGCGTCGTTTTCGGGGCCGTGGCCGCCACGTCGTTCGTGGGACGGCCACGGCCCTCGGGTTTCCCTACAGCCAGACAGGAGTGTGTGGGCGTGTTCACGTTGCCGGACTTTCCGTGGGACCGGCTGGCCCCGTACAAGGAGCGGGCGCTGGCGCACGCGGACGGCATCGTCGACCTGTCGGTCGGGACGCCCGTCGACCCGACCCCCGAGCCGGTTCAGGCGGCGCTCGCGGGCGCGTCCGACGCGCCCGGGTACCCGCAGACGTACGGGACGCCGCGGCTCCGCGAGTCCGTCGCCGGGTGGCTGCGGCGCCGCGCCGGCGTGTCCGGCGCCGACCCGGACGCGGTGCTCCCCGTGATGGGCACCAAGGAACTGGTCGCCTGGCTGCCGACGCTGCTCGGCGCCGGGCCCGGCGACACGATCGTCTTCCCCGAGCTGGCCTACCCGACCTACGACGTCGGCGCGCGGCTCGCCGGGGCCAGGCCCGTCTCCACGGACGGGCTGCTCTCCCTCGGCCCCGTCTCACCCAAGATCGTGTGGGTGAACTCGCCGTCCAACCCGACCGGGAAGGTGCTGCCCGCCGAGCATCTCCGCAAGGTCGTCGCATGGGCGCGCGGGCGCGGCGCCATCGTGATCAGCGACGAGTGCTACCTGGAGTTCGGCTGGGACGAGGAGAGGCCGCCGGTCTCGATCCTGCACCCGGACGTGTGCGAGGGCTCCCACGAGGGCCTCCTCGCGGTCAACTCGCTGTCGAAGCGGTCCAACATGGCGGGCTACCGGGCCGGGTTCCTCACCGGCGACCTCGCGATGGTCAAGCGGCTGCTGGAGGTCCGCAAGCACGCGGGCATGATCGTCCCGGCTCCGGTGCAGGCGGCGATGACGGTCGCGTACGGCGACGACGCGCACGTGGACGAGCAGCGGGCCCGGTACGCGCGGCGCCGCGCCGGGCTGCGCGCCGCGTTCGAGAAGCACGGGTTCCGCATCGACCACTCCGAGGCGTCCCTCTACCTGTGGGCCACGCGCGACGAGCCGTGCTGGGACACCATCGCGCATCTGGCGTCCCTCGGCGTCCTCGCCGCCCCCGGCGAGTTCTACGGCCCGGCCGGCGCCCGGCACGTCCGGATCGCGTTCACCGCCACCGACGAGCGCGTCGACGCCGCCATCGCCCGCCTCTGAGCCACCCCCGAATCATCTGATTCACCCTCCGCTTTTGAGGGGACCATTCCGTTTCGGTTACGGCGTTCTCGCATGCAACCAGTGGTTCATTTGATACGTCTGAACGCGGTATGGGCATGGGAGGCGACAGTCGGTAGGATCCCGCTGGTCCGTGCCCGACTTGTAGACGAATCGATGGAGGTGTCCGTGAGCGGAGCGGCGATAGTCATCCTGCTGGCGCTGATCCTGGTCGCCTTGATCGTGCTGATCGTCGTCCTGCTGCGGCGCCGGTCGGGGACGTCCGCGCCGGGCGGCCCGGCGCCCGCGCCCGCCGCGCCGCGCGACCCGTTCGCGGCCGAGGACCAGGTGGCCGGCGACCCGCGGACGCTGAAGGCCGGCGACATGGTCGAGTACCTCGGCACCCGCTACTTCGTGCGCGGCTCGCTGCGGCTGAAGGAGGGCGGCTACACCTGGAGCGAGCACCTCCTGGACGCCGACACCACCGAGGGCACCAAGGTGTGGATCTCCGTCGAGGAGGACCCCGACCTCGAGGTCGTCTGGTGGACCGGGCACGACATCGGCGACCTCACCCCCGGCGACCGGACGATCGTCGTCGACGGCGTCGAGTACCGCCGCGAGGAGCACGGCACGGCCACCTATGACAGCGAGGGCACGACCGGCGTCGGCGTCCAGGGACGCGTCGAGTACGTCGACTACGAGGGCCCGCGCGGCAAGTACCTGTCGTTCGAGCAGTACGGCGGCGGCCAGTGGGAGGCCGGCCTCGGCGAGCGCGTCCCGGCCGGGTCGATGACGATCTACCCCGGCAGCGGCGGCTGACGTTGCGGACCACCCTCGACACCCCCTACGCGGACGCGCGCGCCGACGCCCTGTCGTTCGCGCTCGGCCTGCCGCCCCTGGACGCGCTCGCCGTGCTGCCCGTCGAGCGGGCCGGGGTGACCGTGGAGCTGCGGCTGCTGGGCGCGTCCCACCAGGTCATCGCCGGGCCGCTCAGCGAGACCGTGGCGTGCCTGCCCGGTGCCGCCGAGCCGCTGCCCGGCCGCGCGAGCACCGACATGCCCGGCTGGACCTACGAGTTCGCCGCGACGACGGCCGCGCTCAGCGACACCACGGCGTTCCGCCGCGCCGTCGAGGCGGTCTGCGCGCGGCTCGCCGACCGCGGCGACGCCCTGACCGGGAACTTCCCCGGCTCCGAACACGCCGTGACCGCGCTCGCCCTGGAACGTGCCGTCCGGGCGGGCAGCGCCCTCGAACGCGGCGCGCTGAAGCGTGGCACGCCGAAGCGCGACGCCGCGCAGGGCGGTGCGGCGATGGACCCCGACGAACGTGAGACCCCCGCATTGGAGGAGACCGGGATCGGCTGGCGGACGTGGCACGCCTACCCGCAGACCCGGGAGATCGTGATGACGCGGAGCCGGCTGGTGAGACCAACGTGAACAGTAGACACCGGATGATCGGCGGCGCGTGCGCCGCCCTCGTGACCGTTCTGGCGCTCGGGGGCTGCGGCAGCAAGTCCCAGGAGTCCTGGATCGGGGACAAGTACAAGAATATGGGGGCCGGCACGTACCGGTCCGCGAAGGCTCCGCCGGCCGTGGCCACGGAGATCAACAACAAGTTCAGGTCGATCGACCGGGTGGACAACCTGGCGACCATGGGCGCGGCGGGCGGGATCTTCCTGCGCTACCCGCGGCTGGTCGTCGGCGTCCTGCCGAACGGGACGGGAAGCCGGATCACGGTCGACACACCACGCAGCGGCTACAACCGTTACTACTCCCACGTCAGCGGCCGGTGGGCCAGTCCCGGAAGCCACGGCTGGACGAGCACAGGCGCCGCGTCCTTCCGCGGCGGCGGGCCAGGGTCGGGCAAATAAGGAGCATCAGATGGACGACCTCTTGGACGAGATCGGCGCCACCTTCGCCTACGGGGCGATCGGCATCGCGCTGATGGCGATCGGCTACCTGGTGGTGGAGGTGACGACGCCCGGCAGGCTCGGCAAGCAGATCTGGACCGACGGGAACCGGGGCGCCGCGCTGCTGCTGTCGGCGAAGCTCCTCGGCATCGGCGCGATCGTCACCACCGCGATCATCACCAGCGACAACGACCTCAGCGACGGCCTGATCGACACGGCGGTCTTCGGCGGCATCGGCATCGTGCTGATGGTCGTCGCGTTCCTCCTCCTCGACGTGACCACGCCCGGCAAGCTCGGCGCGACGCTCGTCGACGGCGGCGGCGCGGCCACGGCGGGCGGCGGTGCCGGCGGGATCCATCCGGCCGGGTGGGTGGTCGCCGCCGCCGACCTGGGCGTCGCCGCGATCGTGGCCGGGGCGGTCTCCTGACGTCCCGCGACCTGGACGAGGCCACCGCCCCCGCCCCTCCGGCGACGGAACCGTCCGCACCGGCCGACCCGGTGACGGAGCCGTCGACGCCGGACGGGCCGGGGCGGTTGCGCGTCCCGGCCAAGGCGGCGCGGGCGCTGGTCCTCGCCGCCGTGTTCACCTGCGCGGCGTGCGGGCTGGTGTACGAGCTGGCGCTGGTCGCGCTCGGCAGCTATCTCGTCGGCAACTCGGTCACGCAGGCGTCGATCGTGCTGTCGGTCATGGTCTTCGCGATGGGCATCGGCTCGCTGGCGGCCAAGCCGCTGCAGGGCCGTCCGGTGGTGGCGTTCGCGGTCGTGGAGGGCGCGCTCGCGCTGGTCGGCGGCCTGTCGGTGCTGGCGCTGTACGCGGCGTTCGCCTGGCTCAACCTGTACGTCCCGGCGCTGGTGGTGGTGGCGTTCGCGGTCGGCGCGCTGATCGGCGCGGAGATCCCGCTGCTGATGACGCTGCTGCAGCGGATCAGGAAGCAGGACGCGGGCAGCGCCGTCGCCGACCTGTTCGCCGCCGACTACGTCGGGGCGCTGATCGGCGGCCTGGCGTTCCCGTTCCTGCTGCTCCCGGCGTTCGGGCACATCAAGGGCGCGCTGCTCGTCGGCGTCGTCAACGCGGTCGCCGGGATCGCCGTCGTGCTGTGGCTGTTCCGCCGCCAGATCGGACGCGTCGCGCAGGCCGCGCTGGGCCTCGGCATGGTCGCGGTCCTCGCCGCCCTCTGCGGGACGTACGCGCTCGCGGACGGCTTCGAGGTGTCCGCGCGGCAGGCCCTCTACGCCGACCCGATCGCCCTCACCAAGCGCACCAAGTACCAGGAAATCGTCATCACGAAGGACGTCTCCCTGGCGGGCAGCACGGACATGCGGCTGTTCCTGAACGGTGACCTGCAGTTCTCGTCCGTGGACGAGTACCGGTACCACGAGTCGCTCGTCCACCCGCTGATGTCGGGCCCGCACGGCAGGGTGCTGATCCTCGGCGGCGGGGACGGCCTGGCGCTGCGCGAGGTGCTCCGCTACAAGGACGTCCGGTCGGCGACGCTGGTCGAGCTCGACCCGGAGATGCTGCACCTGGCCCGGACGTACGGGCCGATCGCGTCCCTCAACCGCCACGCGTTCGACGACCCCCGCGCCGAGATCGTGGCCGCCGACGCGTTCTCGTGGCTGCGCGGCCTGAACCAGCGGTTCGACGCCGTGGTCGTGGACATGCCCGACCCCGACGACGTGTCCACCGCGAAGCTGTACTCGGTCGAGTTCTACGGCATGGTGAAGCGGGTGCTGGCGCCGGGCGGGCGGATGGTCGTTCAGTCGGGGTCGCCGTACTTCGCGCCGAGGTCGTTCTGGAGCATCGAGAAGTCGATCGCCGCGGCGGGCCTCGCGACGACCCCGTACCACGTTGACGTGCCCAGCTTCGGCGACTGGGGCTACGTGCTCGCGTCGGCGGGGGAGAAGCCGGTGCCGAGGCTCGCGCCCGGCGCCCCCGACCTGCGTTTCGTGGACGAGCCGCTCCTCCGGGCCGCGACGGTGTTCCCCAAGGACCGCCGCGCCCGCGACGTCGAGGTCAACACGCTCGTCCACCCGCGGCTCGTGGAGTACGAGCGCCAGGAGTGGAAGAACGCCTAGTCGGGGACGGACTGGCGGATCGCCTTGTCGACGGCCCGCTGGAACGACGTCACCAGCGACTGGATCATCAGCGGCTTGAGCTTCCCGGCCATCTCCATCAGCCGCTCCCGCTCCTCCGGCGCGCGCCCGCCCTCCCGGTAGGGCCGGACGACGGTCTCCTGGAAGGCCCGCTGCAGCTCGGCGGCCAGCGCGGTCGTGTGCCGGTCGACGGCCTCGTGCGAGGCGATCAGCGTGTCCAGCGGCAGCGGGAGCGCGGCCAGCTCGGCGCTGATCCCGAGCAGCGCGGGGCTCACGACGCGGACGACGCCGCCATGCAGCCGCTCCACGACCCCCAGGGCCTCAAGCCGCTTCAGCACGTCATCGTCGAGGTGCCGTCCCGCCCGGCGGTCCAGCTCTTGCCGGTCGAGCTCTTCGGGACGCTCCGGCGCCCACGGCGACAGCAGCGCCCGCTGGAGGGCGAGGTCCTCGGCGGTCGCCTCCGGCGGGATCCTCTTCAGATGCTTCTCGATCGCCGCCAGGGTGAGCCCGAGCGACTGCAGCTCCCGGACGAGCTCCAGCCGCGCCAGATGGTCGGCGCCGTACAGGCCCGTCCTGCCGCGGAGCTTCGGGGGCGGCAGGAGCCCGCGCCCGGCGTAGAACCGGACGGTGCGGACGGTGACCCCGGCACGCGAGGCCAGCTCGTCGACGGTGAGCTCCATCCCGCCTCCCTCTATGTGACAGTGCCAGTGTTACATTAATCCTGTATCAGGACGCACTTACCGAGGGAGACCGCCGGATGGGACGCGACATCTACACCGAGGAGCATGAAGCCTTTCGCGACATGGTGCGCTCCTTCATCGCGAAGGAGGCGTCCCCGCACCACGAGCAGTGGGAGAAGGACGGCATCGTCTCCCGCGAGGTGTGGCTGGCCGCGGGGCGCGCGGGCCTGCTCGGCATCGACATGCCCGAGGAGTACGGGGGTGGCGGCAACCCCGACTACCGCTACTACGTGATCTTCAACGAGGAGCTGGCGAAGGCGGGGATCCACGGGCCCGCGTTCGCCGTCCACAACGACATCAACGGCGGCTACCTGCGCCAACTGTGCACCGACGAGCAGAAGGCCCGCTGGTTCCCCGGCTACTGCTCCGGAGAGATCATCACCGCCATCGCGATGACGGAACCCGCCGCGGGCTCCGACCTCCAGGGCATCAAGACCACCGCGATCAAGGACGGGGACCACTACGTCCTCAACGGGTCGAAGACGTTCATCTCCAACGGCATCCTCGCCGACCTCGTCATCGTCGTCGCCAAGACCGACCCGTCCGCCGGGTCGAAGGGCGTCAGCCTGCTAGTGGTCGAGCGCGGCATGGACGGCTTCGAGCGCGGCCGCAACCTCGACAAGGTCGGCCTGCACGCCCAGGACACCGCCGAGCTGTTCTTCGACAACGTCCGCGTCCCCGTGTCGAACCTCCTCGGCGAGGAGGGCATGGGGTTCATCTACCTGATGCAGAACCTCGCCCGCGAGCGCCTGTCCATCGGCGTCACCGCGCAGGCCGCCGCCGAGACCGCGTTCGAGCAGACCCTCGCCTACTGCAAGACCCGCGAGGCGTTCGGCCGCCCCATCGGGAAGTTCCAGCACAACCGGTTCACGCTCGCCGAGATGAAGACGGAGCTGACCGTCACCCGCGCGTTCACCGACCAGTGCATCGTCAAGGAGGGCGACGGCGAGCTCTCCGCCGAAGAGGCCGCGATGCTGAAGTACTGGAACACCGAACTCCTGAAGACGGTCGTGGACCGGTGCGTCCAGCTCCACGGCGGCTACGGCTACATGACCGAGTACCCGATCGCGAAGGCGTACCAGGACGTCCGCATCCAGACCATCTTCGGCGGCACCACCGAGATCATGAAAGAAATCATCGGCCGCTCCCTCGGCATATAGCCTGACCTGCAGATTTGCCCGGCTGATCGCGGTCTGTAACGCTTCGCTACTCTACTCTCGCTACCATTCACCCGTTCGCCGATGACTGTGGTGTGGGGCGAGCCCCACTACGCTCTGGTGCAGGATGGTGTCGCAGGCGGGTGCCTGACGCCACCAGACAGGCGGATGGTAGTGAAAATGGTAGGCACGCCCGTCGGTCGGGTTTGGCGGTCACGGGGCGGGCGGGGGTCAGACACAGCTGTGACGGTACACCCAGGCGTCTGTCGGTGCCCGGGGGCACAATGGTCACATAGGTGTATCCGCGCGCTAGGGAACGGGTTGCGGTGGCAGACGTATTTAATCTTGATGAGGACGAAACCTGCCGACGGTTCGTGCTGCCCGCGCTCAAGGAGGCCTCAGGTTGGCCGGACGAGCGCATCAAGCGGGAATTTCAGATCAACGACGGGCGGATTCGGGCCACCACCCGACTCTTTCGGCGGGACAAACCCCTGCGGGCGGACTACGTGCTGGAGTACGTGGGCGACCTTCCGGTGGCGGTGGTCGAGGCCAAACGCTGGCGGAAGGACGCTGCTGACGGGCTGGAGCAGGCGAAGCGCTATGCGAAGCTGCTCGATGTTCCCTTCGCCTACTCCACCAACGGCCAGAAGATCATCGAGTTCGACTTCGCCGCCGGTACGGAGACGATCATTGCCGGGTTCCCCACACCGGAGCAGCTGTGGCAGCGATATCGGGCCGCCAAGGGGCTGTCGAGCGAGGTTCAGGTCGCAGCCACCATCGCGCCCTTTGACCAGACTCTGCGGAACTGGGACAACACCGCCAAGCGCCCCCGTTACTACCAGCAGGTCGCGATCAACAGGGCCGTTCGCAGCCTGACCCGCGGAGACCGCCGAGTGCTGCTCGTCATGGCCACCGGCACGGGCAAGACGATGGTTGCGGCCCAGATCGTTACGAAGCTCTGGGCCACGAGATGGCCTGACGCGAGCCGGCGGCCACGTGTCCTTTACCTGGCCGACCGCAACATCTTGGTCGATCAGCCCAAGGACGACTACTTCGCGCCGATGTTCGGTGACGCCGTGCACAAGCTCAGCGGCGCTGACCCGAAGACCGGGCGCAACATCTACTTCGGGTTGTACCAGTCGCTCGACAGTGGTGAGGGCGGCGAGCAGTTCTACCGGCAGTTCGCGCCGGACTTCTTCGACCTGGTCGTCGTAGATGAGTGCCACCGGGGAAGCTCGCGGGACGACTCTCAGTGGCGGCAGATTCTCCAGTACTTCGCGCCGGCCGCCCAGCTCGGACTCACTGCGACCCCGGTCGAAGAAGGCAACATCGACACCTACGCCTACTTCGGAAACCCGGTCTATGTGTACTCGCTGGCCAACGGCATCGAGGACGGCTTCCTCGCGCCCTACCGGGTGCGCAAGGTTCGCTTCAACGTCGACCTGACCGGGTGGCGGCCCGACGATGGCCAGACGGACATCTACGGCAACGAGATCCCCGACAACCTTTACGGTCCAAAGGAGTACGAGAAGGTCCTCGCGATTCTCGAACGGACAGAGGAAGCTGCCCGCTACCTGACCGAGTGCCTCCAGCAGACAGACCGCATGGGCAAGACCATCATCTTCTGCGAGAACAACGATCATGCGGGCCGGATGCGAGCCGCGCTGACCAACGCCAACAAGGAGATGGTTCGGCGGTATCCGAACTACGTCTGCCGGATCACCAGCAGTGACGGACAGCACGGCAGGGTGCTTCTCGACGACTTCCGCCAGGCCGACACCGAGGAACCGGTGATCGCCGTGACCTCGAGGCTGCTCTCGACCGGTGTGGACATTCCGACGGTCAGGAATATCGTGTTGTTCCGCAGGATCGGATCCATGCCGGAGTTTAAGCAGATCGTGGGCCGAGGTACCCGGCTCTATCCGGCCGCGGACAAGCTGACCTTCGACATCATCGATTTCGTGGACGCGACCCGCTTGTTCAACGACCCCACGTTCGATGGACCCGCACTTCGGGTGGTCCGGGATGAGGCCGATGAGACCGGGCACATCGTCGACACAACCCCTGAGGACGTACCGGACGAGGAGATCGTGGCCGAGCCACCCTCAGACTACGAGCCTCAGGACTTCGGAACATTCGACGAGGATGCGCCCGGAGACGGCCAGATCACCGACCAGGACGAGATCGACCGGATTCAGGCTCGCAGCCATCGTCTCTACGTGAACGGCGTCGATGTCTTCGTCGACGGTAGCGCCCACTACATCTCGGCGGGAGACGGACGGCGCCTTCGCCTGGTGGAACTGCGCCAGTACGTGCGGGATCGAGTGATCGAGATGAAGCTCGAGCCGGATGAGCTGCGCGCCCAGTGGGCGCAGGCAAAGAGCCGCAGAGTCTTGCGGGACCGTCTGACCCGGCACGGCGTCGAACTTGACGAGTTGGCGGAGCGGCTCGGCCAGCCGGCCTCCGACACCCTCGATCTGCTTCTCCACGTAACCTGGCAGACGCCGCTGGTCACCCGGCAGGAGCGCGCGCATCGGTTGGAGCGTGAGCACCGGGAGTTCCTCGAGTCTTTCGCACCCGAGGCTCGCGAGATCCTGATGACGATCCTGTACCAGTACGCGGTACATGGTGAGGACGGGCTGGACCTGACAGTGCTCCGGGCACCGGCCCTCGCCCATCTGGGAACTCCGACTGAACTGGCCGGTCGATTCGGTGGCGCACAGAATCTACGGACCGCCATCGATCAGCTGAGTGAGATGATCTACGAGAGTGCGTAGCCTGTATCGGACTTTTAGTTTAGCGCGCACCATACCCGTCAAACTAAAGTCGGCTGTGAGGTGTTCGCGCGCTAGCATGGCTCCATGCTGGTGGGGCCTCGGAGTGCGCGCGACAGGCTGTGGCGCGTAGCGGCAGCTCAACGCGGCTACTTCACCGCCGCCCAGGCTCTCGACGCGGGCTACTCCTATCAGGCGCAGCGGTTCCACACTCAGCGAGGGAACTGGATTCGCATCGATCGAGGCATCTACCGGTTCCGAGAGTTCCTCGAACTGGGGTCCGACGACACCGATTCGCTGGTTCGATGGAGTCTCTGGAGCAAGGGACGCGCTGTTGTCTCGCATCTGACCGCGCTCGCAGTCCATGACCTCGGGGTCGCCAACCCCGAGGCCGCCGTCCATTTGACCGTGCCTCAAGGGTTCAGACAGGTCGATCCGGCCGTCATCATGCACCGTGCCGTCCTTGATGAGGACGACATCGTCCAGCGCGACGGATTCAAGGTGACGTCCCCGCTACGCGCGATCGCCGAGTCTGCCGCGATCTCTGCGGATCAGGACGTCATCGACTCCGCGGTCTCAGACCTACTGGAGCGGGGTGAGGCCACCCGGCGGCAGTTGCTCCATGCGGCGGAGCGGCTCGGGCCGCAGGCCTCGCTAGGCGTGGAGCGGGCGCTCGCGGAGGATCCCTCGTGACCTCTTACAAGACCGCTGCTGATCTCCGCAAGGCGTTGGAGGCGCGGCTCAAACAGCAAGCCGAGGCCCGTGGCACCGACCTTGGCAGGCTTCGCCGACGCGCGCTGTTCGATCGTATCGCTGCTCGGCTAACGGTCGCTGAGCCAGGCAGATGGGTCCTGAAGGGTGTCACCGCCCTGGAGTTCCGGCTCCTTGACCGAGCGCGCGCCACGAAGGACCTTGACCTAGCGCTGCGGGATGGAGATCTTACCGATCCTGCTCTGCGGGACGAACTGATCGAGGCCCTGTCACAGGATATCGACGGCGACGCTTTCGTCTTTCGAGTGGGACCGCCTCAGGAATTCGAGCCTGACTCGGCGGGCCGCGCGGCTTGGCGGTTCTCGGCTGAAGGGCACCTGGCCGACAAGCTCTATGCCTCGATCCGGCTGGATGTGGGCCAGCGAGCGGAGGAACTCGCCGCCTCCGAACAGATCGAGCTCCCGGGCGTCCTTGCGTTCGCGGACATTGCCCCGCGGAAGATCGAAGCTGTCCACCGGCGGCAGCACTTCGCGGAGAAGCTCCACGCGCTCACCCGAGACTACGGCAACCGCCCCAACACCAGGGTGAAGGACCTTGTAGGCCTCGTGCTGTTGATCGAGGACGGCCTGCAGCCGGATCGCGAACTGATGTCGGTAACCCGCCACGTGTTCGACGTCCGTGCCACCCATGCCCTCCCGTGGTCAATTCCAGACCCACCTCCGTCGTGGACCGGTCTCTACCCCGATCAGGCAGAAGGCCTCACCGAGGCGCCCGCTGATCTCCCAAGCGCCCAATTGATCGTCCAGGCCTTTGGGCCACCGCACTTGCCGACGAAACGGAATTCTAAACTCTCATGCCACCACGTGGAACCACCCAGCAGACCTCCCGAGCTCGGCTCAGCTCGGTCATCAAGTCGGCCCGCGACACCATGCGTAAGGACGCCGGCCTCAACGGCGACCTCGACCGGCTCCCGCAGCTGTCCTGGCTCCTCTTCCTGCGTGCCTTCGACGCCATGGAGACCAACCGCGAGGTCTGGGACGACGACTTCCGCCCGGCGATCATCGAGAAGTACCGCTGGCGCACCTGGGCGGGCAACCCCTTCCTCACCGGTGACGACCTCCTATCCTTCGTCAACGATGAGCTGCTCCCGCACCTCAGGGGCCTGAAGGCAGACCGTCCCGGAGACCCCCGTAACGTACTGTCCGCGCTGTTCAAGGACATCCGCAACCAGATGATGTCCGGCTACCTGCTGCGCGACCTCCTCGAGAGCCTGCAGAAGATCGATTTCACGTCGTCCGACGACATCCACACCATGGCGTTCCTCTACGAGTCGATCCTCAGAGAGGTCCGTGACGCCGCCGGAGACTCCGGCGAGTTCTACACCCCACGCCCGGTAATCCGCTTCATGGTCGAGCAGACCCACCTCAAGCTCGGCGAATCCATTCTCGACCCCGCGTGCGGCACTGGCGGCTTCCTCGTCGAGGTTCTGGAGGAGCTCAAGAAGAAGTCGCCAAAGATGAGCGGACAGGACCAACAGCAGCTCTGGCGCGACCTACGAGGCGTCGAAAAGAAGCCCCTCCCGTACCTACTCTGCATGATGAACCTCATCCTGCATGGCGTGGAGGCACCGACAATTGTCCGTGACAACGCGCTCACCCGGATGCTCGACGAGCAAGGGCAGAAGGTCGACGTGGTCCTCACCAACCCACCGTTCGGAGGTGAGGAGGAGAACTCGGTCGCAGCCCGCTTCCCGACCGGTGTTCGGACCAAGGAGACCGCCTGGCTCTTCCTCCACTCAGTCTTGACCAAGCTCAAGCCAGGTGGCCGCTGCGCCATCGTGCTTCCCAACGGCGTGCTCTTCGGCGAGGGTGCAGGCACTGCGATCAAAGAGAAGCTGATGAAGGAGTGCGACCTTCACACCATCGTCCGCCTCCCGCAGGGTGTGTTCGCCCCCTACACCCAGATCCCGGCGAATCTCCTCTTCTTTGAAAAGACCGGCCCCACCAAGGAGACCTGGTTCTACCAGATCGACCCACCGGAGGGGCGCAAGGGCTACAGCAAGACCAAGCCCATGCGCTACGAAGAGTTCGCTGACTGCGCCGCTTGGTGGGGTGGTCCTGACCGCACCGACCGTGTCGTCACCGATCATGCTTGGTCGGTCCCGATCGCCGATATCGTCGCTGCCGGATACAACCTCGATCTCACCAACCCCGCTAGTGCCGATGACCTCACTCACCGTCCACCTGGTGATCTCATCAACGATCTACTCGTCACCGAAAGGGAAATCTTTTCAATTCTCGAATCCCTTCAAAAGGACTTGGATGGCAAGGTATGAAGACTGAGCGTTTTTATGTCAGGGATGTGTTGAGTCTGCAGCGGCGCCCTACCTCGGTCGAGATCGACCAGACGTATGTGGAGATCGGTGTACGTTCATTCGGCCGCGGGTTGTTCCACAAGGATCCCGTGAGCGGTCAAGACCTCGGCAGTAAACGTGTCTTTTATATCAAGGAAGGAGATATGATATTCAGCAATGTATTCGCATGGGAGGGGGCGGTAGCCATTGCAACGGAGCAGGAGGACGGGCTAATTGGGTCGCATCGTTTCATGACGTACAGGGTGAACGAACGCCTGGCGGACGCGAGGTATCTGTTCCATTATTTCACTGGAGGTGACGGCCTATCTGCGATTAGGAACGCTTCGCCTGGATCAGCTGGTCGTAACAGAACTTTGGGGATCAAGAGCTTTGCTGCGCAGTCAATTGATCTTCCTGGTCTTCAGGAGCAGCAGCGCATTGCCGCTAGGCTGGATTACTGCCGGTCGCTGGTAGGACAGGTGCAGAGTCGCGCAACCGATTCCGGTGCACTTCTGGCTGCTCTAAGACAGCAGCTCTTGGCTGATTTCTACGCGAGGCATCAGGCAAGTCTCACCCCGCTCGGCTCAGTCGCCGCAGTGTTTCGCGGGCGGGGGCCGAGATATGAACATGGAAGTGGAAGTATTGCTCTTAACCAGGGTTGCGTCCAGTGGGGCGGCATCCATCTATCGCGTGCGCGTGAGGTGGAGGTCGACTGGGAGTCGAGCGTTCCTGATGTCGGCCGGGTCGCTGAAGGCGACGTACTCGTTAATTCAACGGGAGATGGCACCATAGGAAGGGCCTGTGTGGCGGGCCGGGATGTAGTGGGAATTCCGTTTGATTCTCATATCCTCTCAGTGAGAGTGACTCCTGGTTTTCTTCTTCCTGAATTCTTGGCTCTGATGATCCAGTCGCCACAAGTGCAGAGTGTTATTAGCTCTGTAAAGGGCGCAAATACGACGAAGCAAACGGAATTGGGAAAGAAGAAGTTGGAGAAGCTTCAGGTGCCGGTTCCATCGGTTGAAGAACAGAATCTTGAACTTCGAAGGCTTCGCGATCTGCTTGCGCGAGCTTCTGAAGTGGAGAATCTTGGCAAACTTCGCGACCAACTGGCTGAGGCGCTCTCGCCTGCACTCTTGAAAGCGGCCTTTGCAGGTCATCTGTGACGTGTAGACGGTATTGTCGATTAATCGGCGGTGTCTTCGTCGCGGGGTTCGGT
>NZ_SMJX01000172.1 GCF_004348535.1 Actinomadura sp. KC216
GGTTTCGGGGGACGACGTTCGGGATCGTCATGGTCGTCACCTTGCTGGCGTTCGAGAGCATGGCCGTCGGAACCGTGATGCCGCTGGTGGCGGGTGATCTGGACGGGCTGGCGCTGTACGCGTGGGGGTTCAGTGCCACGCTGATCATGAGCCTCCTGTCGACGGTGCTGGCGGGCGGGTGGGTCGACCGGTCCGGGCCCGTGCGGCCGTTCATGATCGGGCTCGGGACGTTCGTCGTGGGGCTCCTGATCGCGGGGGCGGCACCGTCCATGTGGGTGTTCGTCGCCGGGCGGGCGGTGCAGGGCCTCGGGACCGGGGTCTCGCTGGTCGCGATGTACGTCGTGATCGCGCGCGTCTATCCGGAGGAGCTGCGCTCTCGGGTGTTCGCGGCGCTGGCGGCGGCATGGGTCCTCCCCTCGCTGATCGGCCCGGCGGTCGGCGGGCTCATCGCCGAGCATGTGAACTGGCGGTGGGTGTTCCTCGGGCTGGTTCCGCTGGTGATCCCTCCGACGTTGCTGCTGGTGCCCGCGCTGCGCGGCATCAAGACGGTGGAGGCCGCACCGCCGACCGGCAAGGGCCGGTACGTGGCCGCCGTCGCCGTGGCGGCCGGGGCGGGCGCCCTGCTGTACGGGCTGGACAGGCCCGGCTGGACGATGGCGCTCACCGCCGCCGCCGGGCTCGCAGGGCTCGCGTTCGGGCTGCCGCGGCTGCTGCCCGCCGGGACGCTTCGGCTCCGCCGCGGGCTGCCGAGCGTCGTGCTCGTCCGGGGGCTGCTGGCCGGCGCGTTCTTCGGCACCGACGTGTTCATCCCGCTCGCGCTGACCCGGCTGCACGGCTTCAGCGCGACGCAGGCGGGTGTCGTCCTGACGGTCGGGGCGCTCGGCTGGTCGGCGGCGTCGCAGATCCAGGGCAGGTCGAAGCGGTCGCGCGAGTTCTACGCGCTGCTCGGCGCCGTGCTCACCACCGCCGGGATCGTCGCCGTCGCCGTGGCCCTGCAGGTCTCCGGCTGGCTGGCCGTGCCCGCGTGGATCATCGGCGGCGCCGGGATGGGCTTCGCCATCGGCAGCCTCTCCGTCCTGCTCCTCGACCTGTCACCCGAGGACGAGCAGGGCGTCAACTCGTCCTCGCTGCAGATCAGCGACACCCTCGGCTCCTCCCTCGTGGTCGGGGTCGCGGGCGCGCTGGTCGCCGGCTTCGGCGCGGACAGGCTCGGCACGGGCCTCGCCGTCGCCGGAGCGCTGTTCGCCGCGATCGCCGCGTTCGGCGTGATCGCCGCTCTCCGGTTGGAGGCCAGGAAATGACCGTCGAATTCACCCTTCCCAGCGCCCTGGAGGCGCACGAGCCGCCGGAAGCCCGCGGCCGGGCCCGCGACGGCGTAAGGCTCCTCGTCTCGCGCCGCGCCGCCGGTGAGGTCTCCCATCACGAGTTCCGCGAACTGCCCGCACTGCTCACCCCCGGTGACCTGCTAGTCGTCAACACGTCGGCCACGCTGCCGGCCGCGGTCCGGCTCGACAGGATCAGTGTCCACTTCTCGACGCCGGTGCCGGGGGGAGATGAGCGCCTGTGGATAATCGAACTTCGCCGCCTCACCGGGAAGTCCAGCCACCCCTATTCGGGCGGCACCCCCGGTGAGTGGATCCCGCTCCCCGGCGGCGCCAACCTGACCCTTGTCGGACGGCACACGGACCGGCTCTGGCAGGCGCGGCTGAGCACCGATGTCGTCCCCTACCTGCGGCGCTACGGGGTGCCGATCCGGTACGGGTACGTCCGCCGCGACTGGCCGGCCGCCGCCTACCAGACGGTTTTCGCGGGCGATCGATCGACGGGCAGCGCTGAGATGCCCAGCGCGGCCCGCCCGTTCACGCCCGAGCTGGTGACGCGGCTGGTCTCGCGCGGCGTCCTGATGGCGCCGATCACGCTGCACACCGGGGTCGCGTCACCCGAGGCGCACGAGCCGCCGTACGCCGAACGGTACGAGGTCCCCGAACCGACGGCCGCGCTGGTCGAGCACGTCCGCGCGCGCGGCGGCCGGGTGATCGCCGTCGGGACGACCGCCGTCCGCGCGCTGGAGACGGCCGTGGACGCCGCTGGACGCGTCCAGCCGTCCGAGGGGTGGACCGAGCACATCGTGACGCCCGAACGCGGCGTCCGCGCCGTGGACGGCCTCATCACCGGCCTGCACGAGCCCAAGTCGTCCCACCTGATGATGCTCACCGCCATCGCCGGAAGCGAGCTGCTCACCGCCACCTACGAGGCCGCGCTGGCCGAGCGCTACCTCTGGCACGAGTTCGGCGACGCGAACCTCATCCTCCCGTGAGGGCCATGGTTGCGCCCGGACGCTGGGAACCCGGACGCTAGGAACCCGGACGCCGGAGACCCGGACGCTAGCCCCCTGACCCTGGGGCCCCTGATCCTGGGCCCCCTGATCCTGGGCCCCCTGACGCTGGGAACCCTGACGCTGGGAACCCGGACGCTGGGGTTCCGCCACTGCCCTACGGGTGGGGTCGGGCGCACGGGGCGGTTTTCTCGGCCGGTACCGTTGTGAACAGTTATGGACGGGTCAGCGCAGCGCACACTGCTCATCACGCTCACCGGACGCGACCGCCCCGGCGTGACGTCGCGCCTCTTCACCACCCTCGCCGAGTTCCCGCTCACCGTCGCGGACGTGGAGCAGGTCGTGATCAGGGGGAGGCTGGTCCTCGGCGTGCTGCTCGCCTACACCGAGGGCGCCGACATCGGCCGCGTGTGGAACGCCGCCGAACGCGTCGCGAACGACCTCGACATGGAGATCGAGCTGTCCACCGGCCGCAACAAGCGGACGCCGAAGCGCAGCGGTCGGCTGCACGTCACCGTCCTCGGCGCCCCGCTGAAGCCCGCCGCGATGGCCGGGATCTCAGGCCGGATCTCCGCCCACGGCGCCAACATCGACCGCATCGAGCGGCTCGCGCACACGCCCGTCACCTGCATCGAGATGGACGTGTCCGGAGCCGACCCCGACGCCCTCCGCGCGGGCCTCACCGCCGAGGCGGTGCAGCAGCAGGTGGACGTCGCCGTCCAGCAGAGCGGCCTGCACCGCCGCGCCAAGCGCCTCATCGTCATGGACGTCGACTCCACCCTCATCCAGGGCGAGGTCATCGAGCTGCTCGCCGAGCACGCCGGGTGCCTGGACGAGGTCGCCAAGGTCACCGAGGCCGCCATGCGCGGCGAGCTCGACTTCGAGGGCTCCCTCCGCGAACGGGTCGCGCTCCTCGCCGGGCTGGACGCCTCCGCTCTGGAGGACGTCCGCGACAAGGTCCGGCTCGCCGCCGGAGCCCGCACCATGGTCCGGACGCTGAAGCGCCTCGACTACAAGTTCGCCATCGTCAGCGGCGGCTTCACCCAGGTCACCGACGCGCTCGTCGACGATCTCGGCATCGACTACTCCGCCGCCAACACCCTGGAGATCGAGAACGGCAAGATCACCGGCCGGATCGACGGCCCGGTGATCGACCGTGCGGGCAAGGCCACCGCGCTCGAACGCTTCGCCCGCGAGGCCGGCATCCCCATCAGCCAGACCGTCGCCATCGGGGACGGCGCCAACGACCTCGACATGCTCCAGGCCGCCGGGCTCGGCATCGCCTACAACGCCAAGCCGGTCGTCCGGGAGGCCGCCGACACCGCCGTCAACGTCCCGTACCTGGACACGATCCTCTTCCTCCTGGGCATCTCCCACGAGGAAGTGGAAGCCGCCGACGCGCTTGACGTCCGAGGGGCGCCCCACGGGAAGCCCCGTCACGAGCCGGTCGATCCTCACGCCACAACTGAGGCACCCCGCACGACCCCATAACCCTGGCTGAGCGTCAGCGTCGCTCCAAGGCCGCCGTGACGTGACTCGTCCAGGCTGGGTAGACACCGATCATGTTCAGGCGGGCTCGGGGGGCCTACGCCCAGGTCGAGGGGTCTGCGGCGCCCATGTACGGGGTGGCGGCGGCGCTCGCAATAGCCGTGCCGCTGTTCCTCGGGACGCTGACCGGGCACGGCGCGCGGGGGGCGATGATCGCGCTGGGCGCGTACCTGGTCGCGCTTCGCACTCCGGAGGGGCCGTACGGGGCGCGGGCGCGGGACCTCGCGGTCGGGGTGCTGGTGGTGACGCTCGGGTCCACGGTCGGCGGGCTGCTGGCCGGGCACACCTGGCTGGCCGTGGCCGTCGTGCCACCGCTGATCGCGCTCGGCGTCGCCGTCCCGCGGATCGGGCCGACGGCGGGGCTGGCGGTGCTGCTCAGCGCGGTCCGGCCGCCGTCCGCCGACGTCGTCATGATCGGGATCCTGGAGCTGATCGGCGGGTCGCTCACCGCCGGGCTGCTGCTGGCGCCGTGGCCCGCGCGGCGGCTGCGTCCGCTGCGGGCGGCGCTGAGCGAGGCCGCCGACGCGGTCGCGGAGGCGCTGGACGCGGTCGCGCAGGACGTCGCGACCCCCGACAGCAGCCCCCTCGACGAGGTCGACCTCACCAACCCCGACCTGCTCGACGTCATCCGCATCCCCGACTGGGAGGTCAAGCGGCGGGCGGCGTCCGACGCGCTGTCGGCCGCGCGCACCACCTACGGGCTGTACCGGGGCGGACGCGGGAGCGGCGACCCCACCCGGCCCGAGCGGCTGATCGACGCGCTCGGACGCGTCCTGCACGAGACGGTGACGCTCCAGGCCGTCCTGGAGGCCGCCAAGAACTATCCGCCGGACCGCGAGTGGGAGCTGGAGACGCAGACGGCGATCTCGGCGCTCGCGGCGCGGCTGCGGCTGCTGTCCGGCGGCGTCGCCAGCGCGGGCGAGGCACCGCTCGGCCGGGAGGAGTCCGCGGCCGTCCGGCGGATGGGGCGGACCGCCGAGCACATCAGGCGCGCCGGGCTCGCCGGGGACGAGGACCTCATCGCCGTCTCGCTGATCGGGCAGGTGCGCCGGTCGATCGAGCGCATCGCGGGCGAGGTCGCCTCCACCCGCCGGGTCGTCGCGGGCGGGCTGCGGTTCGGGTTCGGCGCGCCCAGGATGCCGGAGACGCTCGACCCGCTGCCGGTGTGGGCCCGCGTGCGCCGCGCCGTCCGCACCCGGTCGCCGATGTTCCGGCAGGTGGCGCGCGTGTTCGTGACGGCCGTCGCGTCGATGGCGCTGACGGCCGCGCTGGGCCTGTCGCACGGGCACTGGCTGACGATCACCGCGATGCTGAGCCTGCGGGCCACCTACGGCGAGACGGTCGAGCACGTCTTCCAGCGCGTCGGCGGCACCGCGGCCGGGTCCGTGATCGCGGCCGTCATCCTGACGCTCGCGCCCGACGAGCCCGCCATCGCGGTGATCATCTTCGGGTTCGCGCTGGCCGGGTTCGCGATGCGCGCGGTGAACTACACCTACTGGGCGCTGTTCGGGACGCCGCTGGCCATGATGCTGCTGGACTACTCAACCCCCGCCGGCTGGCTCACCGCGGGCGAACGGATCGTGCTGACCTTCGCCGGGACGCTCATGACGTATCTCGCCATCCGGCTGCTGTGGCCCGCCGGGCACCTCGAGCGGCTGCCCGTCCAGCTCGGGCGGCAGCTCGGCGCCCTCGCCCGCCTCGTCCGGACGACGGCGGACGTCCTCGCCGGCGAGATCGTCCGGCTCCCGGACGAGACCGTCGCCGCGGCCGGACGGTCGGCGGAGGCCGTCGACCGGACGCGGACCCGGCTCGGCCACGAACGGCTCCCCGACACCGAGCTGATCGACGAGCTCGGCACCGCCGTGGACGCCGCGCACCGCACCCGCGACCACCTCATCGCCGTCGCGCGGCTGTCCCGCGAGGAGGCCGTGGACACCGGCCCGATCCCCGAGATCCTCGACCGCCTCGCCGACGAGCTGGAGGAGGCCGCCGAGCAGCTGGAGGACCCGGAGAACCTCGACCCGAAGGGCGCCCTGCCCGCCGAGGAGCTCAGCGAGGAGCTCGCCGACCTCGACACCCACCTGTCCACGCTCACCCGCCGCCGCCGCGCCGAGATCAAGTCGGGCGCCGTAGGGGACGGGTTCACCCCCGTCCAGAACGCCCTCTTCCAGGTCTCCGGGATCCGCTACACGATCCGAGCGCTCCGCCGGGACACGGGAACGGTCATCGAGTCCTCCCTCGCCGCCGCCCAGCCACGCACCTGACCGCACCGCGCCCGCGCCGCGCCTCACCGCTACGCGTCTTCGCGTCGCGCCGCGGGGTTCAGTCCTTCGGGGTGCGGGCGGTGCGGAGCGTTCCGAGGCCGGGGCGGACGTCCGCCCACGCGCCGGGCAGGTCGATCACCGCGAGCGCGCAGGTCGGGAAGGCGTCCGGCGCCTCCCCGGCCAGATCATGGACGAGCTGGTGCACGGACGGGTTGTGCCCGACGAGCAGCACGCGTCCGGCGTCGTCCGATGACCGGACGGCGAGATCGAGAAGCTCGTCGGGGTCGTTGTCGTAGATCCCGGACTCGAAGCTCACCTCGGCGTCGACGTCCAGCAGCGCCAGCGTCTCCCGCGTCCGCGCCGCCGTCGAGCACAGCACCAGATCGGGGACCAGATCGTTCGCCCGCAACCACTCCCCGGTCGTCGCGGCGTCGCGCCGCCCCCGGTCGTTGAGGGTGCGGTCGATGTCGGGAATCCCCAGCCCGGCGACGGCCTTGGCGTGACGGAGAACGATGAGCGTCGGCATTATCTGATTGTATTTCTCTCCTCCTTCGGGCCCTGGGGCCCTCCATCGTCGAGAAATACGGGCGATCGCTGGCATCGCTCCGACTCGCCTGGCGGCTCGCTGCGCGATCAGGTTCTCGCTTCGCTCGAACCTGCCTTCGAACGCTTGTTTCACCCCCATGGCTACGCCCCACCACCCCCCAGCGCGATGGCTTGGGTTGTTGCGTGGCTGCGGCGGTGGTTGCTGTCACCGCTCATCGGAATACCGCTCGTTGCCGCTCATCGGGGTACCGCTCGTTGCTGTCGCCGCTCAATCGGATACCGCTCAACGCCGGTGCGTTGTCATGGCTGTGCGGGGGCGGCCATACGCTGTAGCTGACGCGCAAACGCGTCCACGGATCGAAAGCATGGGAAAGCGGGAGGCGCTGTGGCGAGCGGCGGCGGCAAGTCGACGATGTCGGGGCCCAAGGGCTTCGCGCTCATGCTCGGCGTGATGCTCGGCATCATCCTCGCCCTCTGGGGTCTGGCCGCCCTCGTCGCCCCCTAGCCAAACCAAAAGGGGCCGGTGGCGTGCTGCCACCGGCCCCTCTGGTTGGACGGGTCAGGCCTTATTGGCGGACGATTCCTCGCTGCCCGACTCGGCCGGGGTGCCGTTGGCGTCGGCGCCGACCGCCGCCTCCTCCGGAGCGCCCTCCTCGACGGCGCCGCCCTTGGCCTCGCCGCTCTCCGTCGCGGACGGCGCCGGGGCGCCACCCGCGATGGCGGGCTCGGCGATCGGGTCCGCGCGCCGCTTGGAGACCAGGATGGCCGCCACCACGACGGCGACGGACAGGGCGGTCACCACGACGCGCAGGACGGTGTTGCCCGCGTACGTCACGACCGCGGGCGCGATCAGCAGCGCGACCAGGTTCATCACCTTGATCAGCGGGTTGATGGCGGGGCCCGCGGTGTCCTTGAACGGGTCGCCGACCGTGTCGCCGATGATGGTGGCCTCGTGCGCGTCGCTGCCCTTGCCGCCGAGGTGGCCCTCCTCGACGAGCTTCTTTGCGTTGTCCCAGGCGCCGCCGGAGTTGGCGAGGAACACCGCCATCAGGACGCCGGCCGCGATCGCGCCGCCCAGGTACGCGCCGAGCGGTGCGTAGCCGAGCGCGAAGCCGACCGCGATCGGGGTCATGATCGCCAGCAGGCCGGGGGTGGCGAGCTCGCGCTGCGCGTCCCGGGTGCAGATGTCCACGACCCGGTCGTAGTCGGGCTTCTCGGTGTAGTCCATGATCCCGGGCTTGGTGCGGAACTGCTCGCGCACCTCGATCACGACCCGTCCGGCCGCGCGGCCGACCGCCGAGATCGCCAGACCGGAGAACATGAACACGACCGCGGCGCCGATGATCAGCCCGATCAGCACGTTCGGGTTGTCGATCGACAGGCTGAACGCGCTGAAGTCGCCGAGCGCGTCCTTGGCGTCGTCGGACGCGTCGTTCAGCGCGGAGATCACCGTCGTCCGGAAGGATCCGAACAGCGCGGTCGCGGCGAGGACCGCCGTCGCGATCGCGATGCCCTTGGTGATCGCCTTGGTGGTGTTGCCGACGGCGTCGAGCCGCTCCAGGATGGACGCGGCCTCGCCCTGGACGTCCCCGGACATCTCGGCGATGCCCTGGGCGTTGTCGGAGACGGGACCGAAGGTGTCCATCGACACGATCACGCCGACCGTGGTCAGCAGCCCGGTACCGGCCATCGCCACCGCGAACAGCGCGACGGTGGTGTTGCCGAAGCCGAGCAGGAACGCCCCGTAGACGGCGCCGCCGATCACGAGCGCGGTGTAGACGGCCGACTCCAGGCCGAGCGAGATGCCGGACAGGATGACGGTCGCGGGGCCCGTCCGGGCGCTGTTGGTGACCTCCTGGACGGGCTTGCGGTTCGTCTCGGTGAAGTACCCGGTGAGCAGCTGGATCGCGCTCGCCAGCACGATGCCGATGATGACGGCGCCGAGCGCCACGATGCGCGGATCGGCGTCCAGGCCCCTGATCTCGGGGTCGGTGACGCCGGACAGGTCGGCGAACGACGACGGCAGGTACGCGAACGCGGCGATCGCGACGAGGATCGCCGAGATCGCCGCCGAGATGAAGAAGCCCCGGTTGATCGCGGTCATGCCGGAACGGTCGCCGTCGCGGGGCGCCACGGCGAAGATCCCGATCACCGCGGTGATGACGCCGATCATCGGGACGATCAGCGGGAACACCAGGCCCTCGGTACCGAACGCCGCGGTGCCGAGGATCAGCGCCGCGACGAGCATCACGGCATACGACTCGAACAGGTCGGCGGCCATGCCGGCGCAGTCGCCGACGTTGTCGCCCACGTTGTCGGCGATGGTCGCCGCGTTGCGCGGGTCGTCCTCCGGGATGCCCTGCTCGACCTTGCCGACCAGGTCGGCGCCGACGTCGGCGGCCTTGGTGAAGATGCCGCCGCCGACTCGCATGAACATGGCGAGCAGCGCGGCACCGAAGCCGAAGCCCTCCAGCACCTTCGGCGCTTCGCCCTGGTAGGCGAGGACGACGACGGCCGCGCCGAACAACCCGAGGCCGACGGTGAACATGCCGGCGACGCCGCCGGTGCGGAACGCGATCCGCATCGCCTTCTTCTCGCCGTCCTTCTCCCGGGCGGCGGCGGCGACGCGGACGTTCCCGCGGACCGCCAGCCACATGCCGGTGAAGCCGGTGACGGCGGAGAACAGCGCGCCGATGACGAAGAAGACCGAGCGTCCGATCCGCTCACCGGTCGAATCGGCGGGGAGCAGCAGCAGGACGAGCGGGATCAGGACGACGAAAACCGCGACCGTTCGGAACTGGCGTTTCAGATAGGCACCCGCGCCCACCTGAACGGCCCGCGCGATCTCTTGCATCTTGTCGGTGCCCTGGCCCGCGGCCAGAACATCGCGCACGAGACCCGCGGCGACGGCCAGTGCCAACAGTGCGATCACAGCGACGACGACGACCAGTGAGAGGTCGCCGCCGCCGAGATCCACTTCTGCGCTGGCCGGGCTTGACAGGGAAAGCCCAGCAGACATCCATCCTCCTCGACAGGGGTGTTGCGATCTGGACCGTCCGGTCAAAGACGATCTTTACCGCGTTACCCCGCGAGTCATGATTTCGAACGCCTCGCACGGCAGCGCGGGTCCCGGGAGTCTACGCACGCGGCACTCGAATGTTAAGGCCGCACGGCCCTTCAAGAGGATGTCGCCGAATTGCAACAGACGATACGCCGGAATTTGCCGGATAAGCCGCCGCACGGGGCATCTCCGCAGGTCAACAGGGGTTAGCCCACTATTACCCTGCGGCCACATCGACATGCGCGCACCACTGCGGACGCATCGGCGACCCCGCCGATGCCCTATTCAAGCTAGGCATTAACACGGAATATGTCCAGACCCAAATCGGGAGAAGCTAGATCGGCTTCCCGGGATTCTCACAACACCCACCTCACTGACCCCACCAGCCCAGCAGCACAGGACGCCAAAGGCCACCGGAGGCAGGACGAGAACGCCCGCCAGGAGCAGACCGGCGAAGCCCCGCCGAGGCGAGGATGGTGGGCAGCGAGGTCGCGCCGAGGCCGGACGGCGAAGCCCGCCGGGAGCTGTACGGCAAAGCACGCCGGGCGGAGCGGGACAGGACGGCAAAGCACGCCGGGGCCGGACGGGTGAAGACCTGGCCGGAGCGGGACCGCGACGGTGTGCTGGCGGGGGCTGGACGGCGAAGGCCTCGCCCGGGTGGGCGAGGCCTTCGGTCGTTTGCGGGCGGCGGGCGCGTCAGATGGTCGCCTCGGCTTCGGCCGGCCAGCTCATCCGTATCTGGACCCCCTTGGGCGTCGCGGCGATCTCCACGTCGTCGGCGAGGCCGGCGATGACGGCCAGTCCCAGCTCGGCGGTGCCCTCCCCCAGGCCGAACTCGAAGTCGGCCGCGTCCGGGTGCGTCGGGAGGCCGCCCGTCGCGTCATCACCGGGGACGGTGTCGCTCACGGTCACCTCGAAGCGGCGGTCGGCGCCGCTCAGCTCAAGGCGGACGGGCTCGTCCGGGCAGTGCCGGCGGTGCGCCTCCACGGCCCGCGAGCACGCCTCGCCGACCGCGAGCCTGACCTCGTCCAGCAGCGCTTCAGCGACGCCGCTGCGGCGGGCCACGGCCGTCACGATCAGCCGGGCGGTGCGGACGTGGACGGGCAGCGCACTGAAGGACAGTTCAACGGTCGCCATCTCAGATTCAGGCCGCCTACTTGGCGCCCTTGCGCTTCTCCTCGGCATCGGCGATCGAGTCGTGGATGCCGAAGACCTTGGTCAGCCCCGTGATCCGGAAGATCTTGAGGATGCGCTCCTGGGTGCACACCAGTTCCAGCGACCCGTCGTGGGCGCGCACCCGCTTGAGCCCGCCGACGAGGACGCCGAGCCCGGTGGAGTCGAGGAACTCCACCTTCTCCATGTCCACGAGCAGGTGGAACTTCCCCTTGTTGACCAGGTCGATGAGCTTCTCGCGAAGCTTCGGCGCCGTGTAGACGTCGATCTCGCCCTCCACGTTGATGACGGTGAGGCCATCGTCGGTGGTGTAGTCGTTCACCTTCAGGTCCACAGATCCTCCAGCGCGCCGTGCAGCACTATCCGATCTCGATTTTCCCAGCCCCCGGGAGGTGGCCGTGCGTCGAGACTTCGCCGTGATTCAACCACGCTCCGGCGTCGTGCACGCACGTTATCGCCCACACGGACGAAAGTTCGCGCCGTCCCGTTTGACCTGCTGATCTAATGGCCAGGGCAGGGGGGACGGGCCCACCGGCGCCGGGGCGTTCCCGTAGTTTTGCCCCGGCTGGCAAACTGAAAACCTGATGGGCGTCCAAAGATCCTCACCCCCGCTCGACCGGCTTCTCGCCGATCCCACGCGACGCGAACGCATCACCCATGTGGAGAACGTTCCCGCACGTCAGGGCCGTCGTGCCGGATGGCCTGCCTGGTCGCCACCGCTGCTGGTCGAACGGCTGGCCGCGGCCGGCATCGAGGCCCCGTGGGAACACCAGGCCGCCGCGGCCGAACACGCCCGGGCGGGACGCTCTGTGATCATCGCCACAGGGACCGCGTCCGGAAAATCGCTGGCCTACCTGCTGCCTTCCGTCGAGGCCATCTATAAGGAGGAGAACCCTCGGCACGAGGGGACCATCCTCTACCTGTCGCCGACGAAGGCGCTGGCGGCCGATCAGCTCCGGGCGCTCCGCTCGCTGCACCTCACGCGGGTGCGGGCGGCGACATACGACGGTGACACGCCGCAGGACGAACGCACCTGGATCCGGCAGCACGCGAATTACGTCCTGACAAATCCGGATATGTTGCACCGGTCGATCCTGCCGAGCCATTCCCGCTGGTCATCGTTCCTGCGCCGGCTCCGCTACATCGTGATCGACGAGGCGCACGGATACCGAGGGGTCTTCGGGTCGCACGTCGCGCAGGTCCTGCGCCGGTTGCGTCGGCTCTGCGCCCGCTACCACGCCGACCCGACGTTCATCCTCGCGTCCGCCACCACGTCCGAGCCCGAGACGACCGCCTCCCGCCTCACCGGCCTGGACGTCGTCGCCGTAGACGACGACGCCTCCCCACGCGGCCCGGCGACGTTCGCGCTCTGGGAGCCGCCCCTAACAGAACTGCGCGGCGAGCACGGCGCCCCCATCCGCCGTACAGCCACCGCCGAAGCGGGTGACCTTCTGGCCGACCTGGTCGTAGAAGGGGTTCAGACGCTCGCGTTCGTCCGCTCTAGGCGCGGGGCAGAGTCGGTAGCACTCAGCGCCAAGCGCGCGCTACACGAGGTTGCTCCCGCCCTTGCCGACCAGGTCGCCGCCTACCGCGCCGGCTATCTCCCCGAGGAACGACGCGCTCTCGAAGCCTCTTTGCGCTCCCGTTCGCTCATCGGCCTGGCGAGCACGAACGCCCTAGAACTCGGTGTGGACGTCTCCGGACTCGACGCCGTCCTCGTCTGCGGCTGGCCCGGCACCCGCGCGTCCCTCTGGCAGCAGGCCGGACGCGCCGGACGTTCCGGTCAAGCGTCCCTTTCCGTCCTGGTGGCCCGGGACGACCCCCTCGACACCTTCCTCGTCCACCACCCAGAGGCGATCTTCGGCACACCCGTCGAAGCCACCGTCCTCGACCCGGACAACCCCTACGTCCTAGAACCGCACCTCTGCGCCGCGGCGGCGGAAATGCCCCTCACCGAGGACGACATCCCGCTCTTCGGCCCGTCCACCGCCGACCTCCTCCCCGACCTGGTCCGCCGCGGCTTCCTCCGCCGCCGCCCCGCCGGCTGGTACTGGACGCGCCGCGACAAGGCCGCCGCCCTCGCCGATATCCGAGGCGCAGGCGGCGAACCCATCCAGGTGGTCGAATCGGGCACCGGCCGCCTGCTCGGCACGGTCGACGAGGCGTCCTCGCACACCACCGTCCACGACGGCGCCGTCTACATCCACCAAGGCGAATCGTTCATCGTCCAGACCCTCGACCTGGACGACTCCGTGACCCTTGTCGAACCCGCCGACCCCGACTACTCGACCACGGCCCGCGACGTCACCGACATCACCATCGTCGAACGGCTCCGCTCCCGCTCCTGGGGCGAGGCCACCCTCTGCTTCGGCACGGTCGAAGTGACCCGCCAGGTCGTCGCCTACCAGATGCGCCGCCTGCAAACAGGCGAGATGCTCGGCGAGAAACCCCTGGACCTCCCACCTCGCACCCTCCGCACCCGCGCCGTCTGGTGGACGCTCTCCGAAGCCCAGATCGCCCGCCTGGACGACGTCGACCTCGACCTCACCGGCTCCGCCCACGCCGCCGAACACGCCGCCATCGGCCTGCTCCCCCTCTTCGCCACGTGCGACCGCTGGGACATCGGAGGCGTGTCCACGGCCGTCCACCCGGACACGGGCCTCCTCACCGTGTTCGTGTACGACGGCCACGAGGGCGGCGCGGGCTTCGCCGAACGCGGCTACGCCGACGCCCCCACCTGGCTCCGCGCGACCCGCGACGCGATCGCGTCCTGCGAGTGCGACACCGGCTGCCCGTCCTGCATCCAGTCCCCGAAATGCGGCAACGGCAACGAGCCCTTGGACAAGCAAGGCGCCCTGGTCCTCCTGGACATCCTCCTAACCGAGGCCCCCTAGACGCGTAGGGCGTCGAGCATGGTTGCCAGGGGCGCCCACACCTCGTCCAGACCGGCTTCGGGATCAGCGGACGCGGCCAGCCACAGCGCCGCCTCGTTCATCGCGCCGGACAGCAGATGGGTCAACGGAGCGACCGGCTGGGGAGCGATGATCCCCTCCGCGATCAACTCGCCGATCACGTCGGCGAGGTGGCCGGCCGAGCCGGACTCGTCCATCGCCCGCCACTCGTGCCAGCCCAGCAACGCCGGACCGTCCACGAGCATGATCCGCTGGACGTCCGGGGCCGTGCTGGCGGTGAGGAACGCCCGGCAGCCCGCCGTGAACCGCGCCCAGACGTCGTCCTCGGCGTCGGCGGTCTGCGCCACCGTCCGGGACACCTCTTCCTGAACCTGCTCCAGGACGGCCCGGAACAGTTCGGCCTTGCTCTGGAACAGGTGGTAGAGCGCGCCTTTGGTGACCCCGGCCGCACCGACGATCTCCGAGAGAGACACCTCGCCGTACCCCCGCGTGGCGAACAACCGCCTGCTCTCGCGCAGCAGCGCCGCCCGCGTCTGCTCCCGCTGCCGAACCCTGACGTTCACGCTTCCTCCTTGACATACCACCGGTATGTAAGGTTAGCCTGGTTCACATACCAACGGTATCTGAAGGGAGCACCCATGCAACTGACCAGCTTCTACCCGGTGATCTGCACGCCCCGTCTCCAGGAATCCCACCGCTTCTACACCGAACTGCTGGGCTTCGACACCACCTTCGAAGCCGACTGGTACGTGAGCCTGCGCCGCCCCGGAACGTCCCCCTACGAACTAGCCCTGCTCGACTACACCCATCCAACGCTGCCGGACGCCTACCGCACCCCCGTCCAGGGGCTCCTCCTGAACTTCGAAGTCGAGGACGTGGACGCCGAATGGGAACGGCTCGTCGTCCAGGGCGGCCTGCAGCCCGAACTCCGGCTACGCAGCGAGGACTTCGGGCAGCGTCACTTCATCATCGCCGACCCCAACGGGGTCCTCATCGACGTCATCACGCCCATCGCCCCGACCGCGGCCTACGCGGAGCAGTACACGACCTCTTAGTTCGGAGCGACCCGCTGCGCCGGAACCGGCTGCTGATCGTCCATCCCGCGCCGCGCCTGGGCCAGCGCCTGCTGCAGCTTCCGCCGCTCCAGCTCCAGAGTCTGCAGGGACTCCTCGTGCTCGTCCCGCAGGTCCCGCAGCTCCCGCCGCATGCTGAGCGCACGCTTGAGGCCCAGCGTCACGATCATGACGCCCACCATGAACACGATCGCCACGACGGCGCCGGCCATGAACACGTGCCACTGGTCGGTGATCCCCGGCACCTCGTCCCCGAACACGGTCATCTGGGCGTCGCCTGTGTTGTCCAGCACCGCCGCGACGCTCACCGCGACCGCGGCGAGTATCACGATCAGCCCCAAGAAGATCATGCGGAGGGTCTCCTCTCCATCGGGCCCCTTCCCCGAACGGGACAAGACCGAAGTCTCGGACGACAGGCACGCATAGCCGGACGACCCGGGCGGGTCCGACTGGCAAGGCAGCCTAGACCCTGCCCCAAACCACCCGCCAGCCCAACTTGATCACCAGCACATCCCCCAGCCCAGAAGCCAAGCCACCAAACTCAGCCCCGGCCAAGCTCCGTTGATACCGCTGGCGCGCGCCACAACCCATGAAGCGGCCGATCCTGCCGACGCCCGGCACCCGCGCCTCCGGTTTTACCGGCGGAGTTGGCCGCTCTGCACTGTGTGTGCAACCTGGGGGCGGTTACTTGCGGCGGCGGCCGTGCTTGGGCCTGGTGATGGAGGGGGACCGCGCGATGCGGACGTTCACGCCGCTGGAACGTTTGCCGAGCGATGCGGGACGGCGCGTGGCCTTCGCCACGCTCGGCGATGGATCGACGGCCTTCGCATCACCAGCGGCCGGGACGCTCTCCTCCGCCCCCTCCTTGGCCTTCTCGGCAACGGACATGACCGGGGCCGTCTTGGCGCGAGCCTCGGCGCGGGCGATGTGCCGGCGGGCCTGGCTGACCCGCTTCCGGCCGGTTCCGCTGCGCGCGATGCGGGCCGCCATGCCGTTCTTGCTCATCCCGGCCTGGGCAACGCGCAAGCGGCGCGTCCAGGTCCCGAGATGCGCGGCGGCGATCAGCAGGACCAGCGCGATGCCCACGCTCTTGCCCCACTGGAGCCGGTCGGTCGCCGCAACGTTCTGAGCCGTCGGCGAATCGGCGGCGATCTGCGGCGCAGGGTAGGCGAAGCCGGGTGTCGCCCCATCCGGCTGGACGGACGGGAGCGTGACCGGCGACTCGTTGTTGAACGGCGTCAGCGGGTTTCCGGTCCCAGGCACTCCGCTCCCCGAAGGGAGGGACGGCGCGGCGCCCCCGGGCAGCGCGGCGGAACCGGCGACCGTGGCGCTCGCGGTGACCGTGCCCGAAGACAGCGACCCACCCGATCCAGAAGGGCGCTGTGCCCGGACGCCCACGGACACCGGCCCGCTCGACCTCGTGATCGAAAGGCTGGTGGAACAGCTCGTCCCCGAACAGAGCGAGCCGACCGAGCCTGACGCGGACTCGACACCGGAACCCGAGAGCGCGTAGCCGCTGAGGTCGTCCTCGACACCGCGGTTCCACTTCACCACGAGCTTGCTGCCGGACACCCTCGCCGCCACCCCGGTCGGCGCGGCCGGGGCGATGCGCACCTGGAAGGTGCTGTCGTCGTAGACACGACCGGTCTGCTTGCCCCTCAGGTAGACCGTATAACTGCCGTTTCGGCGGATCGGGAACGTCCCGGACAGGCTGCCCGTGAGGAACCGCTCCTGTAGGAACCTGTCACCGATCCCGGGGCCCTTGACCCACAGCTGCATCGTGAGCGCGAGATCGAAGCGAGCTCTGGCGGTCAGCTGGGAGCCGCTCGTGACGACCGTGCCGTTCGCCGGGGCGGTGACGCCCGTCGAGGCGGCCTGCGCGGGGACAGCTGCGAGTACCGGGACACCCATCGCAAGTGGCGCCGCTAGTGCGACCGCACCGATCCTGCGAGTGATGGTCACGGCCTCAATCCCTTCGACAACGTCCTGCTCATCCCGTCCCGCCGAGGACCTGCGGGACGTCATCGCGCCGAATGATAACTACGTGCTTACGGCACAGTAACGTACCACCGGGTAGCAAAGGTCGCAGAGAGAGGACAAAGAGCCAGATGTTTCATCCTCTGACCCCCTCCCCGCCCTATTGACACTCAGTGCAACGAGCCGTATCGCGCCAGGCTACGCCGTTTCCACCCACAGGGCCAGCCCGTGCCCGAGACACCCCCTTCAACGCGCCGATCCCCATAGGCACGATCACGTCCACCGTCACCGAGACCTCCACGACGTCTCCTTCCACCTGACAGCGCACCAGCCGCGCCCCGGACCCGACCGCAACACTCTCTGCCCTCCCGCACGCGCCTCCGTCACCCGCTGCCACCTGCGCTGCCCCCGCCAACGCCGCCAGATCAGCCGCCGCATTCGCCCGATGCCGGGCTCCGCGCACCCCGCCGACCGCGACAGCGGCAATCCCGCCAACCCAGATCCACCGTGCTGTGCACGGCCCACCTGGGACGCTTCGACCGCCTGGACTTCCCGCCAGTGGCCGGCGCCGACGACGCCCCGAGCCGTTCATGTCGCTGGCGCTGC
>NZ_SMJX01000173.1 GCF_004348535.1 Actinomadura sp. KC216
GGACAAGGTAGCGGATGAAATCCAACTGACGCCCCCGTTTCCCCAGGTAAGGGCATATGTCAGTTTTCGTCCAGCGCGGCGGCGAAGGTTCCGGCGGTGATGTTCCGCCCGGACAGGATCACCACGAGACGCCCCGTGACCTGGACCTTCTCCGCGAGAACGGCGGCGACTCCGGCCGCGCCCCCGCCCTCGGCGACGAGGCCGTGCTCGCGGAAGAGCCAGCGCATCGCCGTCCGGATCTGGTCATCGGTGACGGACGTCAGCTCGGCGTCCCGCCCGATGACCTCCGGAGTCACGCAGCCGGGTTCGAGGTTGCCGGGCAGCGCGTCGGCGATCGAGTCGCCGACCTCGACCTCGACGACCCGCCCGGCCGCCACCGAGGCGGAGACACCACGGGAAACGGCCGACTCCACACCGACGAGCCGCACGTCCCCCCGCTCGCGCGCCCACAGGCTGAGCCCGGCGAGGAACCCACCGCCACCGACCGGCACGACCACCGTCAGCGGCCCCTCCACCTGCCGGTCGAGCTCCCGCCCGAGCGTCCCCTGTCCCGCGATGACCGCCGGATCGTTGTAAGGCGAGAGGTAGTGGCCGGGCAGCGACATCGCGTGCGCCTCGGCCTCGTCGTAGGTCGCCCCGTACTCCACGAGCCGCACCGGGCAAGCGCCGATCTTCTCGACCTTCGCCCGCGACGCCCGCGTCGACACGACCACGGTGACGTCCGCGCCGGACTCGGCCGCCGCGTAGCCCATGCCGAGCCCGTGGTTGCCCGCGCTCGCCGTGACGGCCGGGACGCCGTCCGGCAGCGCCGCCAGGGCCGCGAGCGCGCCCCGGACCTTGAACGCCCCGGTCGGCTGGAACGTCTCCAGCTTCAGCATCGCGCCGGTCCCCAGCCCGGACGACGGCACCAGCGGCGTCGGCACGAGCCGCGCGGACACGACACGCCACGCGCGGTCGAGATCGTCCGGCCCGGGCGCACGCACGGCGCGCACGCTCACTTCTCCCGCGGCGGCGTCCCGCCGACCCGCTCGTGCAGCCGCTGCCGGATCTCCTCCGGCGTGTAGGCCCGCCGCCGCCGCTCGGCCCGCACGATCACGGCCCCGGTAGCGGCGACCCCGAGAACCCCGGCCAGCCCCAACGCCTTCCACAACCCGAGCGTCCTCCACCATCGCATCCGGCTACGGTATCGATCATGCCTGGGACGAGCATCTCTCTCGACGACGCCGCAGAGCTGACCCGCACCGGGGACGTGTGGCTGTTCCGGGGCCGGACGGTCGCGGACCGCGCCATCCAGATGACGACGAACAGCCCCGTCAACCATGTCGGGATGTCGCTGGTCATCGACGACCTGCCGCCGCTGATGTGGCACGCCGAGCTGGGCCGGTCGCTGCGGGACATGTGGACGGGCGGGCACCACCGCGGCGCGCAGCTGCACGATCTGCGCGAGGCCGTCCTGGCGTGGGGGAACCGGTACGGGCAGCGGGCGTGGCTGCGGCAGCTCGAGCCGCCGCCGTCCCGGGCGATGGAGGACGCGGCGCTGCGGGCCGTGGCGCGGCTGGACGGCACCCCGTTCCCGTCGACGTCCAGGCTGGCGACGCGGTGGCTGCGCGGGCGGGTGCCGATCCGGCGCCCGGCGGAGCGGGAGGCGAGTCTGGAGACGGCGTTCTGCGCGGAGATCGTCGCGGTGACGTACCAGGCGATGGGGCTGCTGCCGAAGGGGCGCCGCCCGAACTGGTTCGACCCGGGCCGGTTCTGGAGCGGTGACGATCTGGAGCTGGAGACGGGTGCCGTGCTCGGCGGCGAGATCGCCGTCAGCCTCCCTTTGTCCTGACGGCGCGGCGGTCCTTCAGGGATCGCGGGTGGAGGCGGCGGCGGAAGCGGCGGAGGCGGCCCGCGCGGGCGGTGACGAGGCGGCCGAGTTCGTCGGTATGGTGCCAGGCCCGGTCGGCGGCCTCCGGGCCCGGGTGGGTCTCGGCGAAGCGGCTGCGGTTGACGAGGTCGGCGAGCGGGCCGAGGTGCCCGTGGGCGCCGTCGCCGACGCTGGACGCGCCGAACCGCGCGACCTCGTGCGCCGTCAGTGTGCGGGCCGTGGACAGGCCGACGTCCGCGAGGTGGTCGAGCGCCTGGTGCCAGGCCCCGGTGATGCGGACGGCGGGCGTACCCGTCCGGCGGCGGCGCTGGCGCAGGGCGGGGGCGAGCATGACGGCGAACACGTATCCGATGAGCAGGACGGCCAGCGTGATCGACGCGAACACCCACCAAGGCGTGGGCTCGCTCTCGGCGGCGGCCTTTTTCTCGGGGCTCTTCTGCGTGGTGTTGCCGGGGCCTGGGCCTCGTTGCTGTGACGCGGCGTTTTTCTGCGCCTGCTCCAGTTTCTGTTCTGTCTCCCCTGCTGCGACGGCGTCGTTCTTCTTGGAGCGGCGCGCGTTGTCGGGGAGGGGGTTGAAGCGGATCCAGCCGAGGCGGTCGAACTTGACCTCCGGCCAGGCCATCACGTCGCCGGAACGTACATGGACGGTGTCGCCCACACGGTTGCCGCCGTCGAAGCCCACGACGACGCGGGACGGCAGGCCGAGGGTCCGGGCGAGCAGGGCGTAGGCGGTCGCGAAATGCTCGGGCGTGCCGCGCCTGCCCTCGCCCAGGAAGTAGTCGAGCTGCCGGTAGCTGTGGCCTGGCGGCGCGGTCACGTCGTACCTGGCGTACCGCTTGAGGTACTCCGCGAGCATCGCGGCCTTCTGGATCGGCGACACCGCGCCCTGGGTCGCCGAGTCGGCGAACCTGCGGAACTCGGCGATCTGGACGGGCGGCTCCTTCGCGCCCGGGCCCCACGGCAGCTCCAGCGTGGCCTTCGCCTCGGGGTCGGTGGCGATGGCGGCGCCGGCGAGGTCGTCGGCCGTCCATTCGGGGACGACGGACTCGACCCGGTAGGTCTGGCCGGGGCGCAGCGGCTGCGCGGCGGCGAGCGCGCCGCTGGCCGGGTCGACGACGACCGGGAGCCCGTCGACCTGGCGGGGGCGGTCGGCGGCGGGCACCCAGACGCCGGGCAGGTCGCGGATCGTGATCCGTTGCGCGACGCCGTGCTTCTTGGCCGGGCGCGGCCCTTCCGGCACGCGCCGTCCGGTCGGGACGAAACGGGCGGTGGACGACCACGTCACCCCGTCGAACCTGTCCAGGACGGCCAGCCGCGCGATCTCGTTCCGCCGCGCCTGGACGGTGAACATGACCTGGTCGGGGCTCAGCAGCCAGCCGCCGACGCGGTCGAGCGGGCTGACGCCGTCGCGCTGCTGCGGCGGCGGGGCCTGCACCTGCTCGCGCGGGTTGTACGGTTCGGCGCTCACCGGGACGACCGGCCCGGCCGCGAACGCCAGCCCGCCGAGCGCGGCGGCGGCGGGAACGCCGATGGCGAGGGGCCGCCACGCGACCCGCGCCCCCGCCATGTCCGCGCGGACGAGGGCCAGGACCGCGATGAGCACGACGGTCGCGGCGGCGAGCGGGACGTTGGAGCCGGGGCCGTCCACGCCGAGCAGGAGCGCGACCGCCCAGACGGCGAGGGCGGGGAGGCAGGGCGCGGCGCGCAGGGAGGTCCGGAGCGCGAGTTCGGCGGACGCGAAGGCCGCGAGCCAGACGACCACGTTCACCAGGACGAGCAGCTCGGGCTTGGCCGGTGCGGGCAGCAGCGTGGTCAGGATCGACTTCCACGAGCTGAGCACACCCTCGCGGAGGGCTTGCGGGAGCGTCCCGCCGCCGAGCGCCGGGCGCAGGACGGTGACCGAGACCGTGCCCGCCCACGCCACCACGGTCAGCACGAGCGAGATCCACAGCGGCCATGGCCGCTTGTCCTTGCGCGGGCCGGAGAGCAGGGCGGACAGCAGGGTCGGGACGGCCGCGGCGACGGCCACGACCGGCAGCACGGGGCCGAAGCCGAAGACCCGCTGGAACGACAGGCCCGCGACGGCGGCCAGGCAGGCCGTGACGGCGAGCGACACGTACCTCGTCACCGGACGCTCCCCAGCCGCCGCCACGCCTCCGCCAGCCCGTCCAGGTCGCCGAAGTCGATCAGGTGGACGCCGGGCGGCGCGGACGCGGGCTCCGGCGGCCGGACCCGCAGCACCACGATCCGGTCGAACCGGCTCCGCACGGCCGCGATCCGCCCCAGCTCCGCCGCCCCGGACGTGACGACGACGAGCGACCCGCCCGCGCGCACACGGCGCACCGCGTCCACGGTCGACTGCGGTCCGTCCTGCGTCGTGACCGAGGTGAGCCGGTCGAGGACGACCTCCATGTCGTCGGGCCCGCCCCGCGTGTCGGCGAGGGGCCCGTTGCCGGTGAGGATCCGGACCGGGAAGTTCGCCGCCGCCGCGCCCGCCGCGACGGAGGCCGCGGCGTCCACGGCCAGCTCGAAGTCGTCCGGCTCGGGCCACGACTCCGGCCGCGCCTCCAGCACGATCGTCGTCGTGGGCAGGCTCGCGTCGACGAGCTGGCGGACCATGAGCGTGCCCGTCCGCGCCGACGACTTCCAGTGGATGTGGCGCAGCTCGTCGCCGATCACGTACTCGCGCAGCGCGTGGAACGTCGCCGTCCCGGCCGGGGACCTGTCGCTGGTCGGGCCCTCCAGGTGGTGCGCGCGGCCGGACGGCAGCAGCGGCAGCCGCACCGTCCGCGGCCGGACGAGCAGGATCCGCGGCGCCCCGTACTCGCGGACGCGGCGGGCCAGCCGCAGCGGATCGGCCCTGACGAGGCGCAGCGGCCCGACCGGGATCTCGCCGCGCCGGCCGGTCGGCAGCCGGTACGTCACCGAGCGCGTCCCGCCGGACCGCAGCCGCGGGACGTCCACGGCCACGGACGTCGACCCGGCCGCGTCATGCGCGCTGAGACCCCGCGTGCCGCGTCCCTTGTTCGTCACGTGGAGGACGCCCACGGCCGGTTCGCCGCGCTCCACCTTCTTCGGCGCGATCTCCCGGCGGACGTCCAGCTTCGGCTGAGGCAGCGCCCACAGCGCCGCGGCCCCCACCGCGACGAGCCCGGCCACCGCGAGCATCGCGGGCTCCGGGTAGCCGAGCCACCAGCCCGCCGCGTACAGCGGCGCCGACACGGCCGCCGTCCCCCATCCGAGCGGCGTCAGCACCTCACACCCCAGCGGCCTGCGGTGTCGGCACGTTCTGCAGGGCCTCGGCGACGATGTCCGCGCCGGTGCGGCCGCGCAGCTCCGCCTCCGGCGTCACGATCAGCCGGTGCGCGATCACCGGGACGGCGAGCGCCTTCACGTCCTCCGGGACGATGTAGGACCGCCCGGCCGCCGCCGCCCGCACCCGCGCCGCGCGCAGCAGCGCGATGCTGGCCCGCGGGCTCGCGCCGAGCCGCAGGTCGGGATGCTCGCGCGTCACGGCGACGACCCGCACCAGGTAGTCGTAGAGCGGCGGCGCGACGTGCAGCCGCTGCGCGAAGTCGATCATCCGGGCGAGGTCCTCGCGGGCCATCACCGGCGGCATCTGGTCGAGCATCGCGCCCGTCGGCGTGCCCGCGAGCAGCGCCACCTCCGCCTGGTGGTCGGGGTAGCCCATGGAGATCCGCATCAGGAACCGGTCGAGCTGCGCCTCAGGGAGGGGGTACGTGCCGTCCATGTCGACCGGGTTCTGCGTGGCGATCACCATGAACGGGCGCGGCACCGGGTGCGGCGTGCCCTCGACCGTCACCCGGCGCTCCTCCATGACCTCCAGCAGCGCCGACTGCGTCTTCGGCGAGCCGCGGTTGATCTCGTCCGCGACGGCGAGGTTCGCGAAGATCGGCCCGGCGTGGAACTCGAACGCGTTCGTCCCCTGGTTGAAGATCGACACCCCGGTGATGTCGCTGGGCAGCAGGTCGGGCGTGAACTGGATCCGTGTCCACTTCGCCTCCACCGACGCCGACATCGCCCGCGCGAGCGTCGTCTTGCCGACGCCCGGGACGTCCTCGACCAGCAGGTGACCCTCGGAGAGCAGGCAGATCAGCGCCAGCTCCACCTTCTCCCGCTTGCCGCGCACGACCCGCTCGACGTTGCCCGCCAGCGCCGCGAACATCTGCGCGAACCGCCCCGCCAGCGCATCCGCGTCCATCCCCGCGCTCTCACTCATCCCTCGCACCCCCGTGCGTCCGGCACAGCCTGCTCACGACTGGCATTCATAAAGGCCGTCCGACGGATAGCCGTTCTTCGACGTGGCCACCAGGGTGTCGTTCAGGTAGCCGTCCCCGTACTTCGTCTGGACCTTGTTCCAGACGGTGCTCGTGGTGTTGCTTTCCGTGTCGGTGTAGGACTCGCCCTGCACCTGGCACACCACGGTCATCGTGATGATCTCGCCCTGGGGGATCTTGCCCGCCTCTCCGGATCGCCGCGGGCCCGGCCGGATGATCGTGTTGGTCTGGCCGTTGTTCTGGTTCCTGATCTGCCTCGTCGGATAGGCGAGGTTCACGGTCGTCGTCACCCCCGTGGACTCTCCGGCGCCGTTGCGGGCGGTCACCTGGACCGTGTGGCTCGTCCCGTTCGCCAGGCCCCGGATCGACTTGGCGGTGCCGGTGGCCGTGTCCGAGCCGCCCGGCCAGGCGATGGCGTAGGTGACGTCGTAGCCGGACGACCTGGCCCAGGTCAGGTCGGCGCCGTGGTTGACGGGCTTGGCCGTCAGGGCCCTCGGCGGGCCCGGGGCGGTGCAGGCGGTGGCGCCGACCTCGCCGGACTCGCTGTAGGCGGGCCTTCCGTCCTTGCCCCTGTACTCGGCGGCGACCTTGTAGATGTGGGTGGTGGTGTCGCAGGTCAGGCCGCCGACCCGGAACGTTCCGCCGGGGCTGTTCGCCGGGAACGCGGCCGGGCTGGCGCCCGCGACGGGGCCGCCCGACCGGTCGAGGAGGACGAACCTCGTCACCGGGTAGACGCCCTGCGGCTGCGCGGCCGGGGTGAAGCGCACGGTGACCGAGCCGTTGTCGCCGGACGCGGCGGGTATCGGCGGGTCGGGCGCGCTCGGGTCCTTCTTCACCGGCGGCGCGCCCCGCGGCGGCACGGCGTTGGAGCCGCCGCGGCCGCCGCCGGAGCCGTTGCGGTTGCCCTGCCCGCCACCGGGGTTCTGCTGGACGGGCAGCGGCCGCCGCGCACCGCCCGGGACCTTGTCCTCGTACTTCCTGATCCGCTTGACGCCGCCGTTCGCGTCGAACGCGAACGCGATCGCGCCGTTCGGGTCGTTCACCCAGAGCATGTGGTCGCGGACGAGCATCTCGATCGTCCCGCCGGGCCGGGTGGCCGCGAGCGGCCGCTCCCAGGCGTTGCGGTCGGTGTTGAAGACCAGCAGCCGCCCGGACGTCCGGTCGGGCAGGTAGACGCGGGGGCCGAGCACGTGCGGCGGCTCGAAGACGTGGTTCGGCACGCGCAGCGCGACCGACTCGACGCGCCCGACTCCGGTGTCGAGCAGGTACAGCGCGCCGCCCGCGCCGAGGATGGGGACGATCTGCCCGTCGGCGACGGCCGGGACCTTGACCCCGTGCCGGGCCTCGGCGACGGGCGCGGGCAGGTTGATCCGCTGCGTGCCCTCGGGCCGGACGATCAGCGCCGTCGCGGACGTGCTGTCGACGATCACGGGCCGTCCGGCGGCGATGGTCAGCGCGAGGCGGTCGCCGGGCTTGCCCGCGGCGACGGGCGCGCCCTTGCCGCCCTCCCGGAACGGGACGACCTCGCCCGTCTGCGGGACGGGCACCCACAGCGCCCCGTCGGCGTCGATGCCCGCCTGCCCGAGCGGCGCGGTGAGCGTCGCGGACGGGCCGATCGGCGTGAGGTGCAGCGGGTCGATCCGCTGGACGGCGCCCTTGACCGCGTCGACCGTGTACGCGGCCCCGGCGCCGGCGAGGACCTGGAGTCCGGGCCCGCCGACCGGGCGGCTGCCCGTGATCTTCAGCTGGGACGGGTCGATCCGGCTGACGACGCCGGTGTCCAGGTCCACCAGCAGCACCGTCGTGCCGTCCTGGACGACCTTGATGTTGTGGCCGCGCATCTGCGGCACCACGGCCGCCTTGCCGTCGACCTTGCCCGCGAGGCCGTTGGCGTGCACGACCATTCCCTTGGCGCTCGCGCTGAGCCAGGCGCCGACGTCCGCGAGCTTGTACCGCGCGCTCGCCGTGCCCACCCCGTACACGAGCGCGCTCACGCACAGGACGCCGACGAGCCCGGCCGTGATCTGGCCGGTCAGGCGGTCTCGCCCGAAATACCGAAAGAATCCGCTACGGCCTGCGGCCGGCGCGGAGGAGCTGTCCCCGTTCAATCCCCGTCACCCTCTCATCGCGCCGTGCCCGAACCCCCGAACCACGGCGCGAAGGGCACCATAACGGTAATGAGGGGCATGCCGGAGCGAGATCGGCGAAGATCCTGCCTGGTTATCAGCGGTGACATCGCGGGTTACGGCCGAACCCGCATGATATTGATCACATTCGCCCGCCATGATGGGCTCCGCGGCATCCGGACCGTGGTGATCCGAACGCGAACGTTGTCCCCGACGTCCTAAGGTTGGGCATCGCGACGACGACTTCCGGGGTGGACGTGGACGACGACATCAGCATCGGCGACCTGTGGGACCGCGTGACGGGCACCCAGCCCGACCCCCCGTTGTGGCTGGTCGTCCTCGTCGCGCTCGTGGCGCTCGGGGCGGTCGTGCACGGGCCCACGTGGCGGATCGCGCGGAACACGGTGACGATCGCGCACGAGGGCGGGCACGCGCTCGTCGCCCTCCTGACCGGCCGGAAGCTGGACGGCATCAAGCTGCACTCCGACACCTCGGGCGTCACGGTCTCGCGCGGCAAGCCGCACGGCCCCGGCATGATCTTCACGGCGCTGGCGGGGTACGTCACCCCGCCGCTGCTCGGCCTGTTCTTCGCGCTGCTCCTCGCGGCCGGCCGGATCACGCTGATGCTGTGGTTCTCGCTGGCGCTGCTCGCGGGGATGCTCGTCATGATCCGCAACGCCTACGGCGTGCTGTCGGTGGTCGTGACCGGGGCGGTCATCTTCGCGGTGTCGTGGCTGGGCAGTGCCGAGGTGCAGGCCGGGTTCGCCTATCTGGCGGCGTGGTTCCTGCTGCTCGCGGCGACCCGCCCGGTGATCGAGCTGCAGCGGATGCGCACCCACCGGATGGCGCCGAGTTCGGACGCCGACCAGCTCGCGAACCTGACGGGCGTGCCGGGCCTGGCGTGGGTGGGCCTGTTCGGCGCGACCGCGCTGCTCGCGCTGCTGGCCGGGGGCGCGCTGCTCGTCCCGGACGGCCTGTCCCTGCCCGACCTCTCCGTCCCGTCCGCGCCCTGATCCGGAGGCGCTGCGCTTTGTCCTAGGGCGCCGATAGTTTCGATGGTGTGAGCGATCGATGGGACCGGGAGCAGGTGCTCGGCCTCGCGCCCGACGCGCCGTCGGCGAAGGCGGCGGGCGGCGTCGCCAAGCCCGGCAAGTGGGCCGGGACGGGCTGTGACGCGGAGGCCGTGTGGGGCGAGTGCCAGGGCAGCGGCAAGTCCGCGTACCGCGCGTGCGTCGACCTGACCGAGCCCGCGTTCCGGTGCTCGTGCCCGAGCCGGAAGTTCCCGTGCAAGCACGCCCTCGGGCTGCTGCTCCTCTGGGCGGAGGGGACGGTCGACACCGGGCCCCGTCCGGGCTGGACGGCCGAGTGGATCGAGGAGCGGCGCGAGCGCGCGGGCAAGGCGGCGGAGCGGCGGGCCGCGTCGGCGGCCAAGACCCGTGACCCGAAGACGGTGGAGCGGCGGGAGCGGCGCGTCGACGACGGGCTCGCCGAACTCGACCAGTGGCTCCGCGACCAGGTCGCGCACGGCCTCGCGCAGGCGGAGAAGGCGTCCTACCGGGTGTGGGACGACGCGGCCCGGCGGCTCGTCGACGCGCAGGCGGGGTCGCTCGCCGGGCAGGTGAGGGGCCTGGCGGCGATTCCCCGGCAGCCCGGCTGGCCCGACCGTCTCCTGGAGGAGTACGCGCTGCTGCGCCTGCTGGTGCGGGCCTACGGGCGGCGTGACGAGCTGCCGGAGGGGCTGCGGGCGACCGTCCGGTCGCGGGTGGGGTTCACGGTTCCGCAGGAGGAGGTGCTGGCGGACGGGGAGCGCGTCCGGGACGAGTGGTGCGTGACGGGCTCGCGTGACATCGCGCAGGATCTCCTGACGACGCGGCGGGTATGGCTGCTGGGGCGGCGGACGCGGCGTCCGGCGCTCGTGTTGTCCTTCGCCGCGCCGGGCACGTCTCTGGACGCGTCGCTCATCGTGGGCACGGAGATCGACGCGGAGCTGGCCTTCTACCCGGGTTCGCCGCCGCTGCGGGCCCTGGTCGCCGAGCGGCACGGGTCCATGGCGCCGGGCAGGCCGCCGGGGGCGTCCGTGCAGGGGTTCCTGGACGACTACGCGGCGGCGGTCGCGCGCGATCCGTGGCTCGACCGCTGGCCCGCGACGCTGGAGGACGTGCGCCTGGCCCGCACGGCGGGGGGTGACCTGGCCGTGGTCGACGGCGCCGGGGACGCGCTGCCGCTCCGGCTGGGCGACCCGTGGCGGCTGCTGGCGCTGTCCGGCGGCGGGCCGGTGACGATGGCCGGCGAGTGGAGCCCGCGCGGCCTGCGCCCGCTGGCCGCATGGCACGACGACGAGGGGACGGTGATCCTGTGACCGCGTGGAACGAGCACGTCACGGCCGCGCTGCTCGGCACGGAGCGCCGCGACCCGCCCGTCCTGCCCGGCGCCCCCGACGCGGGCGACCGGCCGGGGCGGCTGCTCGACCAGGCGGCGGTGCTGGCCGTCCGGCGCCGGGCGGGCCGGGTCCCGTCGGTGGAGGCGCCCGAGCCGGTGGCGCTCGCCCCGGTGGAGGACGTCCCGGCGGTGCCGGGCCCGGCGGCGGCGCGGCTGCGGCGGATCCTGGGCGGCGAGCAGATCCGGGTGCTGCCCGAATGGCTGGACGCGGCGGCCCGCCGCGGCCTCCGGGTGCCCGCGCAGTCGCTGCCCGACCTGCTGGAGCGCGGGCGCGGCGACCGGATGCTGCGGCCGTCGATCGCGCGGGCGGCCGGGCGGCGCGGGGTGTGGCTGGCCCTGCAGAACACCGACTGGGCGTACCTGGTCGGCTCCGGTGACGATCCCGGCGGCGGTCCCGAGGTGTGGGAGACGGGGACGCGCAACCGCCGCGTCGCCTACCTGACCAGGCTCCGCGGCGCCGATCCCGGGAAGGCGCGGAAGCTGCTGCGCGAGACGTGGGCCACGGAGCCCGCCCCCGACCGCGCGGCGTTCCTCGCCACGTTCGAGCACGGGCTGTCCCTGGACGACGAGGAGTTCCTCGAATCGGCGCTGGAAGACCGCGGCAAGGACGTCCGGCAGATCGCGTCCGACCTGCTGGCCCGCATGCCCGGGTCCGCGTACGGGGAGCGGATGGCGGCGCGGGCCCGCGCCTGCCTCACCGCCGAGTCGCGCGTCGCGCGCGGGCGCGAGCAGACCTGGATCCGCGTCGAGCCCCCGGAGGCCCACGGCGAGGACCTGGCGCGCGACGGCGTCCCGTTCCACCCGAGCGGGTCGTTCGCGCCGCGCGGCGGCGGCGCGCCGGTGGGCACGCGGGCGGCGTGGCTGCGCGAGATCCTCGCCCGCACACCCCTGGCCACCTGGACCGAGCTGTTCGCGCTGCCGCCGATGGAGATCGTGTGCCTGCCGGTCTCCGAGTCGGACGGGCGCGACGTCCACATCGGGTGGGCCCGCGCCGCGCTCGGCCAGCACGACGCGGAATGGGCGCGGGCGCTGCTCAAGGGCGGCGTCATGGTGGACGAGCCGGAGGCGCTCGCCGACCTGCTGTCGGTCCTGCCGGAGGCGGAGCGCGACCCGGCCGCGGCCGACCTGATCCGGTGGGTGGAGGGGCAGCCCGACCTGCTGCGGGTGCTGGAGCGCGTCCCGGGGCCGTGGACGGGCGCGCTCGCGTCGGCGGTCGTCGCGACCATCGCCGCCTCCACGGAGCGGAACACCCGGCGCGACGAGCACCTGATCACGCAGCTGTGCCGGCTCGCCGACCAGCGGCTCGACCCCGCCGCCGCGTCCCGCCTCGAACTCCTGGAACCGGCGGTCCCGCGGGCCGTCACCGAACTGATCGCAACGCTGCGTTTCCGCGACGAGATGCTGAAGGAGCTCAACCAGTGACCGAAGAGAATTCGCCGGGGGGTCTGGGGGGTCGTCCCCCCGGAGAGGCGGGCGCCGTTCTGCGGCCGCACGCCGAGCAGGAGTACGCCGGGGAGCTGGCGCGGCTGGCCGAGCACGACGACCGGCCCCGCCCGCCCGGCTGGCGGCTGTCGCCGTGGGCCGTCACGACGTACCTGCTGGGCGGCGAGCTGCCCGACGGCACGGCGATCAGCCCGAAGTACGTGGGGCCGCGCCGGCTGATGGAGGTCGCGGTCGCGACGCTCGCGACCGACCGGGCGCTGCTGCTGCTCGGGGTGCCCGGGACGGCGAAGACGTGGGTGTCGGAGCATCTCGCGGCGGCCGTCAGCGATGACTCGACGCTGCTCGTCCAGGGGACGGCGGGCACGGCGGAGGAGGCCGTCCGGTACGGGTGGAACTACGCGCGGCTCCTCGCCGAAGGCCCGTCGGAGAAGGCGCTGGTGGAGAGCCCGGTGATGCGGGCGATGCGCACCGGGGCGGTCGCCCGCGTCGAGGAGCTGACCCGGATGCCGTCCGACGTCCAGGACAGCCTGATCACCGTGCTGTCGGAGAAGACGCTGCCCGTCCCCGAGCTGAACACCGAGGTGCAGGCGCGCAAGGGCTTCACGGTCATCGCGACGGCGAACGACCGCGACCGGGGCGTGAACGAGCTGTCCAGCGCGCTGCGCCGCCGGTTCAACACGGTCGTGCTGCCGCTGCCCGAGTCCACCGAGGACGAGGTCGACATCGTGGCGCGGCGTGTCGACCAGATCGGCGCGGGCCTGGAGCTGCCCGAGTCCCCGGCGGGGCTGGAGGAGATCCGCCGCGTCGTGACCGTGTTCCGCGAGCTGCGCTCCGGGATCACGAGCGACGGGCGGACCAAGCTCAAGTCGCCCAGCGGGACGCTCAGCACCGCCGAGGCGATCTCGGTGATCACCAGTGGGCTGGCGCTGGCCGCGCACTTCGGCGACGGCGTGCTGCGCGCGGCGGACGTGGCGGGCGGGATCGTCGGCGCCGTCGTCCAGGACCCGGTGTCCGACCGGGTGGTGTGGCAGGAGTACCTGGAGGCGGTCGTGCGGGACCGCCCGGAATGGCGGGACTTCTACCGCGCCTGCCGGGAGGTGTCTTGAGTCACGTCGAGGTCTACGGGATCCGGCACCACGGGCCCGGCTCGGCGCGGGCGCTGCGCGGCGCCCTGGAGGAGTTCAAGCCGGACGCGGTGCTGATCGAGGGCCCGCCGGAGGCCGACCCGATCGTGGAGCTGGCGGGCGACCCGGGCATGGTCCCGCCGGTCGCGCTGCTCGCCTACTCCCCCGCCGCCTCGTCCGGCCCCGGCCCGGGCTCCGGCGACGGTGACCGGAAGGCGGCGTTCTGGCCGTTCGCCGAGTTCAGCCCGGAGTGGCAGGCGGTCCGGTACGCGCTCGGCGCGGGCGTCCCGGTGCGCTTCTGCGACCTTCCGGCGGCGCACCAGCTCGTCCCCGGCGAGGACGAGGAGGAAGAGGAGACCGGCGGCGACGGCGGCGAGGAGGCGGCGGAGGGCATCCGGCTCGACCCGCTCGGCTGGCTGGCGAAGGCCGCCGGATACGACGACGCCGAACGCTGGTGGGACGACGTCGTCGAGCATCGCGGCGGCGGAGGCGTGCCGGAGGTGGCGCCGTTCCCCGCCATCGCGGAGGCCATGACGGAGCTGCGCGAGCAGCTCGCCGCGCTGCCGGAGAAGCCCTCCGGGCTGCCGCCGGGGCATCTGCGGCGCGAGGAGCAGCGCGAGGCCCACATGCGGCGGACGCTGCGCCGCACCCTGAAGGACGGGCACGAGCGGGTCGCGGTGGTCTGCGGCGCGTGGCACGTCCCGGCGATCCAGGCGAAGGTCCCGGCGGCGCACGACGACCGGACGCTCCGCGGCCTGCCCAAGGCCAAGATCGCGATGACGTGGGTGCCGTGGACGCACGGGCGGCTCGCGGGGCGCTCCGGCTACGGCGCGGGCGTCCGGTCCCCCGGCTGGTACCACCATCTGTTCACGGCGCGGGACCGTCCGATCGAGCGGTGGCTGACCGCCGCCGCCCGCGTCCTGCGCGGTGAGGACCTGCACGTGTCGTCCGCGCACGTGATCGAGGCCGTCCGGCTCGCCGAGGCGCTCGCCGCGCTGCGCGGCCGCCCGCTCGCCGGGCTGGACGAGGTGACCGAGGCGACGCGGGCGGTGCTGTGCGAGGGCGCCGACCTGCCCGTCGAGCTGATCCAGCGGCAGATGGTCGTCGGGGAGCGGCTCGGCGGCGTGCCGGAGCGGACGCCGATGGTCCCGCTCCAGCGCGACCTGCAGGCCGAGCAGCGGCGGCTGCGGCTCAAGCCGTCCGCGCTCGACAAGGAGCAGGACCTCGACCTCCGCAAACCCACCGATCTCGAACGCAGCCGCCTGCTGCACCGGCTCCGCCTCCTCGACATCGACTGGGGCGTCCCGTCCGACACCGGCCGCTCCAAGGGCACGTTCAAGGAGACGTGGACGCTCGCGTGGCGCCCGGAGTTCGAGGTCGAGCTGATCGAGGCGAGCGCGTGGGGCACGACCGTCCGCGGCGCGACGACCGCGCGGGCCAAGGCCCTCGCCGCGGACGCGACCGCGCTCGCCGACCTCACGTCCGTGGCCGAGCGCTGCCTGCTCGCCGACCTCGGCGACGCGCTGCCCACCGTGATGCGGGCGCTCGCCGACCGGGCCGCCGTCGACACCGACGTCGCGCACCTGATGTCCGCGATGCCCGCGCTGGTCCGCGCGCTGCGGTACGGCGACGTGCGGGGCACGTCCACGGGGCCGCTCCGCACGGTCGTGGACGGCCTCGTCGTCCGCGTCTGCGTCGGCCTGCCGCCCGCGATCACCGGCCTGGACGACGACGCCGCCCGCGAGTTCCTCGGCCATGTCGACGCCGTCCACGGCGCCCTGTCGCTCCTCGCCGACGACGACCACATCGAACGCTGGCGCCGGACGCTGGAGGGGCTCGTCGCCCGCCCCGACGCGCTGCACGGCCTGGTCGAGGGCCGCCTCACCCGCCTGCTCCTCGACGCGGGCCGCCTCCACGACGTCCCCGACCGGATGGCGCGGGCCGTGTCCACGGGCGTCCCGCCCGCCCGCGCCGCCGCGTGGGTCGAGGGGTTCCTGTCCGGCGGCGCCCTGCTGCTCATGCACGACGAGACCCTCCTGCGCCTCGTCGACGGCTGGATCTCCGGGCTTCCCGACGACTCGTTCACCGACGTCCTGCCGCTGCTGCGCCGCACGTTCGGCGCCTACGCGTCCGCCGAACGCCGCGCCATCGGCGAGCAGCTGCGGCGCCTCGGCCACGCGCCCGCGGCCGCGTCCCACCCCGCCGAGGACGACGTGGACGAGACCCGCGCCGCCCCCGCGGCCGCCACCGCCCTGCACATCCTCGGATGGGACCGATGAACGGAAACGGAACCGAGAGCGCCCCGGAGCGGCTGCGCCGGTGGCGGCTGGTGCTCGGCGGCGACCGGGCCGACGGGACCGGCGTCTCGCTCGCCGGTGACGACGCGCGGATCGACGGCGCGCTGGAGAAGCTCTACGGCGCCGGGAACGACGAGGGACGGCCCCGGCCGGGGCGGCGCAGCGCGGGGCTCGGCGATTCCGCGCCGTCGGTGGCGCGGTGGCTCGGCGACATCCGCGCGTACTTCCCGTCCAGCGTCGTGCAGGTCATGCAGAAGGACGCGATCGAGCGCCTCGACCTGACCCGGCTGCTGCTGGAGCCGGAGATGCTCGACGCCGTCGAACCCGACGTCCACCTGGTCGGGACGCTGCTGTCGCTGAACAAGGTGCTGCCCGACCGGGCCCGCGAGTCCGCCCGCGCGGTGGTGCGGAAGGTCGTCCACGACCTGGAGCGGCGGCTCGCGCAGAAGACCCGGTCGGCGATCGGCGGCGCGCTGGACCGGTCGGCGCGGGTGCTGCGGCCGAGGCGGCTCGCCGACGTCGACTGGGACCGGACGATCCGCGCGAACCTGCGGAACTACCTGCCCGAGCACGGGACGCTCGTCCCCGAGCGGCTGATCGGCTACGGGCGGCGGCAGCAGGCCGTCAAGCGGGACGTCGTCCTCGCGATCGACCAGAGCGGGTCGATGGCGGCGTCGGTGGTGTACGCGAGCGTGTTCGGGGCGGTGCTGGCGTCGATGCGGTCGCTGCGGACGTCCCTCGTCGTGTTCGACACCAGCGTCGTCGACCTGACCGACCAGCTGCACGACCCGGTGGAGGTGCTGTTCGGCACCCAGCTCGGCGGCGGCACCGACATCAACCGGGCCGTCGCGTACTGCCAGAGCCTCGTGACGCGCCCGAACGACACGATCCTCGTGCTGATCAGCGACCTGTACGAGGGCGGGATCCGCGACGAGCTGCTGCAGCGGGTCGCGGCGCTGGCGGCGGCGGACGTGCAGGTCGTCGTGCTGCTCGCGCTGTCGGACGAGGGCGCGCCCGCCTACGACCACGAGAACGCGGCGGCGCTGGCGGCGCTGGGCGTCCCGGCGTTCGCGTGCACGCCGGACGCGTTCCCCGAGCTGATGGCCGCGGCGATCGAGCGCCGCGACCTGAAGGAGTGGTCGGAGCGCCGGCCCGACGCCCAGTAGGCCGGGGCCGGAGGGCCGCTCAGCGGGGTGATCGGGACAGGCCGCGCGCCAGCAGGATCACGACGAGGGCGGTCAGCACGGCGTGCCCGGCCAGCGCGGACGGCTGGATCTGCACGAGCGCGCCCCACGCGCCCCACATCGCGACGCGGGCGACGCGCGCGGCCATCACCGTCCACGCGGCGGGGCGGCTGCCGCGCCAGGCGAGGATCACCGCGATCAGCGTGACCACGGCCACCACCGCGAACGACGACGCGACCACGGGCAGCAGCGCGCCCCGGCCGCCCTCGCTGAGGGACGGCCGGGCGATCAGGATGGCGAGCGCGGCGACGTCCAGCGCGGCGAGGAGCGCGGCGAGCACCAGCCCGGCGCCGAGCGCCGGACCGCGCCGCAGCGGCCGGTACGGCTCGGGCGGCCGGTCGTCCGGGACCGGCGGCGGCCACGCCTGCTCCTGCGGCTGCGGAGCGTGCCCTTGGGCGTGGTCGTGGACGAACCGCGCCGTGTCCGGCTGGGCCGCCTCGGGCGGTGGCCGCCGGATCGGCGCCGGTTCGGTGTCACGGAAGGTCTCCCCGCCCGGCACGGGCGAAGGCGGCGG
>NZ_SMJX01000174.1 GCF_004348535.1 Actinomadura sp. KC216
GGCGTTCGCAGACACGTTCGCCGACACCGCGTTGCCGACCGAGGCCCCGGCCTTCGCGCCGACCGACAGGCCGGGCTCCTCGGACACCGCCGTGGTCCGGTTGCCCTGGCGGGTGCCCGAGCCGCCGCTCAGGGACGCGTTCACGCCCGCGTCCACCCGGACGCCCCCCGTGCCGCCCTTCGACGTGCCGATACCGACACCGAGGCCGAGGTCGAGCTTCAGGCCCGAGCCGCTGGCCTCGACCGGCTTGCTGGACGTCGTAGGACCGAGATCAAGACTGAGCAGGGAGCTCGACGTGGCGCCCTTCTCGGCGGAGGGCTGGGAGGTCTCGGCGTGCGAAACGCCGCTCATGGCGGCTATGCCGAGCACCGTTGCCCCGGCCGTCACCGCCAGTCTCCTACCGTGATGCACTGATACTCCTGAGGGGAAAGTGGTTGCACAACCTGCGAGCACGTTTACACGTCCAGTAGTGGCTGTGAACAGTGATCGCGCCATTTAGGTGTAGTTTCACAATCACTGACTGTCCATGTTGTGCACTCTTGAGGCGTGTCGTCCGCGCCCGCCCGGCCGGGGTGCCGCCGGGCCGCCGCGATACTGGGGTGATGACCAGGGTCATCGCGGGCAGCGCGGGCGGGCGGCGGCTGGCCGTCCCGCCGGGACGGGACACCAGGCCGACCAGTGACCGCGCCAGGGAAGGACTGTTCGCCACGGTCCTGGCCCTGCTCGGCCCGCTGGACGGCCTGCGCGTCGCCGACCTTTACGCGGGATCGGGCGCCGTCGGCCTGGAGGCGCTGTCCCGGGGCGCCGCCCACGCGCTGCTCGTCGAGTCGCATCCGCGTGCCATGAAGGTGATCCGGCAGAACGCCGAAGCGCTGGGGCTGCCGGGCGCCGTCCCGTGCGCGGACAAGGTGGAGCGGGTCGTCCGCAAGCCCCCGCCGGACGGGCCGTACGACCTGATCTTCGCCGACCCGCCGTATGCGCTGGCGGACGCGTCCGTCACCGCCCTGCTGGAGGACCTCCGCGACCACGGCTGGACGGCCCCGGACGCGCTCATCGCCGTGGAACGCGCCGCCCGCGGCCCGGCACTGCGCTGGCCCGACGGCTACGAGCCCGAACGCGACCGCCGCTACGGCGAAGCGGTGTTCTGGTACGGCCGCGCCACAGCCGGCTGACGCGCCGCGCCGGGCGTACCGGGACGACCCCCCGCACCCCCGGTGAAAAGCGGGCCGAATGCGATTTGGTACGTTCGCGCCGCAGGTCAGAAACCGGGAGCGAAGGGGTTCGCGCCGTGCGTCGTGTCGTCTGTCCGGGATCGTTCGACCCCGTCACCAACGGGCACCTCGACATCATCAGCCGCGCCTGCCGCCTCTACGACGAGGTGGTCGTCGCCGTGCTGATCAACAAGAGCAAGAAGAGCCTGTTCACCGTGGACGAGCGCGCCGACATGATCTCCGAGGTCACCAAGCAGTACGGCAACGTCACGGTCGACACCTTCTACGGCCTCACCGTCGACTACTGCAAGGAGCAGAACATCCCGGTGATCGTCCGTGGTCTCCGGGCCGTCAGCGACTACGAGTACGAGCTGCAGATGGCCCAGATGAACCACCGCATCGCCGGTGTGGAGACGCTGTTCATGGCGACGAACCCCGAGTACGCGTTCCTGTCGTCCAGCCTGATGAAAGAGGTCGTGAAGTTCGGCGGCGACATCTCCGGCCTCGTGCCCGACCTCGTCCACGAGCGGCTGGTCGAGCGGCTCAAGGCGGACTGACCGCGCCCGCGAGACGAAGCCGCGCACCGGCGGGCCGCGCACCGGCGGCCCTCCCTGGTGAGCGGGCCCGCGAGTTGGGTCAACGGCCGGGTCTTCGGTACCCTGGGACATCGGCCATCACCGTGGCCGTCATTCTCATGCCTCACGAAAGCAGGAATCCACTGTCACGTCTCGACCCCAACGCCCCTCTCGTGCTCGACACCCGAGCTCTGGGCAGGCAACCCGGGTCGTCGCGGGAGGAGAACCTGTCCGTGCCGGCACCGGAGAATTTCGGCGTCGAGATGGTGGGCGTCCCGGAAGGCGCCGCGATCGAGCTGGACATCCGGCTCGAAGCGGTCCTGGAAGGGGTGCTCGTCACCGGCACGGCGACCGTCCCCCTCCGGGGGGAGTGCGCCCGCTGCCTCGACCCGATCGCCTCGACCTTCGAGGCGGACTTCCAGGAACTCTTCGTCTACGACGACACCCGCTCCGGCGGGAACGCCGACGATGACGAGCTCCGCCTGGAGGGCGACCTGATCGACCTCGAACCGGTCCTGCGGGACGCGGTGGTGCTCGCGCTGCCGCTGTCCCCGCTGTGCCGGGACGACTGCCCGGGCCTGTGCCCGGAGTGCGGTGTGCGGCTGGCGGACGCCGAGCCCGGTCACCGCCACGACGTCGCCGACCCCCGGTGGGCGGCGCTGCAGGACCTCGCCGGCGACCTGGCGCCGGCGTCCCCCGACCGGGGGGACGGGAGCAACGGCTCCCGTGCATCATCCGATCGACGAGAACGAAGGCAGGAGGGCTGACGTGGCCGTCCCGAAGCGGAAGAAGTCGCGCAGCAACACGCGGCACCGGCGCTCGCAGTGGAAGACCGCGGCGCCGAATCTGGTCGAGTGCCCGACGTGCCGCGACCCGAAGCTGCCGCACACCGCGTGCGCGACCTGCGGCACCTACAACCGGCGCGAGGTCATCGCCCCGTCGGCCTGAGTCTTCACGCATCCTGGGGGGCGGATCCGCGCGACGGCGCGTACCGCCCCCCGATGCGGCAGGACCAGGCATCCGACCACCCGGCGCGCGACGCCGGCGTGGTGACAGGCGCGGAGACTGAACGAACCGTCAAGCGAAGCTCGTCCGTTGAACGGCGGCGGGTGGGAGCTGAAGGACGGTTGTTCACTGCGCCCGGAGCCGTGGTGCACGCCGGGATCAGCCGACCGGCGCGCACCTCGTCTTCGCGGACACCCCTCCTCGCCCGTCCTCGCCGGCCCGGCCGCCCAGGCCGCGCGCCCCAGACGCGACCGCGCCATGCGCGGTACACGGCCTGCGAGGAGGGCCCGTGAGCGGAAAGAAGAGCGATCCGGCTCCGGATCGCACCGAACTGACCGGCGCGCTCGGCGTCGAAGTGAACGACGACCTGCTCGAACGCGCGCTGACGCACCGTTCGTACGCCTACGAGAACGGCGGCCTGCCCACCAACGAGCGCCTGGAGTTCCTCGGCGACTCGGTGCTGGGGCTGGTCGTCACCGACACCCTGTTCCGCGGTCACCCCGACCTGCCGGAGGGGCAGCTCGCCAAGCTGCGCGCCGCCGTCGTCAACATGCGCGCCCTCGCGGGCGTCGCGCGCGGCCTCGGCGTCGGCGCCCACATCCGGCTCGGCCGCGGCGAGGAGGGCACCGGGGGCCGCGACAAGGCCTCGATCCTCGCCGACACGCTGGAGGCGCTGATCGGCGCCGTCTACCTGGACCGCGGGCTGGACGAGGCGTCCGCGCTGGTGCACCGGCTCTTCGACGCGCTGATCGCCCGCTCGGCGGGCCTCGGCGCCGGGCTGGACTGGAAGACCTCGCTGCAGGAGCTCACCGCCGTGGAGGAGCTCGGCGTCCCCGAGTACCACGTCGCCGAGAGCGGCCCCGACCACCAGAAGACGTTCCGCGCGTCCGTGCGGGTCGGCGGCCGGACGTACGGGTCCGGTGAGGGCCGCAGCAAGAAGGAGGCCGAGCAGCACGCCGCCGAGGCCGCCTGGAACGAGATCCGCGAGATCGTCGTCCAGCGGGACGCTCCGGGCCGGGCGGAGCCCGCCGCCGCCGAGGAGGCCGGGCGGCCGGTCGAGGACGGACAGGCGGCCCAGGCCGGTGCCTGAGCTGCCCGAGGTCGAGGTCGTCCGGCGGGGCATGGACCGGTTCACGACCGGCCGCACCATCGCCTCCGCCGAGGTCCTGCACCCGCGGGCGGTGCGCCGCCACGACGCGGGCCCCGCCGACTTCGCCGGGCGCCTCGCCGGACGCACCGTCCTCACGCCCCGCCGCCGCGGCAAGTACATGTGGCTGCCGCTGCGCGCCGACGGCGACGGGCCGCCCGAGGAGGCGCTCCTGGCCCACCTCGGGATGAGCGGCCAGCTGCTCGTCGGCGAACCGGACCGGGAGCGGGAGAAGCACCTGCGCGTCCGGATCGTCTTCGACGACGGCGGCCTCGACCTTCGCTTCGTCGACCAGCGGACGTTCGGGCACCTCATGGTCGCCGACATGGCGCCGGACGCGGTCGACGGCTCCGGGCTGGTTCCGGAGCCGATCGTCCACATCGCCGCCGACCCGCTGGAGGACGCCTTCGACGCCGAGGCGTTCTTCCGCGCCCTCCGCCGCCGCAGGACCGGGATCAAGCGGGCGCTGCTCGACCAGTCGCTGATCAGCGGCGTCGGCAACATCTACGCCGACGAGGCCCTGTGGCGCGCGAGGCTGCACTGGGCGCGGCCGACCGAGACGATGACGCGGGCGGAGGCCGCCCGCGTCCTGGAGGCCGCACGGGACGTCATGAGCGCCGCCCTGGCGGTCGGCGGCACCTCGTTCGACAGGCTGTACGTCAACGTGAACGGGGAGAGCGGCTACTTCGAGCGCTCGCTGGACGCCTACGGCAGGCGCGACGAGCCGTGCCGCCGCTGCGGGACGCCCATCCGCCGGGACGAGTTCATGAACCGTTCGTCCTACAGCTGTCCCGTGTGCCAGCCCCGCCCTCGCCGGGGACGGTACTGAGGCGTGGATCGACGACCGGAACGGGGACGTGATGGACGACGGCGAAGAGACGGTGCGGCTGACGGCCTGGGTGCGCGGCCGCGTCCAGGGGGTCGGATTCCGCTGGTGGGTGCGGGCGAGGGCGCTGGAGCTCGGCCTGGCCGGCAGCGCCACCAACCTGGCCGACGGGCGCGTCGAGGTCGTCGCGGAAGGGCCCCGCGCCAAATGCCGCCTGCTCCTGGATCTGCTGGGCGGTGACGCCGCCGATCCGGGCCGCCCGGGGAAGGTCACCGGCGTCACGGAACGTTGGACCGGGCCACGCGGGGAGTCCCCCGGCTTCTACGAGCGGTGACGGGGTGGGGAGCCCTCGTTTATACCTGCTAAACTAGTAGAGGAAGGTTGTTACCGGCCTGTGATGTGCGTCTTGACCAGGACACCGGCCGGTGCGACTCTAGACGATACGCGCACCGACTTCAGCAGATTCTCGTGCGCGATCCCTGCTGGTTACTCAGCGTGGAGGACCCTTAGTCATGGCGAAGGCTCTACTCGGCCACGTCGGCGGTCCCGACCCCCGGATGGTCGCGGAGATGCGGCGCCTTCAGCAGCGCGTACGTGATCTGGAAGCCGAGCTCGTACGGCTCCAGGCGGAGAACGACGCGCTTGCGACGGCGACGGACGACGATGTGATGTCGCTTCCGGTGAAGGACCGTGAACCGGCGCTGACCTGATCGGCGCCTGCTTCCCAAGAGTGAACAGGGACGTCGGCCACTCGGCGTCCCTTAATCGTGCCTGCCTGTCAGCCCAGGGGGGCGACCCCCTGGAACCCCCGTCGCGAGCCGGTCGATCCTCACGCCACGGTGCGGTTTGCCGTGACCGTGCGGGTTGTCGCGTGGCGCTGCGGTCGCCCGGCTCGGCGGGTCATGCGTCCTCCGGCGCTGGGGCGCCTCCGGCCGCACGACCCGTGACCCCGGCTTAGGCGCAGACCCAAGCAGCCGAACCCGACCCCGTCCAGGGATTGGGTGTCGTCGCCGTTCACGCTTTTCTATGAACCGGGGACGTCCGCCATTTCTCCACACCCCCAGGTCGTCACTTCGGGGACCAGTCAAGATTCGGTCAATCCCGACCCTTTTTCGGTACGTCCGCGTCCGACGCTTTTGTGGCAATGGCCAGTTTCCGGGTACCCGCAGCGAAGCGCGACTACCGGACGCGACGACCCCAGCCACCACCGTAACCACGCGACGACCTCAACGCCTGCGATCGCGTCCGAAGGCAGGTTCGAGCTTGCGAGAACCTGGTCGCGCAGCGAGCCGCCAGGCGAGCCGGAGCGATGCAGCGATCGTGCGCCGCGTCCGACGATGGAGGCCCGCCAGGGCCGAAGGAGGAGGGCGAGGCCATAAGCACAGCAGCGATCGCGCGCAGCGCTCGACGATGGAGGCCCGCCAGGGCCGAAGGAGGAGAGCACTGCCATAGGCAACGCAGTATCGTTCGACGGATGTTGTCGGCTCTTCATCGGCGGAGGAGGACTGGGAGCGCGTGTATCTGAAGACCCTGACGTTGCGCGGCTTCAAGTCCTTCGCGTCGTCCACCACGTTGAAGTTCGAGCCGGGGATCACGGCCGTGGTCGGGCCGAACGGGTCGGGCAAGTCGAACGTCGTGGACGCGCTGGCCTGGGTGATGGGGGAGCAGGGCGCGAAGTCGCTGCGCGGCGGGAAGATGGAGGACGTCATCTTCGCCGGCACCGCGAATCGGGCGCCGCTCGGGCGGGCCGAGGTCGTGCTGACGATCGACAACTCCGATGGCGCGCTGCCGATCGACTACACCGAGGTGACGATCAGCCGGCTGATGTTCCGGTCGGGGTCGAGCGAGTACGCGATCAACGGCGACTCGTGCCGGTTGCTGGACATCCAGGAGCTGCTGTCCGACTCGGGCATCGGCCGCGAGATGCACGTGATCATCGGGCAGGGGCAGCTCGACCGCGTCCTGCATTCGGGGCCCGAGGGGCGCCGGGCGGTGATCGAGGAGGCGGCGGGCGTCCTCAAGCATCGCAAGCGGAAGGAGAAGGCGCTCCGGAAGCTGGACGCGATGCAGGGCAACCTGACCCGCGTCCAGGACTTGACCGGTGAGCTGCGGCGGCAGCTGAAGCCGCTGGGGCGGCAGGCGGAGATCGCGCGCAAGGCCGCCGTGATCCAGGCGGACCTGCGCGACGCGCGGCTCCGGCTGCTCGCGGACGACCTCGTCACGCTGCGGACGAAGCTGGAGCAGGAGGCCGCGGACGAGGCCGCCGTCCGGGAGCGCCGCACGGAGACGGAGCGGGCGCTGGCGGAGGCGCAGCGGCGCGAGGGCGTGCTGGAGGCGGAGGAGGCCGAGCAGGCGCCGCGGCTGGCGCAGGTTCAGGACACCTGGTTCCAGCTGTCGGCGCTGAAGGAGCGGCTGCGCGGCGTCGCCGATCTGGCGGCGGAGCGGTACAGGAACGCGGCGGAGGTGCGCGAGGAGGAGCGGCGCGGGCGCGATCCCGAGGACATGGAGCGTGAGGCGGCCGAGATCCGCGAGCAGGAGGAGATGCTGCGGGCGGCGCTGGAGGAGGCGCAGGACGGGCTCTCGCGCGCGGTCGAGGAGCGGTCGGGCGCCGAGGAGGCTCTCGCGGCGGAGGAGCGCAGGCTGCAGGCCGCGGCCCGTGCCGCGGCCGACCGCCGGGAGGAGCTGGCCCGGTTGCGCGGGCACGTCGAGGCGCTGCGCAGCAAGGCGCAGGCGGGGCGGTCGGAGATCGGGCGGCTCACCGAGGCGCGGGAGGAGGCCCAGCAGCGGGCGGAGTCCGCGCAGGCCGAGTTCGAGGCGTTCGAGGCGGAGGTCGTCGAGGATCCGGAGCTCGCGGCCGAGCACGAGGCCGCTCAGGAGGCGCTCGCCACGGCCAAGGACGCCGCCGAGTCTGCGCGGGCGGCGGTCGGCGGGCCGCGCGGTGCGCTGAAGGAGGCCCGGTCGGCCGTGGGGTCTGCCCGGTCGGCCGATCAGGCGGCGCAGAAGCGGGTCACGGCCTTGCAGGCCCGGATCGAAGCCCTGAACCTGACGTTGGCGAGCGCCGCCGACGGCGGGGAGGCCTTGCTGGCGGCGGGTTCCGATGGGTCGCTCGACGGGGTGCTGGGGACGGTCGCGTCGCTGCTGAACGTCCGTCCCGGGTACGAGACGGCGGTCGCGGCGGCGCTCGGCAACGCCGCCGAGGCCATCGCGGTCGGGTCGCTCGACACCGCCGAGGCCGCGCTGGCGCTGTTGCGGTCGCGTGATGCCGGACGGGCCGGGCTGCTCATCGGCGGGGGAGCCGTCGGGGCCTGGAGCCGGGTCCCAGGCGTCGACTATGCGGTCGACGCGGTGAACGTGCCTGATCCTGTGCGTCCTGCGGTCGAGCATCTACTGCGTGAAGTGGCCGTGGCGGATGACGTCCCAGCGGCGGCTGCGCTCGTCCGTAGGGAACCGTCTTTGCGCGCAGTGACCCGCGATGGGGAGCTGGTCGGCGCGCACTGGGCGCAGGGAGGCGCGGCCGGTGGCGCCCAGAGCCTCCTGCAGATGCGTGCGACGCTCGACGAGGCCGCTGAGGACCTGGCAGCGGCGGAGACGGCGGCCGGTGCGGCTGCAGATGACCTCAGCGCGTCGATAGAGCGCGAGCAGGCCGCACAAGCGGCGCTGGAGGGCGCGGAAGCCGCCGCGGCCGAGGCCCAGGCGAGCGTGAACCAGGCCCAGACGGAGCTTGACCGCGTCCGCGCGCGCTTGCGCGAGTTCGACGCGCAGGCCGCTCAGGAAGCCAAACGCGCCGCCCGCCTGGAGGCCGACGTCCGCGCCGCGCGGGGCGAGGCCGAGCGGCTGACCAAGGCGCTCGACGCGGCGAGCGAGTCCCTGGAGCGCGACACCGAGGCGGCCGAGGAGCTCGCGATGCGGCTCGCCGAGTCGGAGGAGGCCGCCGAGGTCGCCGACGAGGCCGGGCACGGCACCGACGCCCGCGACGAGCTGAACGCCCGCTGCCAGGAGCTGCGCGCCGCCGAGATGGAGGCGCGGCTGACGGTCCGCACCGCCGAGGAGCGCGTCCAGGCCATCGCCGGACGCGCCGACGCGCTGGAGCGCGGCGCCCATCGCGAACGCGAGGAACGCGCCCGTGCCGCGCAGCGCCGCGCCCGCCGCGAGCAGCAGGCCAGGGTCGCCGACGCCGTCCTCAAGGGCGCGCGGACGGCCCTGGAGCGCATCGACCACTCGCTGGCCGCCGCCGTCCGGCGCAGGGAGGCCGCGGAGCAGGCCAAGGCCGCCCGGGAGGCGGAGCTGAAGGTCGTCCGGACGCAGGTGCGCGAGCTGTCCGGGACCCTCGAACGGCTCGTCAACGTCGTCCACGGCAACGAGGTCGCCCGCGCGGAGCAGCGGCTCCGGCTGGAGCAGTACGAGCAGCGCGCCCTGGAGGAGTTCGGGCTGGAGGTCGAGGCGCTCGTCTCGGAGTACGGGCCCGATCAGCCCGTCCCGCAGGACCCCGAAAATGAATCTAATTCGGACGGGGAAAAGGGCGCTGCCGCGGAGCCCGTCCCCTACGACAGGGCCGTTCAGGAAAAGCGTGCCAAAGTCGCGGAACGGCAGCTCAACCAGCTCGGCAAAGTCAATCCGCTGGCGCTGGAGGAGTTCGCGGCGCTGGAGGAGCGGCACGCCTTCCTGACCTCGCAACTGGAAGACCTGAAGAAGACGCAGCGGGAACTCCTCGGCCTTGTCAAAGAGGTGGACGAGCGCGTCCAGCAGGTGTTCGCCGCCGCCTACGACGACACCGCCCGCGAATTCGAACGCATTTTCGCCCGCCTGTTCCCGGGCGGTGAGGGCAGCCTGTCGCTGACCGTGCCCGACGACATGCTCACCACCGGCGTGGAGGTCGCGGCCCGCCCGCCGGGCAAGAAGGTCAAGCGGCTGTCGCTGCTGTCGGGCGGCGAGCGGTCGCTGGTCGCGATCGCGTTCCTCGTCGCCGTCTTCAAGGCCCGGCCCTCGCCGTTCTACGTCCTCGACGAGGTCGAGGCCGCGCTTGACGACACCAACACGCAGCGGCTCATCACCGTCTTCGAGGAGCTGCGCGAGTCGTCCCAGATCATCCTGATCACCCACCAGAAGCGGACGATGGAGGGCGCCGACGCCCTCTACGGCGTCAGCATGCGCGGCGACGGCGTCACCCAGGTCGTCAGCCAGCGGTTGCACGAGCCCGCCTGAATTGCGCCCGGCGGATGATATCCCGCCACCTTTCCATGGAACGTTACACCGCTCGACGTTCCATATTTCGGACGGACCCGAGACCTGGACCGCGGTAATTTCAGCGCCCTATAACGGTTTGGCACGGGAGCATTTGCGCCGGTAACGGGATGGTCCACCCGGCCGGGATGCACCGAACGTGACGGCGCGGCGACGCTCACGGGCTTGTGTGCCTTGGACCCATCCACTACGCATAGGCACCGTGGTTCTCCGGCTCCCGTTGCCGGGCACCCCCGCCCGGTGCGGAGAACCGCTGGAAGGGTGATGCTCGTGGACCCGCAGAAACTCAAAGACAATTTCGCCCTGGTGGCCGTGAACGGCGCGGAGGTCGCCGAATATTTCTACGCGGACCTTTTCGCGCGGGAACCGCAGCTCAGGTCGATGTTCCCGGCCGGGATGACCCGCCAGCACGAGGTGCTGCTCGGCGCCCTGTCCCAGATCGTCTCGACCGTCGACGACGAGGACGAGCTCATCCCCTTCCTGCGGGACCTCGGCCGCCGGCACCACGACTTCGGCGTCCTCGACGAGCACTACACGCCCGTCGGCGCCAGCCTCATCGCCACCCTCGCCTACTTCACCGGGCCCGGCTGGACCGAGGACCTCGAACGCGACTGGAGGGCCGCCTACGGCCTCGTCGCCAGCGTCATGTCCGAGGCCGCCGCGGAGCTCGTCTCCTGATCCACGTGGACGCACAGCGCCTGAAAGACAACTTCGCGCTCGTCGCCGAGCAGGGCGACGCCGTCGCGCTCTTCTTCTATTCCGACCTGTTCGTGCGCAACCCGCACCTGCGCGACATGTTCCCGATCGGGATGAGCCACCAGCGCGACAAGCTGCTGCGCGCCCTCGGGCACATCGTCGCCCAGGTCGACGACCTGTCCAACCTGGTGCCGTTCTTGCAGCAGCTCGGCCGCGACCACCGCAGGTTCGGGATCGTCGCCGAGCACTACCCGCACGTCGGCGCCAGCCTCATCGCGACGCTGCGGCACTTCTCCGGCGAGGCCTGGTCCGAGGACATCGAGAGCGACTGGAGCGCCGCCTACACCCTCGTCGGCAAGGTCATGCTGGAAGCGGCCGACGAGGACGCCCTGACCCGGCCCGCCTGGTGGAACGGCCAGGTCGTCGCGGTCGAACGGCGCCGGTTCGACATCTGCGTGCTGCGCGTCCAGCCGGACCGGCCGCTGCCCTACGAGCCCGGACAGTCCGTCGCGCTGGAGGTGCCGTCCCGGCTGCGGCAGTGGCGGTACTACTCGATGGCGAACGCGCCGCGCCCCGACAACTCCGTCGACTTCCACGTCCGGCTGGTCGACGGGGGCCCGGTCAGCCCCGTCCTGGTGCGCGCGACCGAGACCGGCGACCGCGTCCGGATGGGCGCCCCGGTCGGCACCCTCACGCTGGACGAATCGTCCGGACGGGACATCCTGCTCATCGCGGGCAGCACCGGGCTCGCCCCGCTCAAGGCGATCCTGGAGCAGATCGCCGCGGGCCCCGAGCCGCCGCGCGTCCACCTGTTCTTCGGCGCCCGGACCCGCGACGGCCTGTACGACCTGGAGCACCTGACCAAGCTCGCCGACGAGTTCCCCTGGCTCACCGTCATCCCCGCCGTGTCGGACGAACCCGGCGGACACGGCTTCTCGTCCGTGCTCCAGTCCCCGCATCCGGGATCACAGTCTTGGTTCGAGACGGCGCCCGCGCCCGGACCGTCGCCGGGGGACGGCGACGTCGAGCACGGGAACCTGTCCGACGTCGTGGCCAGGCGCGGCCCCTGGGACGACCACGACGCATACGTGTGCGGGCCCGCCGCGATGGTCGGGCACACCGTCGAGCAGCTCGCGCTGCTCGGCGTCCCGCGGGACCGCATCCGGCTGGAAACCTTCGCAGACGCACAGAGGTGAGCCCGTTGAACCCACCGAACCTTCCCGTCGCCAACGAGGGCACGCGGCTGACCCCGGGCGAGCTCCGGTCGGTGGAGTTCGCCCGGGCCGCGCTCGGTCGCCGCGGCTACGACGAGGAGGAGGTCCGCGCGTTCCTGGCGTACGTCGAGCAGGAACTCGTCCAGATATTCACCGACATGGCCGCGCTCGGCGACGAGGTCAACCGGCTCCGCGCCGAGGTCGCGGCCGGCGGCGCGAACGGCACCGTGATGGCGCCCGAGGACGCGCATTTCCAGGCCGTCCGGATCCTGTCGCAGGCCCAGCAGACCGCGGACCTATACGTCGCGGACGCCGAGCGCTACACCCGCGAGCTCGCCCACGAGGCCCGGCTGCACCGCGAGGCGATCCTGTCCGACGCCAAGGGACGCGCGGAGCAGATGCTGGAACACGCCCACCGCAAGGCCGCCGCCGTCGCCGACGCGGCCGTCCGCACCGCCGAGCAGCACGCGCGCGCCTCCGCCCGCCCGCGCGGCGGCGCCCTCCCGGACGACGAGCGCCGCGCGATGGAGCGCGAGATCGCCTACCTGCGCACCTACAGCGACGTCTACCGCACCCACCTGCGCTCCTACCTGGAAGCACTCCTCCGCAACGTCGACGAATGGGAAAACTCCGAACGCGCTTCTCTGCCCCAGTAAGAACGCCTGGCGGCGCCTCTTGGCGGCGTTGCCCGGGGTCGGGGGTTCCAGGGGGCCGTCTCCGCGGGTAGGCAGCTTCTGGAAAACTGGGGGCGCTATGGAATATCTGATCGTCATTGCCGCGCTGGTGGTCGTCGCGCTGATCGTCGGCGGTGTCATGTTGGTGCGTCCGCGCCGGGGACGCGAGCGGCCGCCCGCCGAGCGTCCGGGCGAGCGGGCCGGAGGCGCGACCGCTGTCGACGAGGCGGACGCGGGCGCGCCGACCTTGGAGAAGGCGCCGCCCACGGAGGTCCCGCCGCCGCGGCCCACGGTCGAGATCGAGAAACCGCCGCCGGGCGCGGGACGGCTGGTCAAGCTGCGGGCGCGGCTGGCCCGTTCGCAGGGCACCTTCGGCAAGACCCTCCTGGGGCTGCTGTCGCGCGAGACGCTGGACGACGACGCCTGGGAGGAGATCGAGGACACCCTGATCACCGCCGACCTGGGCGCCGCGGTGGCCCGGCAGGTCACCGATGATCTGCGGACGCGGGTGCAGGTCCTCGGCACGCGCAGCCCGGAGGAGGTTCGCGGGCTGCTCAAGGAGGAGCTGGTCAAGCAGATCGGCCCGGATCTGGACCGCTCGCTGCACACCGACACGCCCGGGGAGCGTCCCGCCGTGATGATGGTCGTCGGCGTGAACGGCACCGGGAAGACCACCACGTGCGGGAAGCTCGGCCGCGTCCTCGTCGGCGACGGCAAGACCGTGCTCGTCGGCGCCGCCGACACCTTCCGCGCCGCCGCCGCCGACCAGCTGGAGACGTGGGCGAACCGGGTCGGGGCGCAGGTCGTCCGGAAGGACGAGGGCGCCGACCCCGCCAGCGTCGCGTTCGACGCCGTCAAGCAGGGCATCGACACCAAGGTCGACGTGGTGATCATCGACACCGCGGGGCGGCTGCACACCAAGACCGGGCTGATGGACGAGCTCGGCAAGATCAAGCGGGTGGTGGAGAAGCAGGCCACGGTCGATGAGGTGCTGCTCGTCCTCGACGCGACGACCGGGCAGAACGGCATGCAGCAGGCGCGCGTGTTCGCCGAGGTCGTCAACATCACCGGTGTCGTGCTGACCAAGCTGGACGGCACGGCCAAGGGCGGCATCGTCGTCCAGGTGCAGCGGGAGCTGGGCGTGCCGGTCAAGCTCGTCGGCCTCGGCGAGGGACCGGACGATCTCGCCCCCTTCGAGCCCGAGGCCTTCGTCGACGCCATCCTGGGAGACTGAAAAAGCAGGCCAATATTGCAGAAATGCGGTTTGTGAGGATTCGGAAACACCGGTGAAACACGCCGGGACCGGGTTTCACACCGCGGAAACGTAGGGCGCCCCCAGCCGAAACCGCCGCGCCCGAGTCTCTGAGCAGTCACGTTCCCCTGGCGAGGAGGGACTCTCTCAGAGATGAAGATCGATAGCGGTGGCACCGCCTGGATGCTGACGAGCACGGCGCTCGTCCTGCTGATGACTCCCGGACTTGCCTTCTTCTACGGCGGCATGAGCCGGGCCAAAAGCGTCCTCAACATGATGATGATGAGCTTCGTCAGCATCGCCGTCGTGGGCATGGCGTGGGTCGTCTACGGCTACTCGCTCACCTTCGGCGACGGCGGCGCGCTCAGCCCGTTCATCGGCGGGCTCGGCGACTGGGGCCTCGTCGGCCTGGAGAACGCCGCCACGGCCGACGACGGCACCGGCATCCCGCAACTGGTGTTCGCGGCCTTCCAGGCGACGTTCGCCATCATCACCGTCGCGCTGATCAGCGGCGCCGTCGCGGACCGCGCCAAGTTCGGCGCCTGGGTCGTGTTCGCCCTCGTGTGGGTCACGCTCGTGTACTTCCCGATCGCGCACTGGGTCTGGTGGTCGGACGGCGAGAAGGCCGGGTGGCTCTACGACCTCGGCGCCCTCGACTTCGCGGGCGGCACGGTCGTCCACATCAACGCGGGCGTCGCGGCCCTGGCGCTCGTCCTCGTCCTCGGCAGGCGCAGGGGCTGGCCGAAGGAGCCGATGCGCCCGCACAACCTGCCGTTCGTCCTGCTCGGCGCCGGGCTGCTGTGGTTCGGCTGGTTCGGGTTCAACGCCGGGTCCGCGCTCGGCGCCGGCGCCACCGCGGCCGTCGCGTTCGTCAACACGCTCGCCGCGACCTGCGCCGCCGCGTTCGCGTGGATCGTCGTGGAGAAGCTGCGGGACGGGTCGTCCACCACGCTCGGCATCGCGTCCGGCATCGTCGCCGGGCTGGTCGCCGTCACCCCCGCCTGCGCGTTCGTCACGCCGCTCGGCGCCATCGCCCTCGGTCTCGTCGCGGGCGCGGTCTGCGCGTTCGCGGTCGGCCTGAAGTACAGGCTCGGCTTCGACGACTCGCTCGACGTCGTCGGCGTCCACATGGTCGGCGGCATCGTCGGCGCCCTCCTCATCGGCCTCCTGGCCACCACGGCGGTCAACGACGCGGGCGCCGACGGCCTGCTCGCGGGCGGCGGTTTCGCGCTGCTCGGCAAGCAGGCGGTGGCCGTGCTGGCGACGCTCGCCTACTCCTTCGTCGTCACCTACCTGATCGCCAAGGTCATCGACCTGGTCATGGGCTTCCGGATCAGCGAGGACGACGAGGCCGCCGGCATCGACAGCACGGCGCACGCCGAGACGGCGTACGACTTCGGCACCATCCGGGCGGGCACCGGCTCCGGCGCGACCGCCGCCCCGGTCTCCGGCCACTCCGTCGGCACGAAGGTGGAAGCGAAGAAATGAAGCTCATCACGGCGGTCATCAAGCCGTTCAAACTGGACGACGTCAAGAAGGCCCTGGAGGCCTTCGGGGTGCGCGGCCTGACGGTCAGCGAGGCCAGCGGCTACGGCCGGCAGAAGGGCCACACCGAGGTCTACCGCGGCGCCGAGTACCAGGTCGACCTGGTGCCGAAGCTGCGCGTCGAGGTCCTCGTGGACGCGGCGGACGCCGACGACATCATCGACGTCATCGTCAACGCGGCCCGCACCGACAAGATCGGCGACGGCAAGGTCTGGGCCGTCCCTGTCGACACCGTCGTCCGCGTCCGCACCGGCGAAACCGGCCCCGAGGCCCTCTGACCGGCACGGCGGGAGGACGGATGCGCTCAGCACGCGGTGAGGCCCACGGCCTCGTGACGGCCCGAGCCGCTCTCGCGGCGGCTCGGGCCGAGCGAGCCGCCGACCTGGACCGATGGCTGGGATCGCTGCTGCCTGTTCTGGAGGACGTCGCCCTCGTCGCGGTCGGCAGCCACGCGCGACGCGAACTGACACCCGGGGGCGACCTCGACCTCGTCCTCCTGCACCGCGGCCGCTCCGGCATCGCCGAGATCGCCGGCCGCGTCTGGTACCCGGTCTGGGACTCCGGGCTGCGGCTCGACCACTCCGTCCGGACCGTCCACGAGGCCCGGACGGTGGCGCGCGGCGACCTGAAGGCGGCCCTCGGGCTCCTCTCGGCACGCTGGATCGCGGGCGACCGATCCCTCGCGGACGAACTGCGCACCGGCGTCCTCACCGACTGGCGGGCGGACGCCACCGCCCGGCTGGCCGAGCTGTCGCAGCTGTGCCGCGAACGGTGGGAGGCCCAGGGCGAGCTGGCGTTTCTCCTGGAACCCGACCTCAAAGAGGCGCGCGGCGGGCTCCGCGACGTGCACATCCTGCACGCCGTCGCCGCGTCCTGGGTGGCGTCCGGCCCCGACGGCAGGGTCCGGGCGGCCCATGACCTGCTGCTCGACGTCCGGCATGCGTTGCACGACGTCACGGGCCGCTCCAGCGACCGCCTCGTCCTCCAGGAACAGGACGCGGTCGCCCATGCCCTCGGCCTGGCGGACGCGAACGCCCTGCTGCGCTCGCTCTCGGCGGCCGCCCGCACGATCACCTACGCGACCTCGCACGCGTTGCGCCGCGCCAAGCCTCGGCGAGGCGCCATCGAGCGGCGCCCCGTAGGGGACGGCGCGGTCGAGCACGACGGCGAGGTCGTCCTCGCACGAAACGCGGACCTGAACGATCCAGCGCTCATCCTCCGCGTAGCCGCCGCAGCGGCCCATGCGGGCCTGCCCCTCGCTCCCGCAACCGTCGACCGGCTCGCCGACCGCGCCGCCGTTCCCGCGCCGCCCTGGCCCGCCGCCGCCCGCGACGCCCTCGTGTCCCTGCTCGGCGCAGGCCCCGCCGCCATCGGCGTCTGGGAGGCGCTCGACCAGGCCGATCTGATCGTCCGGCTGCTGCCCGAGTGGGAACGCGTCCGCAACCGCCCGCAGCGCAACCCCGTCCACCGCTTCACGGTGGACCGTCACCTGGTCGAAACCGCCGCCGGAGCCGCCGCCCTGACCCGCGAGGTGGCCCGCCCCGACCTGCTCCTCCTGAGCGCCCTCCTGCACGACATCGGCAAAGGCAGCCCCGGCGACCACTCCACCACCGGCGCCGTCATCGCCCACGACATCGGCACCCGCCTCGGCCTCCCCGAAGACGACGTCCGCGTGCTGGAGACCCTCGTCCGCCACCACCTGCTCCTGCCCGAGACCGCCACCCGCCGCGACATCGACGACCCGATGACCGTCCAGACGGTCACCGCCGCCGTCTCGGCGGTCCCCGGCCGCGGACGCGAGATCCTCGACC
>NZ_SMJX01000175.1 GCF_004348535.1 Actinomadura sp. KC216
GGGTATCGGTGCCGCTGCCATGCTCCACGCCCACGCTCGCATGCCCTTTCGCCGGGGGAGAACCGGGCGTGCACTCGACGCGCGGGGCCTACATCGGGACGCACACCAGCCCCTATGAAATCGCGCACGTGCGCGATTCGCACCTGACGGACATGGCCGGACCGGACGGTCCCTCCGGTGCGTCAGTCTGTGTTTCCGGAAACGATGAGTTCGTTGCGGTGCCGGGGCGCTGACGCGGCGAATGCGAGTGTGGGCGATCGCTATTCAAGCGATACGACGATGGGGCATTTGTCTGAGTTGGTGTGGTGTAGGCAGCAGCCTGATCACCGGCTGCCGCACTTCCGGCCACGCATCGTCCGCCGTTCCAGGAGGGTGGCCCCGGGGCGCGTTGGCCGGGTGGCGTTAGGAGCGGTCCGCTGTGCGGGCTTCGTCAGGCTCGTCGCCGAGGACGTAGGTCGGTGGAGTCGGGCGCTGTGCGGCGATCCAATCCCTGGTGTAGGCCGCCACATCCTCGACGAACTGCTCTAGGTCCGCTGGCGTGAAGTCGGCTTCGGCGACGAGATGGAGGAGGACGTAGACCTTGGTGTTCAGGACGGTCGTCAGCTCGTCGTCCGACTCGGAGTCCTTCATCAGCGGAGGGGCGGCGACGGCACGGCGGATGGCGTCCTCGGTGAGGAGCAGGTCGAGCGGGACCGCTTCCTCTTCCGCTTTGATCCGCAGCTCGTCGACGAAGCGGGCGATGTCGTCCAGTGCATAGTCCGGCGAGAACTTCCGGCGCACCGCGACGCTGAACGCACCCAGGAGCAGCGCCACATACCCTGCGGCGGTCTCGTCGTCCTTCTGCAGTTCGTATTTCAACGGCACCCAGGCTTCCGGCCCCTCCAGCAGGAAGTGCCGCAGCGCCAGGACGTTGTTCTCGCGAATATCAACCAGTAAGTAGTTCATTGCTCAAGGCGGTATCGAAGGTGGACTGCGCGATCGGCGCCGGATGGCGGTGCCGGCCTTCTCGTCATCGAGTCGGCTCTTCGTTGGCGGGGCGGGCGGCCGGTCCCGATCTTGAGACTTTCTTACCACGGCAGCCGTCCGGAGTGTCGTAGCTTGCGTGACTTTCTTCCGGTTCAGGATCTCGGCTCGGAGGTATCCCACCTGCGGCGGTGGCGGGTCTTCTGGCCACTGACTGCGGGTTCGATCGGAGCGGCCACGTTGCCCTGTTCCGCGAGGTGGCCGATCCTGGTCGCATGCCCGCCGGTCCGGTTATCCCCCGTCCCCGGCGGCGGGCCGGTCGGCTCTCCCACCAGCACGCTCTATTTGAACGGAGACCTTTGGCGTGAAACCGCCAATGTGCTTGGTCTGCACGCGGTCTCTTGGCGACCTTCCGCTTTCCTCGTTCACGCTCGTTCGGTTCGCGATCAGCGCGGAAGAGGAGGCGCTCCAACGGGAGCTGGATCGCGAGGGCTGGTCCGGGCATCACCCGTGGCATGTGTGGTTCTGCGACGAGCACGCAGCGTCGGCGGAGGAACTTGCGCACTTGCACTGGCGTGAGGCCATGGCGCGCTTGCGGACGTCTCAGGGATAGACCGTGAAGGGTAAGTCGGGTTGTCGCGGGTGCCCGGCCCGGCGACCGCATCCCCCGGGTTGATGTGGGACGCCGGGCATGCCGGAGGGTAGCCGCACCGTCACCGCCGTCTTCACGGGAGCTGGGCCGCGTGGCCGGGTGAGTGACCGGGCGCCATAGTGGGCCTGTTGCTCGGACGCATCATGACGTCCAGCAGCGGGTTCAGGCCGCGATGACCGCCGCGATGCGTGCCGACGTCCGTTCCATTGAGCGGCGCTGGTTTAGGGCGGGGACCTCGCCCTTGCAGTCGCGCGTTCCTCGGTGAGGCGCGCCGTCTCGTGCTGGCGTGCACGGCCGCGCTCAGCTGCGTGCTCGGCGCGTACCGTCTCGGCCGTGCACCGGACGGCTCCATGGGCTGCCGGGGGGTGCGGCGCCCCCGAGTGCCGCACCCTGCACGGCGTCGACCACGTGCTCGCCGCCTACACGGTCCGCCCGGAGGGCGTCGACCGTGCCGAGGCGCGGCGGCGCGCGGGCCTCCACTTCGGCCGTGGGTCCGGTCCCGTCGCGATGACGATCGAGGAGTTCCCGGACGGGTTCATCGCCCGCGCGGCCGACGACGGTGCCCCGCTGCTGATCGTCGACGGGCACACGGGGCGCTCAGCCAGCGGCCGTCCCTGCCCTTTGACGTCCTCGTCCACGAATACGCGAACTATCGCGCCAATCAATAGCGTTTCCGAGCATCATTGTGGGTCTTTGTTCCTTCCTGGTGTGTGGGCTTAGGGTCTGGGACGTGACCACGGATCGGCAAAGACGCGGGGTTTTCTGGGACGTGCAGGCGGGCCGGATTCCCGCCCCTGCGGCGGCGGTGACGCTGGGGTGGGAACTGATCGATGTCGATCCCGAGGCGGGCACCATCGAGGTCGCCTTCGCCGCCGGGGAGCAGTTCCTGAATCCCGCGGGCGTGGTCCAGGGAGGGTTCCTGGCCGCGATGCTCGATGACACGTTGGGGCCTGCCTTGGTCGCGACGCTGGACGAGGGGCAGTTCGCGCCGACATTGGATCTCCATGTGCAGTTCCTGCGGCCCGCATTCCCCGGGCGCCTGGTCGGGCATGGACGGATCGTCAAGCGTGGGGCCGATGTCTGCTTTCTCGCCGGTGAGCTTCTCGGCCCCGATGGACGGGCGGTGGCCGTGGCGTCGGCCACCGCGCGGATCAAGTCCCTCGGGTGAAGGGCGCAGCGGCGTCCCGGGTCAGGCCGGTAAGGCTTCTATCAGGCGGTAGCCGAATGGTGGGAACGGATCGGAGAACCGGTCCGCGTTGAATCCGGCGGACTTGAGCAGAAGCCGGAACTCGTTCTCGGTGCGTTCGCGTCCACCGGTGACGACCAGCATCAGCAGGTCGCGGAGATACCAATGGGTTTCGTCGAATCCGGCGACGGGCCTGTCGGGAAGCGTTCGCTCGACGAGGAGCAGGCGGCCGCCCGGCGGAATGGCGGCGCGGACGCTGCGGAGGATCGCCATGGACTGCTCGTCGTCCCAGTCGTGCAGGATCTCCTTCAGCAGGTAGGCGTCGGCCCCGTCCGGAACCTCGCCGAAGAAGTCGCCGGCGACGACGCGGCAGCGCTCCCCGACGCCCGCGGCGGCCAGGGTGGCGTCGGCGCCGGCGAGACCGGTCCGGACGTCGAAGAGCACGCCGCGGAGGTCGTCATGGGCGCGCAGGATGTGGGTGAGGAGGGTGCCGTCCCCGCCGCCGATGTCGGCGACCTCCCGGAACCTCCCGAAATCCGCGGCGGCGAGGATGCCGGGCGCCGCGTCGCGGGTGTGCTCCGCCTGCGACCGGTTGAAGATCGCCGCACGTCCGGGATTGCGCGCGTAGTACTCGGTCCAGCTCATTCCGTGCGCCAGGTCCCAGCCCGGGGTCCCGGTCCGCAGGCTGGGGACGAGCCGGTCCCAGCTCCGCGACGTCTCCGGGCCGCAGGCCATCAGCAGCGTGCTGCGGATCGAGTCGGGCGCGTCGGTGCGGAGCGGCTGCCCGGACTCGGTGAGAGCGTATCGGTCGGTCCCTGTTCCGGTCTCGGTGAGGATGCCCTGCCCGGTGAGGGCGTGGAGGAGGCGTCGCAGGGACGGCGCGTCGGTGCCGGTCCGTTCCGCCAGCTCACCGGTACTGCGCGGGCCGGTGGCGAGCAGGTCGGCGATCCCGAGTTCGGCCGCCGCGTACAGCGTCTTCGCCGCCATCATCTGGAGCAGCGGTGCCAGGAGCAGCACGGACGGGGGAAAGGCGGCGGCTCCGTCCTGCCGCTCGGCGTCCGGGTCAGCCATGGAGCGCCAGCTCCCCGTCGGCGGCGCGCCGGCGGGCGCGCTTCATGTCGGCCTTGATGTTTCTCATCGTCACCTTCCGATGGAAATAGTGGTATCCACGGGTTATCGCGTAGTCGACGCATTCGCGGCTGTCGGTCCTGAAATAGGTGACGAAGTCGTTGACGGTCTCGTCGCCGAGCAGATGCAGGGGCTCGTGCCGGACGGGAATCGTCCCGAAGTCGGTGAACCACGAGAGGATCTCCTGCCTGATCACACCGGCGACGAAGTCGAACCCCATCGTGTGGGACAGCACGGCGCAGTTGCGGAGGATGATGCCCAGCAGGAGATCCCCGCGGAACGCCTTGTCGACCGCGATATTGTTCACCTCGATGATGCTCTTTCCAGCGGCGCCGGGAATGATGTGGTGCAGGGCCGAATCCGGTGCCGCGGGGGTGAGCCGGAAGATGGCGACGAGTTCGTGGTCGAACGTGACCCGGTAGCAGGTGGACGCGGCGTCGGGAAGGAACTCGTCGCTGTAGAGGCCGAGCGGTCTCAGCGCGTTCTTCAGGAAATCGCGGTATTCGTCGAACTCGTGCGTTCTCTCGACTTCATGGGTCTGGTACTGGCGCAGTTCCCGTAAGACCTCGTCGTCTTCTGGGGCCGCGGCGTAGGTGGTCGTGGCCGTCGGGTCGCCACCGTCCAGGACGGCGATCGGTTCGAGCGGCAAGGGTCTCTCCCTTGGGTCCATGGCGGTGACGTTTACGCGCTGGCCAGGACGTCGCGGAACATCTGGGCGTAGTAGTAGATGGTCATCCGGCGGCCGTGAACGACCTCGTCCAGGTCGGAGTCCTTGAGCAGCAGTTTGTTGACGGCGAACTTCACGTCCTCGATGTGCCGCGCGTCGAATCCGGCGTGGCTCTTGATGAAGGTGACCTGGTTCTTCTCCAGGCCGTACGTCTCCCGCAGCACCTGGGCCATCGACTTGCCGAGATCGGCGCCGAGGCCTTCGGTCAGGCTCGCGACGCCGAGAATTCCGAGCGGGTTCCCGTAGGTCGCCATGTAGTAGTTCTGCGCGACCAGCCCCCACGATCCGCGCTTCGGCGGAATCGCCAGGACCTCTTCGGCGTTCTCGCCCAGATTCTCCAGGTCCCTGATGCAGAAGAGGTCGTGGTTGTTCTCTTCCTGGACCTGCTCGAAGAACCAGTCGCGCATCCCGCGGTAGTCGTCGCCGAGCCGGGCCCCGGCGAGCGACAGCATCCGGGAGGTGTGGCGGACCATGTGGTAGGTCTCGCGCAGGTAGGCGACGTAGTGCTCGCGCTTCATCCGGCCTCCGGCGACGGTCTCGATCAGCGGGTTCTGCCCGATCTCGCTGTCGAACTCGCTCTGGGTCGCGGCGAGGAGCTTCTCGAAGTTGGTCATCGCGGTCGGTCCTTTCGGTTCGATTTCCTGAATGGTGGTGTGAACGGCAGGCATCAGGCGGTGGCAGGTGGTAGGTGGCCCGTGGACGTTCGGGTCAGGCGGCGGAGGGGCGCGGGCGCAGGTGCTCCGGCCAGGGCAGCAGGCGGTAGACGCCCGTCGCGCGGGCCAAGGTCTGCTCCTGCGCATCCGTCAGGCGCGCTTCGAGAAAGGCCGACTTGCCGAGAATCGCGGTGACGCGACCCTTGCTGAAGACCTTTCCGACGGGTACCGGCCTGATGAAATCCGTGCTCATGGAGACGGTGGCGGGGAGGTACCGCGCCTCGTAGAGCCCGACGACCGCCGACCCCATGCATTCGTCCAGCATGGCGGTGACGAATCCGCCGTGAACCGTACCGTGCGGGTTCACGAATTCAGGCGCGGACTCGAAAGAGAGGTGAATGGCCTGGGCCGCCCTGTCGATCCCCAGCAGGGTCCAACCGATCAGTTTCGACACGGGAGGCGCCTCACCGGGCAGCCGGTCGTACACGGTTTCTTCGCTGCTCTTCAGCTCGACCAATACGGGGTACTCCTTTTCTCTTGTCCCCGGGCACGCTGATCGCTCAGGAGCGCGGGCAGCGGAAGGCTGGGGGCGTATCCAAGTGACCCTTCCGGATACAAACCGATCATCGATTGCGGCGCTCGCTCATGTCAACGGATACGGTTCGGCGTCTTTTGGGCGAAGGCGGGTTGAGCGATTAACGGCAGGTGGCGGCAGCGAACCTTCTGCGTGCCCATTTTGGAACCTTGACCCCGACCGCGGCGGCTGCTAACGGGCCCGTTTTATGCGTGCAGGTTTCGGCACCTTGTCTCGTCAGGCCGTGGAGCCGTCCCGTACGAAGGTTCGGACGTCAATGCCAATGGCCATGAATTGCCACCCGTGCGGCCGCGAGCCCGAGAGGGATCCGACCGAACTCGCGGGCCCGGCCTCGGACGGAATCGGCTCCGCCCGTCATTGTGCTTCTTACCTGGCAGGGGTGACGCCGTGCCCAAGTTCGACGACAAGGGGTGATCATCTGCGGGTTTGTCGTGCCGTGACATCCCCTGTCATGATGAGTTGATCAACGTCGGCAGCTCGGTCAGGACGAAAGGTTCCGTCCATGGGAGAAGTCAGCCCACCGTCGGGCGTCGACGTCACCGTGCCGAATGTCGCTCGTATGTACGACTACTACCTGGGTGGAAAGGACAATTACGCCGCCGACAGGGAGGCCGCGGAGAAGGTCATCGCGGTGATGCCGGGGTCGCAGGCCGGTGCGCGGGCCAACCGGGCCTTTCTGGTGCGGGCGGTGCGGTATCTGGCCGCGGAGGCCGGGATCACGCAGTTCCTCGACCTGGGCGCGGGGCTGCCCACCCAGAACAACGTGCACGAGGTCGCCCTTTCGGTGAACCCGGACGCCCGGGTCGTCTACGTCGACTGGGACCCGGTGGTCTGCGCCCACGGCCGCGCGCTGGTGCGGACGCCGCACAATGTCGGCGTGGTCGAGGCGGATCTGCGGCGCCCGGACGCGATTCTGCGGCACGAGACGACCCGGGCGCTTCTCGACTTCGACCGTCCGGTGGCGGTGATGATGGTGTCGATCCTGCATTTCGTTGACGGTTCCGACGACCCGCAGGGCATCGTCGCGCAGTACCGTGACGCGACCGCGGCGGGAAGTCACCTGGTCGTTTCCCATCTGACCGGGGATCTGCTGGAGAAGGCCCGGCCCGAGGAGACCGAGCGTGCCAAGGAGATCTACCGCCGCACGGCCACCCCCGTCCATCTGCGGGCACATCAGCAGATCCACGAGCTCTTCAAAGGCTATGACCTGGTGGATCCGGGGCTGGTGTGGCTGACCGACTGGCGTCCCGACGAGCCCGACCCGGACGGCCCCGGCGCCCCGGACGCCGCGGACGGTCCGACCTTGCTGCGTCCCGATGGGCGGCGCGGCGGGACGGTCGAGGAGGCCCCCGGTTACGGTGGCCGTATCCCGGCGTACGCGGGTGTGGGCCGCAAGCTCTGAACGCGCGAGGAGGCAGGAGGCGGAAGTGCCCGGATCGGCCGACATCGACCTTTCCAAGGGGGCCTTCTGGGCCGCGCCCTACGCCGAGCGCGCCGCGGCGTTCGAGGTGCTGCGGCGCGAGAAGCCGATCGGGTTCTTCGCGGAACCGCGCGTCCGGTGGGCGAAGCAGGGGCCCGGCTTCTACGCGGTGACCCGTCACGCTGACGTGGTCGAGGCCAGCCGCAGGCCGGAGGACTTCTCCAGCGCCGAGGGCGTGATGGTCTTCGACCGGCCGCCGGAGTCGATCGAGTTCTTCGACTCCATGATCAACATGGACGACCCGCGGCACGCGCGGCTGCGCCGGATCGTGTCCCGGGCGTTCACGGCGAGCATGATCGAGCGGCTGGACGGCGAGATCCGGCAGGTGGCGGCCGAGATCGTGGACGGTCTCCCGGCGCGCGGCACCTTCGACTTCGTCACCGAGGTCGCCGAGCGGCTGCCGCTGACCATCATCTGCCGGATGATGGGCGTCCCGGAGAGCCGGCACCGGTTCGTCGCCGAACGCACCAACATCATTCTCGGTGCGGGCGACCCCGAGTACACCCCGGACAGGACCGAGACCGAACCCGTCACCCTCCTCACCGCCGCGGCGGAGCTCGCGGGAATGGTCAAGGAACTGGCCGCGGAACGCGCCGGAGCTCCCGGCGACGACCTGACGTCCAAGCTCGTCAACGCCAATATCGACGGCGAGAAACTGACCGCCCGGGAACTCGGCTCCTTCTTCGGCATCCTGCTGCAGGCGGGCAACGAGACCACCCGGACGGCGATCTCGCACGGCCTGATGCTCCTCACCGAGCACCCCGGGCAGAAGCGGCGCTGGGCCGAGGATTTCGAGCGGTACGCGGCCACCGCGACGGACGAGATCGTCCGCGTCGCCTCGCCCGTCATCTACATGAGGCGCACCGCGACCCGCGACTGCGAACTGAACGGCCACCGTTTCCGCAGGGGCGACAAGCTGCTGCTGTACTACTGGTCGGCCAACCGAGACGAGACCGTCTTCGACGACCCCGAACGGTTCGACGTCACCCGCTCGCCCAACCCGCACCTCGGCTTCGGAGCGCCCGGCCCGCACTACTGCCTGGGCGCGCATCTGGCGCGCAGCGAGATCACGGCCCTGTTCCGTGAACTGCTCGGCCGCGCGCCCGGCGTCCACGCCGCCGGACCGCCGGACAGGCTCCGCTCGAACTTCCTCAACGGGATCAAACACCTCCCGTGCGCCCTCTAACCGGGGTTCACCTTCGCGTACGTCTGCGGGCGGGCGAACCAGCCGGCATCGAGGCTCTCGCCCGTCAGCGATTCCAGGGTGGCCATCGCGGTCTCCCAGTCCGGAGCCGGGCCCGCGAGGGTGCCCGCCACCACGCTGGAGCGCAGGTCGCACAGCGGGCCGAGGTGATCGGTGAGCGCCTCCGGATCGGTGCCCTGCCGGTTCGCCGGGACCAGCGTCTCCACCTCGGTGAACAGCTCGCCGTCGACCAGGTAGGAGAGCAGGCTGAAGTTGTTGATCAGCCAGAACAGCGAGTGGACCGTGGCGTCCCGGCTGAGCAGGCGCAGCGCCTCTGGCTCGGCGGTGGCCGTGCCGTAGGCCACGATGATGACCGCGTCGCCGCGCTGTTCGAGGAAGACCTCGTCATCCTCGTAGTCGACATCGGCCGGCCGGCGGGTGGTCAGCGCCTCCGGGTCCCCGCCCAGCCGGCGGACCACGTCGTGCACCGCCAATCCCGGCCGATGGGGGCGGATCACCGTCCAGCACAGGTTCTCCGGGCAGTACACCGACGTGCGTTCCAGGTGGTCGAGCAACCGCACGTAGTGCTCGATCCGCTCCGGCCCCGGACCCGCCATGATCGGCTCCCTCCACGGTCAAAGATCGCCAGACCTTACCGCCGCGATCACCCGGCCGAGGCACGCGGGCGCGGACGTGCTCATCTCGCCATCAGGCCCGCCTCGCTGGTCAGCCGGCGGTTCGCTTGACCATGCCCTCGGCGGCGGGGTCCAGGCCCCAGGTGAAGATCGTGTGCGGGTGGATGCGGATCAGGTCCGTGCCGGAGCCGGTGCCCCGGGGATCGTCCTCGACGACCGTCTCCGCGCGGCCGCGGATCTCGATGCCGCGCACGTGCCAGGGCCGGACGGACGCCAGGTCGTCGATGACGAGCGCCACCTGATCGTTGCCCTGGACGTTGCGGTACTTGCGGGACTTCGCGAGGTTCCAGCCGTGGATGTCGAACGTGCCGGTTTCGGCGTTGTAGAAGTACCCGACGGGGTTGTTCTGCGGGTCGCCCTTGGGGCCGACCGTCGCGAGCCGGGCGAGGCGCTGCGTGGCCAGATAGTCGCGTTCGCTGTCAGTCAGGATCATGGCTCCAGCATGGAACCTCGACTCATCTTGAGGTCAAGCGCGGCATTTGGCGGAAAGTTGGCCCCCGTGATACGCGCTGATTCTGTCCTAATCGGGGAGTTTGCGATGAACTGAGGTTCCGGTGCGACGGACGCCACTCGCGAAGGTCGCGCCATGCCAGAACCAACCCGTCCACCACCCGGCCGCGCCGGCCGCCTGCGCCGGGGCCTCCTCCCGGTTCTCGCCGCCCTGGCCGCGCTGCTGCTCCTCGGTCCCGTGACGTCGTGCGGGTCGGGCTCCGAGGAGTCCGAGCGGGTCGCCCCGCGCGACACGAGCGCGCCGCCCGCCACCGTCCCGCCGAGCACGCCGGAGACGCCGCCGCCCCGCGAGCCGTCGACCCCGGAACCGGGCGCGGCGGACGGCGTCGATCCGCGTTTCGACACGTGCGCGCAGGCCAACGCCCACGGGTACGGCCCCTACTACGAGGGCTGGGACCCCGAATACCACTGGTACGAGGACCGGGATCACGACGGTATCGACTGCGAGCCCTGGCTGCGGTGGGAGACGCCGCCGACCTGGAGCCCCGACCCCGGGCAGAGCGAGCCGACACCGCCGCTGCCGTCGCCGAGTGAGCCGCCGACCGACGTCCCGCCGCCGCCCGAGCCGAGTGACGAGCCCACGGATCAGGAGCCGAGCACGGAACCGGCCCCGCCGCCGAGCGAGGAGCCGTCGGCGCCGGAGTCCGATCCGCCGTCCGAACAGGAGCCGGGCGAGCCCTCGGCCCCGGGTTCCGGCGAGCAGCCCTAACGCGTGTCGTCCTCGCCCGCTGGGCGGGATGGGGAAAGGGAACCGGTGCCGACGGGCCGACCCGGCCGACGCCTTCCGGGACGCCCTGCGGCGGGGGCGCCCGGGCCGCGGGCCGCGCCCTAGACGGCCGGACGCCGTGGGCTGAGCGAGGTGATCAGGCCGCGGAGCGGGCGGGACATCTCGCCGGGCAGGTCGTCCAGCGGGAACCAGCGCGCCTCAAGGATCTCCGCCGGGTCGAGGTCGAGGCGCCCGCCGACCACGCGGGCCTCGTAGTACGCCTCGACGCGGTGCCGGAAGCCGCTGGCGAGCGCCACCGGCGGACCGTCGACCTCCACTTCGAGGGACGTCTCCTCCCGCACCTCGCGGGCGACGCCGTCCTCCAGCCGCTCACCGGCCTCGACGTAGCCGCCGGGCAGGCCCCACGCGCGGTACGCGGGCCAGAGCCGGTGCCGCAGCAGCAGGATCCGGCCCTGATCGTCCCGGACGATCCCGCCCGCGTACACCAGGAACGTCCGGTGCCGGAGCCTGGCGAGCCGCCACTGCACCCGCCCGCCGAGCCGCATCCAGGCCCGCGCGCTCAGCCGGTGCACCACCGGGCGCGCCCGCACAGCGGCGAACCGGATCTTCATCACCGAGATGCTAGCCGTGGCCGCCGCCCCGGCCGGCACGAGGTCAGGACGAGAACGGGGCGAGGCCGCGCAGCCTGGCGTGCAGCAGGGCCGCCAGGGTGAACGAGTCGGTGATCTCGCCGCCGGCCAGCATCTCGTCGAGCCGCCGCGGGGGGACCAGCTCGATCCGGTCGATGCCCTCGTCGATGTGGTCGGCGTGCGGGTGGTCGACGTCCGCCCAGAAGAGACCGGCCTTGCTTCCGCCGACGCCGGTGTCGGCGTAGAAGTCGCCGAGGAACTCGATCGACCGTGCCGGGACGCCGATCTCCTCGTGCAGTTCCCGGCGGGCCGTCTGCTCCGGTGTCTCGCCCGGTTCCGGGGAGCCGCGGGGGATCTCCCAGTGCCATTGCCGGGTGGCGTGCCTGAAGTGCCGCATCAGGACGACCCGGCCGTCGCACGAGGGGAGGACGGCGGCTCCCGCCTGCCCGTTGGCATGGACTATCCGCATATAGCCGCCGGTCCGGCCGTCCGGGAACGCGACGGGGTCGCGGAGCAGCATGACGTACCGGTCGCGGTAGCAGACGCCGTACGGGCCGCCCTCGGCCGGGAACTCCTCCAGGACCGGGGTCCACGCGCCCGGCGGGTTGGCGAACAGCTCCGGCCGGTCCCGGCGGAGCCGCTCGTACTCCTCATGCGCCGTCCCGCCGGGGCCCGGCTCCTCGTGCCGCGTGGTCATTGGCCCTCGTTCGACAGGTCCGCGCCCTCGTCGCTGCCGCCGCGCGCCGATGCCTGCTTCGACAGATACTCGATCAGTTTCTTCGCCTCCCGGTACGGGTCGTCCATCCGCATGTCGAGGAGCTGCGCGGTCGTCTCGATCCGGTGCCGCGTCCTGTTCGCCAGCAACCTCCCGAGGCCCAGCCGGAGCGTGACCCGCGCCGCCCGCTTCCCGGCCAGGTCGGCGACGTTGCCGAGGACCTCATACCCGATCTCGTTGTCGGGCATGTAGAGAACGTTGAGGGTGAGCGCGCCGATGTCGATGGCGATCTCGGTCAGGCCCCCGAACCGCTCTCCGAAGCGGTCGTCGCGGATCTGCTCCGCCTTGTTGAGCATCGTGAGATAGGCCCTGCTGATCTCGACGATTCCGGTGATCGGGTCGGCCAGGGCGTCGATGGACGGCGCGTTGACGACGCGGGCGAACGCCGTGTTGTACTCCTGCCATTCCTGCTCGTTGCGGACCTGCCAGATGTCGGCGAGGGAGAGGCGGTCCAGCGTGGGCACCGCTTCGAGCAGAGCCTGGACGTTCTCGAAGGCCAGATTTCGCAGGAGCCTGATCAGCTCGTCGGCGTCCGTCGCTTCGGTCGCGTCCCCCTGCCGCTGCCGGAACCGGAAGTCCTCCTGGAGCGCGGTGCGCCGCGGCGAAAGGCTCGGCGTCAGCGTGAAGACGTCGATCGCGTCCGCGACGTTCGTGGCGTACTTCAGGTCGATCAGCTGTTTCACGACGGCCATGTGCGGCCGACTCATGTCGTACTGCCGCTTCGCGACGTCCCCGCCCTCACCGACCACGAACTTCTCGTAGAGCCCCTGCCGCACCACCGGACGCCCGGCGTCCAACTCGTCGTACACCCACCGTCCGACCTCTTTGAGCCGGGAGAGCGCGCTGAGCGCCTCCTCCTCGCCGAGGTGGAAGTCCCGCTCCAGCGCGGGCGCCTCGAACTGGACGAATCTCGTGAAGAACAGGCCGAACGCCTTGTACACGGCCTTGGTGAGCATCGCGTTCTCGTCGTCGTCCCACGACATGCGCAGGCACGACATCATCGTGTTCTCCGCAACCTCGCGCCATGCCGCGAGCCCCTCGGTGACCTGGAAGTCCGGGTCCGTCGCGGGAAGCGGGCCGTCCTCCGCCAGGAGCAGCGGGATGATCACGCCGTGTTCCAGCATCCGGCGGAAGGCGTCGTGGTCGCGTCCCCGTTTCGCGTAGTCCTGGTAGACCTGCGGGTTGTTGTAGAGAAAAGCGCGGTTGATCAGGACTTTCTCGGCGTTGAGGAGGGCGCGCAGGTACTCGCGCCGCGACCTTGCGGCCTGCTCCCGCAGAATGGCCGGGCCGATCCCGCCCTCCCGGTGCGCCCGGTCGAGGAGTTCGCGGTCGAACCACTGGTTGTCGAGCGACTGCGGCACCGCGGTGATCGTCTGGCGCAGGTCACCGGCCATCAATCTGTTGAAGCTGACATCCCCGACATGGGCGACGGACATCGACCGCTCCTGGCTTTTTGGGAAACATCGTCCGATAACCCTAATTCGCCGGAGTTACTCTTCGTCCCGCGTCCACGGTCGGCGACCGGCCGTGGCCAACCGGACGCGAACCGCACGGATCCCCGGCTCCCTCCCCTATGGCGGGCACGTGTCCCGGGCGCGGGTCAGTCGGTGACGCGGAGGACGCGGAGCTGGTCGGCGACCATGCGGTAGTAGCCGACGAGGGTGACCAGCTCGTACAGGCGGGTCAGGCCGAGGGTGGCGGTGGCCTCGGTGAAGCTGTCGTCGGTGAGGTCGCCGCTGGCGGCCAGCTCGCGGGCGGCGGCGAGGACGGTGGCCTCCAGCCGGTCGTCGAGGCGGCACTCGGCGCCCGCGCGGACGGCGGCGATCTGCTCCTCGGTGAGCCCGGCCTGGAGGGCCGCGTGGCTGTGGACGGCCCACTCGTACTCCGAGTGCTCGTGCGCCGCGACCGCGAGGATCGCCAGCTCCTTCTGCCGCGGGGTGAAGCCCGTCCCGTACCGGACGACGGTGCCGAGCTCCTGGAGGGCGTTGCCGAGTTCCGGGCTGAGCAGCATGCCGTTGAACGGCCCGCGCAGCCGTCCCTCCTCGTCGGCGAGCGGGAACGGGCGGCTGCCGGTGGCGCGGGCGCTGTCCAGGAGGCGGTCGTAGAGCTCGCGCTGCTCGGCGGTCAGGTCGGCGGGCCGGAACGCGTCGACGCGGGCGGGCATGGAGGTCCCCCGATGAGTGCGGTGGCGGGTCATTGAGCGGCGGCGGGCGCGCCGCTCGTCCGGAAGGTGCCGTGGTAGGCGAAGGCGCGGCGCTCCTCGGCGGTGACGGTGCGCATGATCTCGGCGCGCCACGGGGTGCTGGTCGCGGCGCGGTAGGCGGCGGTCTCGAAGACGCCGGGGTCGTCGATCTCGTGGAGGGAGAGGAAGCGGGGCGCGTTCCCGTCGACGAGGACGTAGCGGCGGGTCCGGCGCCAGCCGGGGAGGGCGTGCAGGGACGGGATGTGCTCCTCCTCGTACCAGGCGTTGAGGTCCGGTTCCCGGTCGGGCTCGACCGTCATGGACCGGGCCACCAGGAGCGGCGGGGGCGCTGCGGCGGGCGTGCCGTAGTCGTCCAGCAGCTCGTAGATGCGGCGGTCGAGGGTCTCCAGCGCGGCCATGACGGCGGCCTCCCGCGCGCTGCGCTCCTCGCGCAGGCGCCGGTAGCGGGGCGTGTGGAGAACCTCCAGGTCGAGGTCGTACCATGCGAGCCAGGACGGCGCCTCGCCGTCCGCGGCGCGGTACCGGTGACCTTGGCGGACGCCCGGCAGGGCGAGCCTGGCGGGGCCGTGCTCGTTGTCGTACCAGTCGTGGAAACCGGCCTCGTCGCCGTCGCGCGGTTGCGACAGGACGTAGAGCAGACCTTCCGTCACGATGGGCCTTCCGTTGTTCGGCGGGCGCGTTCCAAGGCGTCCGGGAGCGTGCGGGATGTCCGGGGCGTCTCGCTTGTCCCGGGTGCTCGGGCGCGTCCCGGGTGCCGGAGACTAGGAGCTGTCCGCCGGAATCTGTTCTACTGACGAACGTTCGTGCGTCGGTAGTTTACTTTGGAGTCGGGAGTCAAGGAATGTCAAGGCAGGATCCGGATGTGATCGACTCGGTCGAGAAGGCGTTCCGCGTGCTGGAGGCCTTCTCGGCGGACCATCCGACGCTGACCGTGAGCGAGGCCGCCGACCTCACCGGCCTGTCCCGGGCCACCGCCCGGCGCATCCTGCTGACCTGCGTCCGGCTCGGGTTCGCCGAGGTCGACGACCGGCGGTTCCGGCTCCTGCCGCGCGTCCTGCGCCTCGGATACGGGTACCTCGCCTCGCTGCCGATCTGGGAGCGGGCCCAGCCGCACATGCGCCGGCTCGCCGAGGAGGTGCGGGAGTCGTGCTCGGCCGCCACGTTGGACGGCGAGGAGATCGTCTACGTCGCCCGCGTGCCGGCCAAGCGCAGCATGTCGATCGTCCTGAACGTGGGCTCGCGGCTGCCGGCGCACCCGACGTCCATGGGCCGGGTCCTGCTCGCCGCGCTCCCGCCCGACAGCCTCCGTGAACGCCTCGGCCAGATGCGGCTCGACCAGCTCACCCCGCACACGATCACCGACCCGGGCGCGCTCGCGGCGGAGCTCGCCAAGGTGCGCGAGCAGGGCTTCGCGGTCGTGGACGGCGAGCGCGAGGAGGGCGTCCGCTCGGCCGCGGCGCCGGTGCGCGACGGGTCGGGCGCGGTGATCGCCGCCATCAACGTGTCGGCCAACGCGGGCCGGGTCTCGGTCGCCGAGCTGCACGAGCGGTTCGTCCCGCTGGTCGTCCAGGCGGCCGACGCCATCTCCCGCGACATCGACTTCGTCCCCTCGACCTGACCTCGCGCACGTCCCCTCAAAGCCCCGTTCAAAGTCGTGACCTGCCCGGCTCTTGACCGGGGGTGGCGTGTCGGTCACACTCGCTCTCTAACCGGCGTACATCTGTGCGACAGACGAACAGAGGTGACCGATGTCCAGTGCCATGTCCGCCGTGCGGACCGCCTTCACCAAGAAACTCTGGCTGACGGTGCTGATCGCCCTCGCCCTCGGCGCCCTGCTCGGGCTCGTCGCACCGGACACCGGAGCGGCGATGCAGCCCCTCGGCGACGGGTTCATCTCGCTGATCCGGATGCTCGTCGGCCCGGTGATCTTCTGCACCATCGTGACCGGGATCGCCTCCGCCGGCGCCCTCGCCGGGATGGGCCGCGTCGGCGTCAAGGCCCTCGTCTACTTCGAGATCATCACCACGATCGCGCTGGTCATGGGCCTGGTGGTGATGGGCGTGCTGCGCCCGGGCGAGGGCGTCCACGCCGACCCGGACGCGATCAAGCTCACCGGCAAGGCGAGCGAGTACGCCGCCGAGGGCCAGCACCAGCACTGGTACGACTTCCTGGTCAACATCATCCCGGAGAGCGTGGTCGGCGCCTTCGTGGACGGCAACGTCCTGCAGATCCTGCTGGTGTCCGTGCTGTTCGCCATCGCCATCAAGATGATGGGCGAGCGCGGCGCCCCGATCGCGCGCGGCGTGGAGCGGGTCGGCGAGGCCGTGTTCGGCATCGTCCGGCTGATCATGTACCTGGCCCCGATCGGCGCGTTCGGCGCGATGGCCTACACCACCGGCAAGTTCGGCACCAAGACGCTGACCAGCCTCGGCACCTTCGTCGGCCTGTTCTGGGCCACCGGCATCGTGTTCTGCCTGCTCGTCCTCGGCGTGGTCGCCCGGCTGTGCGGCATCCGCATCATCCCCCTCTACCGCTACTTCAAGGACGAGCTGCTCATCACCCTCGGCACCGCCAACTACGAGGCGGTCATGCCGCAGCTGATCGAGAAGCTGGAGCGGCTCGGCTGCCCGCGGCCCATCGTCGGTCTGGTCGTCCCGTCCGGGTACGCGTTCAACTCCGACGGCGTCTGCCTCTACATGGGGTTCGCCGGCCTCTACATCGCGCAGGCGTTCGACATCAGCATGTCGTTCTGGCAGCAGCTCGGCCTGCTCGCCGTCTTCCTGATCACCTCGAAGGGCGGCGCGGGCATCGCGGGCGCCGGCTTCGTCCTGCTCGCCGCCAGCCTCTCCACCACCGGCGTCATCCCCATCGCCGGGATCATGCTCATCTTCGGCGTCGACCGGTTCCTGTCCATGGCGCGCGGCATCGTGAGCCTGTGCGGGCAGATGCTGGCCAGCATCGTCGTCAGCAAGTGGGAGGGCGTCTTCGACCGCGACCGCGCCAGGCTGATCCTCGCGGGCGGCACCCCGGCCGACGACCCCGCCC
>NZ_SMJX01000176.1 GCF_004348535.1 Actinomadura sp. KC216
CGCCCGTCCCGCCCGACGATCTTCATGGGGGACAGGAACTCGGTGGAGCGGAACCCGGTGGCGTACACGATGGCGTCGACCTCGTGCTCGCGCTGCCCGGTCCTGATGCCGGACGGTGTGACGGCGGTGATCGGGTCGGTGACGAGGTGCACGTTCGGCCTGGCCAGCGCCGGATAGTAGTCGCTGGACAGCAGGATCCGCTTGCAGCCCATCGGGTAGCGGGGGAGGAGCGCGTCCCGCAGGGCGGGGTCGCCGACGCCGTCCGCCAGCGCGTTCTTGAACCGCTTCTCCAGCAGCGTCATCAGCCTCGGGTACTTCACGAACCCCAGCGCCCGCGACTCGTACGCCGCGTAGACGCGGGCGCGGCTCAGCCCGTACACGCCGGGCACCCGCGCCAGGACGGCCTTCTCCCAACCCCGGTACGGCCGGTCCTTCTTGTCGATCACGTACGGGGCGGACCGCTGGAACAGCCGCAGCTCCGCCGCCTCCCGCGCGATCTCCGGGACGATCTGGATCGCGCTCGCCCCCGTCCCGACCACGGCGACGCGCCGTCCCCGCAGGTCGGCGTCATGGTCCCAGCGGGCGGAGTGGAAGCTCGGCCCGGCGAACGAGGCGCGCCCCTCGATCGGCGGCAGCACGGGCCGGTCGAGCTGCCCGCACGCCGAGACCAGCACCCGCGCGTCCAGCTCGCCGGACGTCGTGGAGATCCGCCAGAGCGCCGCGCCCTCGTCGAACCGCGCCTCGGTCACCTCCGTCCCGAACCGGATCTTCGCCAGGACGCCGTGCTCGCGGGCGCAGTGCCGCAGGTAGCCGAGGATCTCCGGCTGCGGCGGGAACCGCCGCGACCAGTCCGTCTTCCGCTCGAACGAGAACGAGTACAGGTGGGACGGGACGTCGCACGCCGCCCCCGGGTAGGTGTTGTCCCGCCACGTGCCCCCGAGGTCGCCGGCCTTCTCCAGGATCACCACGTCGCGGATCCCGGCCCGCCGGAGCCGGATCGCCATCCCGATCCCGCCGAACCCGCTCCCGATGATCACCACGCTGTGCGCCATGGCCGTCCCGAACCTCGTCCGCCGCGGTCTCTCCCCGAGCGTAGGTGACCGCGAAGCCGGGCGGACAGGTGCCGGAACCGCGGATTCTGTCGGCGCCCCCTGCCACGATTCCGCCATGTGTTGGAGGAGGCGCACGTGACCCATGACCTGATCCCCGAGCGCGGCGCATGGGCGGCGGCGCTGCGCGAGCGTGCGCGTGCGGAGCCGGAGCCGGCGGTCGAGTTCGCGCGGTTCGTCCGGCATCTGGCGCGGCTCTCGTCGCCGCGTCCGTCGCAGAAGTGGAGCCGCGAGTGCGTCGCGCTCGCGGACGCCGCGTCCATGCGCGGCACCGTGGCCGAATGCCTGCGGGCGCTGGTCGAGGGCGAGCCCCAGTGCAGCAGGGACGACGGCGCGCACGCCGACTGGCTCGACGGGCATGAGTACCACTACCACTACCTGGTCCATCAGAACCACGGGGACTTCGTGCGCGGGGTCGTCTGGGCGGCGGCCCTGACCGGCGGGCCGGAGACGGTGCCGCTCCTCGGCGGACTGGCGCTGCGCGCGGGGACGCGCAACGGCGACCTCTTCGAGGACCACAAGCTCGCGGGCGCGGCGATCAACGCGCTCGGCGCCGCCGGCGACCCGGCCGCGCTGGAGTCGCTGTCGCGGCTCCAGGCGAAGATCAAGAACCGGGCGCTGCGGAAGCAGGTCGACACCGCGCTCCGCACGGCCGCCGGACGGCAGGGCATCACGGCGGCGCAGCTCGTCGAGCGCAGCGTCCCGGCGCACGGCCTGGGCCCGGACGGCTCGCTCGAACGCACGCTCGGCGAGCACACCGTGCGGGTGGCGGTCGAGGACGCGGCGACCGTCCGGCTCACGTTCACCGGCCCGGACGGGAAGCCGTCCAAGACGGCCCCGGCCGCCGTCAAGGACGGCTTCGCCGACGAGCTGAAGGAGCTGAAGGCCCTGGCCAAGGAGGTGCGCGGCACGCTGTCGGCCGAGCGGGCGCGCATCGAGGCCCTGATGTCGGACGACCGCGTCTGGCCCTACGGCGAGTGGCGCGAGCACTACCGCGACCACCCGATCACCGGCGTCCTCGCCCGCGGCCTCATCTGGGAGTTCCAGGGGCAGGACGGCGCCTGGCACGCCGCCATGACCCCGCCGGACGAGCCCCCGGCGCAGGTGCGGCTCTGGCATCCCATCCGGGCGACGGTCGACGGCGTCCGCGCCTGGCGGGAACGGGTCGTCGAGGATCAGATCCGGCAGCCGTTCAAGCAGGCGTTCCGCGAGATCTATCTGCTCACCCCGGCCGAGGAGGAGACCGGGACGTACTCCAACCGGTTCGCCGCGCACATCGTCCACTACCGGCGGCTGTACGCGCTGTTCAAGGAGCGCGGCTGGCAGGCCAACTTCCTCGGCCGCTACGACGGCGGCCACAACGGCGAGGCGCGCCGCGGGTTCGGCGGCGGCGAGTGGCGCGCGTGCTTCTACCACGAGCCGGTGGACGACGACACCGACTGGGCGCCGCGGTACGCCTCCACCGACCAGGTCAGGTTCGAGCGCGGGCGGGGCCGCCGGTGGGCGGACGCGCCGCTCGCCGACGTCCCGCCGGTCGTGTTCAGCGAGGCGATGCGCGACGTCGACCTGTTCGTCGGCGTGACCTCGATCGCCGCCGACGCCGAGTGGACCGACCGCGGCGCGGACCGGTTCGCCGAGTACTGGCGCGCGACGACGTTCGGCGAGCTGACCGCGAGCGCCGAGGTCCGCCGCGCGGCGCTGGAGCGCATCCTGCCCCGCACGAGGATCGCCGCCCGCTGCTCGCTCGACGGCCGCTACCTGGTCGTCAAGGGCGAGCTGCGCACGTACAAGATCCATCTCGGCTCGTCCAACATCCTGATGGAGCCGGACGATTCGTACCTCTGCATCGTCCAGGCCAGGGGCAAGAGCAAGGGAACGGTGTACCTGCCGTTCGAGGACGAGCGGCTCTCCCTCATCATCAGCAAGGCGTTCCTGCTCGCCGCCGACCACAAGATCACGGACCGGACGATCCTGCACCAGATCCAGAGGGGAGCCTGATGGACCTCGCCGCCCGCCTCCTGCGCGCCCTCACCGATCCCGCGCCGGAGGACGCGGAGTTCCGCCCGTCCCCCCACGACCTCGCCCAGCTCTCCGACGAGGAGCTCGGCACCCTCACGCCCGCCGCCTACTCCGCCTCGGGCCTCCCCACGTCCCACCTCCGGATCATGGTCCAGGACGAGTACAAGGGGCGGCGGTCGCGCTACACGCCGGACGCCTGCCGACGCCTGTTCGACACGCTCGTCACCGGCCTGGACACGCGCAAATGGGCCGACCTGACGCTCGGCGCGAGCGCGCTGGTCCGCTGCACGGGGCCATGGCCCGACGTCGCCGTCCAGGCGCGCACCCTGGTCACGTTCCTCATGGACGGCGAGCGCACCGACCAGGCGTTCGCGCTGCTCGCCATCGCAGGCCTCGCGGGCGACGACCTCGTGGCCGCCGTCGCGGAACGGCTCCGCCGTGACGACCCCGGCCCGATACGGCTGGAGGAGATCGACACCCTCACCCGTCTCACCACGGCGGAGCGGCTGCTGGCCACCGAGCTGGCCCACAGCCTCTCGCGCACCCCGATCCCGGACGTCTGGGAGCGCCTTTCCGAGGTGGGCCCCTACATCGAGTTCGCCCGCCGCGCGCTGGAGGTCGCCGCCGCCCGGGCCCGCGCGATCCAGACGGGAGAGATCCCGTACCGCGCGGACGGCGCCTTCACCACCGGCGAGGTCGGGGCGCTCGGCCGCGCCGCCCGCCTCGCGCTGCACCGGGACGAACCCTGGCTGCCCTCGCTCTTCGACACGCTCCTCCTCGACATCGCGGTCGCGCCCACGCGGGCGAAGACGCTGCCGTCGCAGGCGCTGCTGTACGAGATCGCCCGGGCCGCGCAGGACTTCCCGACCCCCGAGCTGGTCACCGCGATCAGGACCGTCCGCCGGACGGCCCGGCACGCCGGTGTGCCGAAGCAGCTCGACAAGATGCTCAAGAAGATCGACGCGGCCCTCGCCGAGCGCACCGACGTCGCGCTGCGCCTCCCGGGCCTCGGCTTCGGCCCGGACGGCACGCTCCGCCGCCCGCTCGGCGAGCACACCGCCGTCGTCACCGTCGCCGGCAAGGCCGAGCTGGCGTTCGAGAAGGACGGCACGGTGCTGAAGGGCGTCCCGGCGGCCGTCCGCCGCGACCACAAGGACGAGGTCAAGGAGCTGCGCGACCTCGTCAAACGCGTCGGCGCCCAGATCGCCACGCTCGTCCGCGCGGTGGAGGGCGGCTACACCGTCGACGCGACGCACCCGTTCGGCCGGTGGCGCGACACGCTCGTGAACCACCCCATCGCGGGCCCGGCCGTCCGCCGCCTGATCTGGGAGATCGAGGTGGCGCCCGGCGAATGGCGGTCCGTCCTGCCCGAGGCGGGCGCGCTGCCGGACGCCGCCGGCGACGCGCCCGTCCGCCTCTGGCACCCGCTCAGATCCGACCCGGACACGGTCCGCGCCTGGCGCGACCTGCTCGTCGACCGCCGCATCCGGCAGCCGTTCAAGCAGGCGTTCCGCGAGATATACCTCCTGACTCCAGCCGAGGAGGAGACCGGGACGTACTCCAACCGCTTCGCCGCGCACCTCGTCCACTACCGGCGGCTGTTCGCGCTGTTCCGTGCGCGCGGCTGGACGAGCCGCCTGCTCGGCCCCTGGGACGGCGGCGACGCCGACGAGGCGGCGCGGACGCTCGCCGCGGGCGAATGGCGGATCCGCCTCTCCCACGTCCTCGCCGACTGGGAGGGCGAGGAGCCGATCGCCGGGACCGGCCGCGTCCGGTTCGCCCGCCGGGTCGGCGGCGCCTGGCGGGACGCGCCGCTCGCCGACGTCCCGCCGCTGGTGTTCAGCGAGGCGATGCGGGACGTCGACCTGTTCGTCGGCGTCACCTCGATCGCCACCGACGACATGTGGGAGGACGGCGAGGCGCACGCCTACTGGGTCCGCGAGTGGTACGCCGACCCCGCCGAGTCGACCCGGACCCGCAGGGACGCGCTCGAACGCGTCCTGCCCCGGACGAAGATCGCCGACCGGTGCTCGACCGACGGCCGGTACCTGACGGTCAGGGGCCGGCTCCGCACCTACAAGATCCACCTGCGCTCGGCCAACGTCGTCATGGAGCCGGACGACGCGTTCCTCTGCATCATCCCCGAGCGCCGCAAGGCCGCCCCCGGCCGGGTGTTCCTGCCGTTCGAGGAGGAGCTGCTGTCGCTGATCCTCAGCAAGGCGTTCCTGCTCGCCGCCGACGACGAGATCACCGACGAGTCCATCCTCCTGCAGATCAAGCGAGGTGCCTGATGCCCGCCGTGACGTTCCGGGACGAGACCGCGACCGGCAGGCCCGTCGCGGAGTTCCACCTGGCCGGCCTGCCGGAGCGGATGACCGTCCGGGAGCTGATCAGGCTCCGGGTCCGCGAGGAGGTCGCCCGGCACAACGCCCGCCCCTCCGACCGGTTCCACGGGCTCGTCCGCCCGGACGGCGCCGAGGCGGAGCTGAACGGCTACCGGCTCCGCGAGGCCCGCCGCATCGACTGGGAGCGCCAGGCCGGCATCGCCGAACGCGCCTTCCAGGCCAACGGCTTCTTCGTCCTGGCGGGCGACCGCCAGGTCGAGGACCTCGACGAGGAGGTAGACCTCACCACCGACCCCGACCTCGTCTTCGTCAAGCTCGTCCCGCTCGCGGGCGGCTAGCCGATCAGGCCGAACTCGTGGGCGCGCAGGCCCGCCTGGAAGCGCGAGCCCGCGTCCAGCAGCGTGAGGATCTCCGCGACGCGGCGCCGGTAGGTCCGCAGCGACATGCCGAGCCGGCGCGCCGCGGCCTCGTCCTTCAGCCCGCCGGCGAGCAGCCGAAGGATGCGCAGGCTCTCCTCCGACAGCGCGGGCGGCCGGTCGCGGCGGTAGTCGGCCAGGTCGGTCGCCTGGTCCCAGGTCGCCTCGAACAGCGAGACGACGCCCCGGACGACGCTCGGCGACCGCACGACCGTGTACTCGCGGACGCCGCCCTCCGGCGGGCCCGCGAGGATCGCGACCCCTCCCGGGCACCGGCTCCCCGGACCACCTGGAGGAGAACATGGCCGCCGCCGGTGTCGTCCTCACGCCGGACGACCTCGCCCTGCTGCGCGGCTAGCCGCGTTCGTCGCCGATTGTCATCTCCAGCGCCTACGCTGAAACGCACTTACGGTCAGGGGGAGCGGGATGTCGGCGACGCGGCTGCTGGTGCTCGGCGGCGTGCGGCGGTTCGGGCGGGCGCACGGGTACGAGGTCCGCCGCGAGCTGATCTCGTGGGGCTCGGACGAGTGGGCCCACGTGAACCCCGGTTCGATCTACCACGCGCTGAGGCAGCTCGCCAAGGAGGGCATGCTCCGCGCGCACGAGGTGAAGGAGAGCGACGCCGGGCCGCCGCACACCGACTACGAGATCACCGACGCGGGCCGCGCCGAGTTCCTGCGGATGCTGCGCCGCGCCCTCGCCACCGTGGACGTCCGGCATCCGGAGATGCTGACGGCCGGGCTCGGGTTCCTCACCGAGCTGCCGCGCGCCGAGGCCGTCCGGCTGCTGCGCGAGCGGCTGGACGGCCTGGCGGGCTGGCGGTCGTCCGTGGCCCCGCACCTGGACGCGCAGGACCCGGACGACCACCTGCGCGAACTCCTCGGCTGGTGGGTGCACTCCGCCGACTCCGCCGCCGACTGGACGCGGCGGCTGATCGGCCGGCTGGAGTCCGGCGCCTACGTCATGGCCGACGACCGCGGCTCACCGGCGTCCGGGTCGTCCCCGGCGGGGGCGCCCCCGGCCGGGTCGTCACCGGCGGGGTCGCCGCCCGGGTCGTCGGCCGCGCCCGTCAGCCTCCAGCCGCCGCGGCGGCGCAGGACGAGCGCGAAGTAGGCCGCCGACACCACGATCACCGACACGGTCACGATCAGGCTCGGCCGCCCGATCTCCGGGTCCTTGGCGCTCTGGTAGATGACGTAGCAGAGCGCGGCGAGCGCGGCGACGGGCGCGACCGGGAACCACGGCATCCTGTATCCGGCGTGCGCGGTGGTCCCGTTCCGGCGGCCGACGATCACCGCCAGGCACAGCGCCCCGTACACCGCGACGAGGGACGTCCCGGTGACGACGAGGAGGAACTTCTCGTCGAGGAAGCACGCGGCGGCGCTGAGCGCCCCGGCCACGATCGTCGCGATCCACGGGGTGCCGAAGCGCGGGTGGACGGCCGACAGCGCGCCGTCGATCTTCGGCGTCCAGGTGCGGTCCCGTCCCGAGCTGAAGATCAGCCGGGCGGTGAGCAGCATGATGGCGATCACCGCGTTGAAGATGGCGAGCGCGATGGCCAGGCTGATCACTGTGTTGACGGTGTCGCCGGCCCGCTCGGTGATGAAGTACTCCATCATGTTCTCCGAGCTCAGCAGCCGCTCGATGTCCGGCGAGCCGAGCAGGACGGCCGTGACGGGGATGATCTCGGCCGCCACCGTGATGCCGAGGGCCCACAGCACGGTCCGCGCGACCGCCCGGTGCGCGTCGTGGGTCTCCTCGCCGAAGTAGACCGCCGAGCCGTACCCGTTGTAAGCGAAGATCGCGACGGCGGTGGCCGCCGCGATCAGACCCGCGGACGCGGCGGTGAGGCCCCCGCCGTCTCCCGCCACGACCGGGTCCGCGAGCAGGTCGGTGAACGGCCGCTCGACGTTCAGGAAGCCCAGCCCGGCCAGCACGAGCAGCGCGATCATCTCGATCGCCAGGAAGATCCCGGTGACCACCGCGTTGACCTTGATGTCGAAGATCGCGATGACGGTCGCGATGGCGACCGTGACCGCCGCGATGATCGGGCCGTTGAGGCCGTCGATCAGGACCCCGAGGTAGGTGCCGACGCCGAGCGCGATCACCGCGAGGATCAGCAGCTGGGTGATCAGGATCAGGCCGAGCACGATGAAGCCGGCCGGGCGGCCGAGGGTGCGGCCGACGATCGCGTACTCGCCGCCGGTCAGCGGGTACGCCGACGCCAGCTCGGCGTACACGAACGCCATGAAGATGCCGACGACGCCCGCGGCGGCGAAGCTCAGGAACGCGCCGGTGCCCGCCTGCGAGAGCACGCCCGGCGCGATGATGAACACCGAGGACGCGGGCGTGATCGCCGACAGGACGATGAGCAGTGCACCGATCGTCTTCAGCCCGCGGTGCAGGGCGGGCGGTCGGTCGGCGGACTGTGGTCTGACGTCTGGAGCGGCCATGACGGACACCTCCCGGACAGAAATTCGTTGAGTGAGTATCAAAGAACCCGCCCGTGTCAGGTCAAGGACCTGGCATGTTACAACTTGGTTTCGGCTTCACCTGCGACGACTCTGACTTGCATTGTCTGAACGGTCTTCGGAGAATGTCGGCATGGCACGCCCCAGCAAGGCCCACGAGCGGCGCCTGGACCTCGTGGCCGCCGCCCGCCGCGCGGTCCTCGGCCGCGGCATGCTCGATCTCCGGCTGCGCGACGTGGCCGAGGAGGCGGAGATGTCGCCCGGTTCCGTCCTGTACTACTTCCCGACGCTCACCGACCTGCTGCGGGAGGTGCAGCGAGAGGCCGTCGAGCGGTTCTGCGCCGCCCGCGAGGACGCCGTCCGGGACGAGCCCGACCCCCGCCGCCGGCTCGTCGCGATGATCCGCAGCGGCCTGCCGTCCGGGCCCGACGACGAGCTGTGCGTGCTGCTGTACGAGCTCGGCGCCGTGGCCCGCCGCGACGCCTCCTACGCCGCCGAGCACATCCGGCTCTACGAGCGGCAGGTCGGCATCTACGCCGGGATCCTGGAGGCGGGCGCCGCCACCGGCGCGTTCACCCTGACCCGCGACGCCGGGACCCTCGCGCGCAACCTCGTCGCGCTGGAGGACGGCTACGGGCTGCACATCACCATGGCCGTGCCCACCCTCGACGTCGCACGGGCCGAGAGCCTCCTGCTGGCCTGCGCGTCCGACGCCACCGGCTGCGACCTCGGCGACCCCGGGTCCGGCGATCAGGAAGGAGACCGATGACCCGAGCCCGCTCGTTCGGCCTGCCGCTGCCCGGCACACCGGGACCGAACAACGCGATCACCGACGTCCCCGGGGTGGAGGTCGGCTACACCACGCTGATCTCCGGCGACGAGCCGTCCTCCAGCCCCCACCCACCGTCATTCGAAGGACAAGCTCCGGGCACGGTGCGCACCGGCGTGACCGCGCTGCTGCCGCGCGGCCGGGACGGCTTCCTCGACCCGTGCGCCGCCGGGATCTACTCGCTGAACGGCAACGGCGAGATGACCGGGTCGCACTGGATCGCCGAGACCGGCGCGCTGACCCTGCCCGTCATGATCACCAACACGCACGCGGTCGGCGCCGCCCATCGCGGCGCGATCGAGTGGGCGCTGCGCCGGCTGCCCGGGTTCCAGGAGTGGATGCTGCCCGTCGTCGCCGAGACCTGGGACGGCTACCTCAACGACATCACCGGCGACCACGTCCGGCCCGAGCACGCCGTCGCCGCGATCGACGCGGCGTCCGGCGGGCCGGTCGAGGAGGGCTCCGTCGGCGGCGGGACCGGCATGAACTGCTACGCGTTCAAGGGCGGCAGCGGCACGGCCTCGCGGGTCGTGGCGCACGGCGCCGACTCCTACACGGTCGGCGCGTTCGTCCAGGCCAACTTCGGCGGGCGCCGCCAGCTCACCGTCTGCGGGGTGCCGGTCGGCGCCGACCTCGCCGACGACAACCCCATCGAGGACGACGACTGGCTCGCGCCGCCCGGCTCCGGCTCCGTCATCGTCGTCATCGGGACGGACGCGCCGCTGCTCCCCGGCCAGTGCACCGCGCTCGCCCGCCGCGTCCCGCTGGGGCTCGCCCGGACGGGCGCCTACGGGGCGCACGGGTCCGGCGACATCTTCCTCGCCTTCTCCACCGCCAACCCGGGCGCGATGAGCATCGGCTTCCCGCGCGGCGAGCCCGGCTACGAGACGCTGCGGTTCGTCCCGTGGAACCTGATCGACCCGTTCTACGAGGCGGTCGTGGAGGCGGTCGAGGAGGCCGTGCTGAACGTGCTGCTCGCCGGCCGCACCATGATCGGTCGGAACGGCCACCGTTCCCCGGCCCTCCCGCACGACCGGCTGAAGGCGCTGCTCACCGCCCGCGGCGTCCTCTAGCCTGGCCCCCGGCCTCAGGTGTCGACGAACGTCTGCGGGACGATCACGCGCAGCGCGTTGCCGCGCAGCCGGATCGACACCGGGGTCCGGCCGCGGATCTCGCCGTCCACGTCCACCGGCATCGGCGGGTCGGTCTCGATCTCCACCCGCGCGGTGGTGAGGAACGCGTCCTCGTCGAGGGTCCGCCACGGCCCGGTCAGGATGTGCCGGGCCGTCGCCGACATCAGCCGCAGCCGCCGCTCGTCGCCGAGCCGGTAGACGGCGAGGAGCCGGTCGTCCGGGCTGGCGTCGCGGGCGATGCGCTGCCCGCCCTGGTGCGCGCCGTTCGCGACGTTCAGCTGGTGCGTTTCGAGCTCACGGGTCTTCCCCTCGATCGTGATCCGGGCGGTGAACGCCTCGTGCCGCGGCAGCAGCCGCACCGCGGTCAGCGCGTAGGCGGGACGGCCCACGAACCGCTTCAGCGCGTGCGGGACGCCCTGCGCCACCTGCACCGACAGGCCGAGGCTCACCATGTTCGCGAAGATGTGCTCGCGGTCGCCGGCCGGGCCCTCGCCCTGCGGGTCGGCGGTGCTCTCGAACCAGCCGACGTCGACGTCGGCGACCTTCCCGCCGGCGGGCCGGCCGACGGCGAGGGCCCGGACCGCGCCGGGCAGGTCCATCGGGAGCTCCAGGCTCCGCGCGAAGTTGTTGGTGGTGCCGAGCGGCAGCACGCCGAGCGCGATGTCGCGGTGCGCCAGGTGCCCGACCGCCTCGGCGACCGTGCCGTCCCCGCCGCCGACGATCACGAGGTCGGGCTCCAGCGCCAGGATGTCGCCGAACAGCTCCCGCAGCCGGGTCGGGTCGGTCACCGGGAACACGTGGACGACGTCCACGCCCGCCTCGCGCAGCATCCGGCGGGCCTCGCCGTAAAGCCGGCGCCCCCGCCGCGACCGGGAGTTGATCACCAGCGCGGCGCGCCCGCCGCCCGCGATCGCCGCCTCAAGCTCAGCCTTGCTCCGCATCCGACGCTCAGCATCCTCTCTTCGGCGTCACCCCTCCCGGGGAGAATCCGGCTCGTCTCCGGCCGAAGCTTTATAAACCCATTATCCGCCGTTGAAACATGCCTCTGACTGGGAACCCTTACAGAGAGGCACATCTGAATGACCAGGGCGAAAGAACATGGGACTGCGCGGCTTGGCGGGGGCGGGATTCATCGTCGGCATCGCCGGGTTGACGGCGACGATCGCACCGGGCGGCCCGGCGGGCGGCCCGCCGGGAGGCGCCGCCCGCAAGGCGGCGCCCGCCGACGACGGCGCCATTGTGATCGGCGAGCGCCGGCCGCGCCGCCGGGTCCTTGACCTGGCTATCCGCTCGCCCGTCCTCGACGACGTCGGCCGCGCCCGGCTGCTGCTGCCGGCCCGCTGGTCGCGGGACGCGTCCCGGCGCTGGCCCGTCCTGTGGCTGCTGCACGGCGCCGGAGCGGGAGGCGGATCGTCGAGCGGAGCCCGTCCGTTGGACGGCGGTGGGCGGGGGCTGGAGGACGGTGGGCACACCGCCTGGACCGACCACACCGATATCGAGGAACTCACCGAAGACGCCGACGTCATCGTCGTCATGCCCGACGGCGGTCCGTGCGGCAATTACACCGACTGGTGGAATCGCGGCGGCGGTGGAACACCGAAGTGGGAGACGTTCCATCTGGCGGAACTGCGGCAGATCCTCGAACGCGGATACCGCGCCGGGCCCGACCGCGCCGTCGCCGGGAACGCGATGGGCGGGCTCGGCGCGCTGTCGTACGCGGCCAGGCACCGCGGGCTGTTTCGCGCGGCGGCCTCGTTCAGCGGGCCCGTCCACACCCTGTACCGCGACCCGGCGGGGCTGGACGTCGCCGACCTCGTCGAGCTGGGCGTCGCGATCGGCGCCCCGTCCCTCGACTGGACGGAAGTGTGGGGCGACCCGGACGAGCAGCGCGCCGTCTGGCGGCAGCACAACCCCTATGACCTGGCCGACCGGCTCGCCGGCGTCCGCCTGCACGTCAGCTCCGGCGACGGCGCCCCCGGCCCCTACGACCGCCGCCCCGGCACCGGCGGGAAAGCCGCCGAGCCGCTCGACGCGGTCGAGGCGCTCGCGCACACCGTCTCGCAGGAGTTCGCCGGCAAGCTCCGCAAGCTCGGCATCCCGGTCTCGGCGCACTTCTACCGCGGCACCCACACCTGGCCGTACTGGCGCCGCGAGCTCCGCGCGACCCTGCCCGCATTGCTGGCCGAGATCACCTGACGCCCGGCTAGGGTCGGGGATGTGACCGAACCTCGTTCCGATCAGGACGTCCCGGCGTTCTGGCGGGCGCTGGGGCTGCCCGGCATCATCGACGTCCACGTCCATTTCATGCCGCCGCGGCTGATGAGCGCCGTCTGGAGCTACTTCGACGAGGCCGGGCCGCTGATCGGCACCGAATGGCCCATCCGGTACCGCGACCCGGAGGAGGAGCGGCTGGCGTTCCTGCGCGGCCTCGGCGTCCGCGCGTTCACCTCGCTGGTGTACCCGCACCGTCCCGGCATGGCCGAGTCGCTGAACGGGTGGGCCGCCGGGTTCGCGGCCCGCGTCCCCGAATGCGTCCAGACGGCCACGTTCTTCCCCGAGCCCGGCGTCGAGGGCTACGTGCGCCGGGCCATCGACGGCGGCGCCCGCATCTTCAAGGTCCATCTCCAGGTCGGCGGGTTCGACCCGCGCGCCAAGGAGCTCGACCCGGTGTGGGGGATGCTCGCCGACGCGGGCGTGCCCGCGCTCGTCCACGCCGGTTCGGGGCCCGTCGCCAACGGCTACACGGGGCCCGGGCCGTTCGGCGAGGTCCTCGCCCGGCACCCGCGGCTGACCACGGTCGTCGCGCACCTGGGCGCGCCGGAGTTCGAGGGCTTCGCGGCGCTCGCGGCCCGGTACGACCGCGTCCACCTGGACACGACGATGATCTTCACGCGGTTCGCCGTGCTGGCCTCGTACCCGGACGCGCTGCTGCCCGGCCTGCGCGACCTCGGCCTCGCCGGGCGCGTCCTTCTCGGCACCGACTTCCCCAACATCCCCTACGCGTACGCGCACCAGCTGGAGTCGCTCGCGGTGCTCGGTTTCGGCGACGACTGGCTGCGCGCCGTCTGCTGGCACGGCCCGGCCGCGCTCCTCGGCCTCGGCCACGAATGATGAGTGGTCGTCAGTGCTCGCAGGGCGCGCCGCCGGCGTGCTCGTGCGGCCCGCCTGGGTCCACGACGTGGCGGGGGCCGTGCGGGTCGTCGCAGTGGCCGTGCCCGCCGCCCGGCGGGTCGTCCACATGGTCGACCTCCAGCGTCGAGTGCGTGATCCCGTAGGCGTCGCGGAGGAGCTCCTGCAGGTCGCGCCGGACGGCGTGGCAGTCGCCCTTGGTGTCGACGAGCACGTGCGCCGACAGCGCCGGGTAGCCGGAGCTGAGCTCCCATACGTGCAGGTCGTGCACCTCCTCCACGCAGGGCCGCGCGGCGAGCCGGGTGCCCAGCTCGGACGGGTCGAGGCCGGCGGGCGCGGCCTCCATCAGCACGCGGCCCGCGTCGCGCAGCAGCCCGTACCCGGCCTTCAGCATCAGCGCCGCGACGACCAGGGAGGCGAGCGCGTCCGCGCGGTCGAAGCCGGTCGTCCACACGACGAGCCCGGCGACCGCGGTGGAGATGAACGCGAACAGGTCGTTGAGGATGTGCTGGAACGCGCCCTCGACGTTCAGGCTGCGCCGGTCCGCGCGGCCGATCAGCACGGTGGCGGCGACGTTGACGGCGATGCCGGCGAGGGCCGTCCAGAACACGAACTGGCCCGCGACGTCGTGCGGCTCGACCAGCCGCCGGACGCCCTCGTACAGGAAGTAGACGGTGAGCAGGATCAGCGTCAGCCCGTTCAGCTGCGCGGAGAGGATCTCGGCGCGGCGCAGGCCGTAGGTGAAGCCGCCCCGCGGCGGGCGCGCGGCGATCCGCATCGCGACCAGCGCCAGCGCGATCGCGAACGCGTCGGTCATCATGTGCGCGGCGTCGGTGATCAGCGCCAGCGAGCTGGCGATCACGCCGATCGCGACCTCGCCCGCCATGTAGACGACGATCAGCGCCAGCGCGCCGCCGAGCAACCGCCGGTCGGCGTTCGGCGACACGCCGTGCCCATGGCCGTGCCCGTGACCGTGCCCATGGCCGTGCCCGTGCCCGTGACCATGCCCTCGGCCGTGGCCGTTCCCGTGCTTCCGTTCCGCCGGGCCGGCCTCCCTGCCGCCGATCATGAGGGTTCGCTCTCCGCGCCGTGGCCGATGTGGGCCAGGGCGAGGTCGAGCAGCATCCGGACGTGCGAGTCGTCCAGCCGGTAGTAGGCCATCCGCCCGGCCCGCCGGACCCGGACGACGCGGTTGGCGCGCAGCAGCCGCAGCGCGTGCGAGACCGCCGACTCCGAATGCCCGCAGGCCGCGGCGATGTCGCACACGCACATCTCGCCGCCCTCGAGCAGCGCGGTGATCACCCGCAGCCGGCCGGGGTCGGACAGCAGCCCGAAGACCTGCGCCAGCTCGTTGATCGTCTCCGTGCCCGGCAGGGCGGCGGTGACGTCGGCGACCTTCGCGGGGTCGACCACGCGGACGACGCAGGCCTCGGCCCCGGAGAGGGGCCGGGCGATCGGCGGAGCGACATCTGAGGGGCTGCTCATATGAGCAGACTACACCCGATCATGAGACCGCCGGCTCCGGCTCAGGCCCCCGCGACGGCGGCAGCGAGATCGGGCCCTGCGGCCCGGCGGGCGGGGCCATCCCGCCCGTGCCGCCCCCGTCCGGCGGCGCGCCGGGACCGGGGTCGCCGCCGGTGCCCGGGTCACCGGGCGGGACGCCGGGCGACGGGGTCTCGCCGGTGCCGGGCGACTCCGTGCCGGTCGGCTCGACGCCGGGCGATTCCGTCCCGGGCGACTCGATCCCGGGCGAATCCAGCCCGGAGTCGGACGGCGCCGGCGAGTCGCTCGCCGGGACCTCGGTCTCCGCGGACGGCAGCGCGATCGGCGGACCGTCCGCCTCGCCCTCGGTGGCGCGGGGCCGCTGGAACCCCATCGTGCCCTCCGGATCGACGAGGACGAAGGTGACGATCGTCCCCTTCCGGGAATCCCGCGGCCGGATGTCGGTCACATTCCGCTTCTCGAATCCCGGCCAGGACCGGCCAGTGTAGGACGCCTTGCGGGTGGAGATCTTCTCCTTCGGGCGGGTCAAGGGATTGCCACAATTGCACTTAACTGTGGGCACTCCGTAACCATTGATCAAAACGCCCATTCCGGCCTGGAGGACGGCGGGCCCGCTGACCGCCTTCCCGTCCTTGAAACCGTGGTTCGTGACGAGCGTGTCGGTCCGCAGCAGCACCGGCGTCAGCCGCGACACGTACCGCGGGATGTCGTCGGCCGGGATGCCCTGCACCTGCGCCCACGCCCGCGCCTTGTCCGGGTTGGCCTGCAGGAACGCGACGAGCTTCTGCTGGTCGCAGGTCGACGCCTGCCGCGTCCCGCCGTACAGGCCGGGGGAGTCGCCGTCCTTCGTCCCGCCCGCGCGCGGCCGCTGCTTCACATCGGTCCGGTCGGTGTTGGACGCCAGCGTGTACGGATCGGGGCCGGGCGTCCCGACGGTCAACCGGGTGATGGTCGCGCCCGCGTCCCCGCATCCGGACAGCGTCCCCGCCGCCAGCACGAGGGCGGCCGCCGCCCCCGCGGCAGGCACGGCGGAAACCCTGCGCCGGGCAATTAGCGAATGGATCACTAGCATGCTTCCTCTCCCGCTTCGGGCGTGCCGAACCTATACTCTTTGATGCCGGGCGGGGCGGTTTTGTGCCCGGCAAATGCTCAAATTTTCCCCCGGCTGCCCCGGCCGGTATCGGGGGACGTGACCGGGGGTTGTGAATGGCGAGCCCGATTCCCCTCAGCACGGCCGATCCGACCCGGCTCGGCGGCTGGGAGCTGCTCGGCCGGATCGGCACCGGCGGCCAGGGCGTGGTCTACCTCGGCCGCCCGGCCGAGCCCGGGCAGGGGCCGGAGCGCGTGGCCGTGAAGCTGCTGCACGCGCAGCTGCTGAGCAACGCGGGCGCGCGGGAGCGGTTCGTCCGCGAGCTGGCCCTCCTGCAGCGCGTCGCCGGGTTCTGCACCGCGCAGATGCTCGACGCCGACACGGCCGGCGACCGCCCCTACATCGTCAGCGAGTACGTGCCCGGACGGTCGCTGCGGCTGCTCGTCCAGGAGGAGGGCCCGCGCACCGGCGCCGACCTCGAACGCCTCGCGATCAGCTCGGTGACCGCGCTGACCGCGATCCACCGCGCGAACGTCGTGCACCGCGATCTCAAGCCGCAGAACGTCCTGATGGGCCCGGACGGCCCGCGCGTGATCGACTTCGGCATCGCCCGCGCGTTCGACACCAACGCCACCCAGGTCAGCCAGGTCGTCGGCACCCCCGCCTACATGGCGCCCGAGCAGTTCACCGGACGCGTCGTCCCGGCCACCGACCTGTTCGCCTGGGCGGGCACGCTGCTGTTCGCCGCCACCGGCCGCGATCCCTTCGCCGGCGGCCCGCTGCCCGCCGTCATGAACCGGATCATGAACGAGACGCCCGACCTGAGCGCCCTGCCCGGGCCGCTCGCCGACGTCGCCGCCGCCTGCCTCGCCAAGGACCCGAAGGCCCGCCCGGCGTCCGAGGACGTCCTGATGTGGCTCCTCGGCGAGCGGGAGCGGCACGGCGGGCGGGGGACCGCGCGCGGGGGCCTGCCCGGCCCCACCGCGATC
>NZ_SMJX01000177.1 GCF_004348535.1 Actinomadura sp. KC216
CCTCAGGACCGCGCCGGCCCGCCCTCCTGGCCGGCCTGATGTCCTCGCTCATCACTTCGCCCCCACTCTGCACGGCATCGTCGCCATGCCTGGTCAACGCACTGATCAACACCGTAAGCACCGGGACTACCTGGGCGGATCCATCGCCCGGCCCGTTTCCGGCTCCTACCTGCGGACGAGTCCGGCGCCCCGGCCCCGCCCCCCGGCCGACCGTCCGCGCGCAGACCATCTTCGCAGCTCACCGGTCGGAAGACGGCGCTCCAGGCGACCGATTGCGGCCATCCGATCACGGATCGCACAGGACCGGTGTGACCGGCGGCACGTGCCGTCCGTCACGTCACGTCCCGCGCCGGCCGCCGCCCCCGGAACCGCGCTGGGCGCGCGCCGACGCGTAGAGGCATACGGCCGCGGCCGTCGCCAGGTTCAGGCTCTCGGCGCGCCCGTGGATCGGGACCCGCACGACCTCGTCCACGTGCCGGAGGATCTCCTCGGGCAGGCCCCACGCCTCGTTTCCGAACACCCAGGCGGTGGGGCCCGTGAGGAGCCCGCCGTCGATGGCGTCGTCGAGGGTGCGGTCGCCCGCGCCGTCCGCGGCGAGGACGGTGAGCCCGCCGGCCTTCAGCTCGGGGATGAGCTCGTCGAACCGCGGGCCGACGACGACCGGCAGGTGGAACAGGCTCCCCGCGGAGGCGCGCACGCACTTGCCGTTGTAGGGGTCGACGGACGCGTCGGTGAACACGACGGCCTCCGACCCGGCGGCGTCGGCGGTGCGCAGCACCGTGCCCGCGTTGCCGGGATCGCGGACGTGCGCGAGGACGGTCACCAGCCGCGGGCCCGGCTCCAGCGCCTTGCCCAGCGGGACGTCCACGAACCCGCAGACCGCCAGCAGCCCCTGCGGGGTGACGGTCTGCGCGAGCTCGGCCATGATCTCGCCGCTGACGCGCAGCACCGGCGCGCCCGCCCGCTCCGCGGCGAGGACCAGGTCGGGATGGCGGGCCTCCGCCTCGGCCGTGGTGAACAGCTCGGCGAGACCGCCGGGGATCTCCAGCGCCTCCCGCACCGCCTGCGGCCCCTCGGCGAGGAACCGGTTCTCGCGGCGGCGGAAGGCGCGTTTGGCGAGCCGGCGAGCGGCCTTCACCCGCGGTGATCGCAGGGAGGTCAGCTCGCGGCCCGCCATATCGCTCCGCCCGCCCGTGTCCGGGAGACCCGGATCAGGCGGCCTCCGTGCTTCCCTCGGCCGGGAGCGCGTCCTTGGCGACCTTGACCAGGGCGGCGAACGCGGGCGCGTCGTTGACGGCGAGCTCGGCGAGCATGCGCCGGTCGACCTCGACGTCCGCGGCCTTCAGGCCCTGGATGAACCGGTTGTAGGTGATCCCGTTGGCGCGGGCCGCGGCGTTGATCCGCTGGATCCACAGCCGGCGGAACTGGCCCTTGCGGTCCTTGCGGTCCCGGAACGCGTAGGTCATCGAGTGGAGCTGCTGCTCCTTGGCCTTGCGGTACAGGCGCGAACGCTGACCGCGGTAGCCGCTCGACCGCTCCAGGACGACCCGACGCTTCTTGGCGGCGTTGACCGCCCGCTTCACGCGTGCCACGTGCTGAACTCCTTCGTGGGGGCCGGGGCCGTCGGGCCTCGGCCGGTCGTTGACGTTCCTGGTCGAGTGCTACTTGCGCAGCAGCTTCTTGATGTTCTTCGCGTCGGCGTCGGCCACCACGGCCGGGCCGCTGAGCCGCCTGGTCCGCTTGGACGGCTTGTGCTCGAGCAGGTGGTTGCGGTTGGCGCGGCGGCGCATCACCTTGCCGGAGCCGGTCAGCTTGAAGCGCTTCTTGGCACCGCTGTGGGTCTTGGTCTTCGGCATGGTCGCCGTCGTCTCCCTCTGTCCCGGCCCCCGCGCGGACGGCACGGGGGCGCACCTGATCGGCGCACCGCACGGGTCCGTCCGCTCCGTGTCCGTGGACGCGCCAGGTCAGGCTTCAATGTACGTGCGCCGCGACCCCGCTCTGCGCGAGGACGCGGAGGTGGGACCGCCCCCGAGGCCGCGGAGCCGGGCTGGCTCGTCGCGGCCGCGTGCCGGTCCCGGCGACCCTCAGGCGGTGCCGGCTTCGGTCTCCTGCCCGCGGGCGGTCTTCTTCTTGTGCGGACCGATCACCATGATCATGTTCCGGCCGTCCTGCTTGGGCCGCGACTCGACGAAGCCGAGGTCCTCGACGTCGTCGGCGAGCCGCTGCAGCAGCCGGTACCCGAGCTCGGGGCGGGACTGCTCACGACCACGGAACATGATCGTGACCTTCACCTTGTCCCCGGCCTTCAGGAACCGCACCACGTGACCCTTCTTGGTCTCGTAGTCGTGCGGGTCGATCTTCGGGCGGAGCTTGATCTCCTTGATGACCGTGTGCGCCTGGTTCTTCCGCGCTTCCCGGGCCTTCATCGCGGACTCGTACTTGAACTTGCCGTAGTCCATGAGCCTGGCGACGGGCGGGCGCGCGGTGGGCGCCACCTCGACGAGGTCGAGATCCGACTCACGCGCGATTTCAAGGGCCTTGGCGATGGGCACGATGCCCACCTGTTCGCCGTTCGGGCCGACGAGACGGACCTCGGGCACGCGAATGCGATCGTTGATACGCGGTTCGGCGCTGATGGGACCTCCTTGGGGCCGTTCTCACGTTCGCTGGACCGGTCGTACCCAAGGCTTCCACGAGAAAAGCCCCGCACGACTCACGTACGGGGCCACCTTCGGCCGCCCTGGACGGCGGAGCCGCTCAGGGACGACGGCGAGGACGGACGACGATGCGCCCGTTCGCCGGACCGAGACCCACCGGCCTGCCAGCCGGTCAGGTGGGAGGTGGCCTCCGCTTGTGCGCTCAGCGCGTGCTTCCCTTTTGGTCGCCCGCGCAGAGCCGGTCGGCCTCAAAGACTACCACCTGTAGGGGGCCTGTGCGCCAGGCCGGGGGCTGTCCTCGCGGGACCTGCGTTGGGTACGCCACCATCGTCAACAGGAGAGGCGCCCGTCCCATTCCCGGGCGCGGCGGGGCCGGACGGGTCTTTGGGCCCGGCGGGCCTCTCGGCATCCCGGCCGCGGCTTGTTACCGTGAAGCGAGGACGGCCCGTCCACCAGCCCCCGCCCACCGCCATCCAGCGAGCTCCGCTCGGCGCCCGGCGGGGCCGGCACCAAGGGAGGTTGTTCCCGCGATGCCCTCGGTCGAGGCCGGCGCAGCCGGCCCCCTCACCGCCCTGCCGCCGATCGGCCTGGCGTTCGCGCAGAAGGCGTTCATCGTCTCCGGCGGGCGGCTGCTGCTCGTCCGCAAGTCGGCGTCCGACCCGTTCCATCCCGGCCGCTGGGAGGTGCCCGGCGGGCGGCTGGAGGTGGAGGACGACCTCGACCTCGACGACCACATCCGCCGCGAGGTGTGGGAGGAGGTCGGCCTCAAGGTCGACCCCGGCCCGCCGTTCCATCTGTGGCAGTGGTTCATGCCCGACCGCTCGGCGCCCGGCGGCGGCCAGATACGCGTGGTGGCGGCGGCGCGGCGGTGCAGGCCCGTGACGCTCGACGCCACCCTGGAGAACCAGGAGACCGGCGACCATCTGGACGGCTGCGCCTGGGTACCGCTGCCCGAGGTGAGCGCCTACGACCTGATCCCGAGCCTGCGTCCGGTGATGCGGGCGTTCCTGCTCGCGCCCGGGTGACCCCGCCCGAGGGACCGGCGGGCGGCGCGGTCTCGCCGCGGTCGCCGGCGGAGTGGCCCGGCCTGGACGGTGTTGACCGCGGCGGCCGTGCTGACGGCGGCGGCGACGGCGTGGACGAGCGCCGCTTCGACATGTTCGTCATCGGGGACGTGGGGATCGAGGTCCGCGCGACGCTGCCGGATGTCAGGTTCGCGGACGTGCATGCCGACCGGCTCACCTACGCACCGGCGCGGGCGATCGTCGCCGGGACGGCGGTCAACCTCGCCCGGAGCGCGACGCGCTACTTCCGGCGGGTCGGCGTGCTGGGCAAGGTCGGCGACGACGACTTCACGCCGGCGATCCGCCGGGAGCTGCGGCGGATCGGGGCCGGCGACCATCTGCGCGTCGAGCCCGGCGTGCCGAACGGGGTCTCGGTGATGCTGCGCGACCGTCCGGGCGCGGGCGCGGGCGTGCGGCTGCTGGTCGTCCAGGACGAGCCGCCCGGGCGCCGCCTCACCGCGGCGGAGGTCCGCTCGGCCGCCGCCGGGATCGAGGCCGCGGACGTGCTGGTCACCGACGGGTACTCGCTGCTGTCCCCGGTGTCGCGGGAGGCGCTGCACACGGCGGCGCGGATCGCCCGCGACGCGGGGACGAGGGTGGCGTTCGACCTCGTCCCGCACGACGCCGACGCGCGGCTCCCGGCGGACGCCGTCGTGCCGATGCTGGCGCTGGCGGACCTGGTGATCTCCGAGGCGCCCACGCTGGCGCGGCTGCTCGGGCGCCCGTCGTCGCCGCACGAGGTGCGGGAGCTGCTCCCGGCGCTGGACCGGGCGGTGCCGGGCCGTCCGCTGTGGCTGCTGCGCTTCGGCGAGACGTCGCTGGAGCACGCCCTCGCGTACCAGCGGGACGGGCTGCTGATGGAGTACCCGACCGGCTACGGGGACGGTGTGGAGCGCGCCGGGTTCGGTGACCGGCTGGCGGCGGCGGAGCTCTACTGGTGGCTGTCGGGAGGGGCGTCCGGTGCGGCCGACGTCGCCCCGCGCAGCGCCTGAAGGGTGCGCAGGAAGCGGCGCCTGCTGGCCGGAAGCCCGAACGTCTCCTGCCAGCGCCACGTCCCGTTCTGCCCGGCGGCCGTGACCGCCCAGCGCAGGAACTGGCTCCGGACGCCGTCCCCGGGATGGACGGTCGCGACGCCGTCCTCCTCGACGAGGAGGTAGGAGCGGCCGGTGCGCAGGTACGCGCGCAGTGCCGCGTGGTCGGCGGGCGCGCCGGGGAGGCCGCGCTCCTCCACGATCGTCCGCACGCCGGGTGTTCCGGGCAGGAAGTGCCAGTGGGCGTGGTCGATGCACGCGCCGCCGCCTTGGGAGCGCGCCGGGCCGTGCTCGAAGAGCAGCAGTTCGCGCGTCCCGTAGGCCCCGTCGTAGAGGCGGGCGACGCGGTCGCGCCATCGCAGGGCGCTCTCCCACAGCGCCGGGCTGAACGCGGCGGCGCACTGGTGGTGCTCGCGGGTCACCAGCAGGACGTGCCCCTCCGCGAGCGGCGCCACGTCCGGCATCAGGAGGAAGTCGGCGTCGCGGGCGATGACGCCGGACTCCCCCGGCAGGTCGGCCATGCCGTTGAACCGGAATCGCAGGGGCGGGCACAGGACGCAATCGTGGACGGGCGCGGTCCACGCCGTCGGGTCGGCCAAGCCTCTCCTCCAGCTTCACGGGGTCGCGGGAATCGCTCGCCTTTCCAGCGTGCCCGGCGCCCGCGCGGGCGATCCTCGCCGCCAGGGTTGTGTGCGGCCATGGATAGCGACATCAGACGCGAGGGGTACGGGGATCGACTTTGCGGGCACAAAAGGAGCAGAAGGCCGAACCGTGAACCAGACTCCCCGACTTCCCGCACCGGCGCCGCGCGCCGACCCTCCCGCCGACATGCCCCGGCCCGGGCCGCGGCTGCGGCGCGGCGCGTCCCGTCCGGACGAGGACGCGGCCGTCATCGACATGGCGGTGCTCGAGACCCGGCTGAACGAGTCGCTGGACGTCCTGCGCGACGCCTACGCGCCCGCCCTCGGCACCGGCGGCGGCTGGTACCACGAGCTGACGCGGCCCGAGCCCGGCACGACCGCGACGGCGCTCGGCCTGCTGGCGTTCGTGGAGGCGGGCCGCCCGTTCGAGCACTTCGACGACGGCCTGGCGTTCCTCGCCGCCCGCCAGACGAGCTCCCAGGACGCGGCCCGCGACGGCGGCTGGGCCACCAAGACCAGCCTCGGCATGCCGGTCGTGGAGGCGACCGGCTGGATCGCGCGGTTCCTGGCCCGCGCCCGCTGCGACCTGCGCGAGGACGCCCCCGACCTGCGGCGCGCCTACCAGTGGCTGCTGCACAACCAGAACCCGGACGGCGGCTGGGGCTCGCTGCTCGGCTGCCCGTCCCGGGTGTGGCTGACGTGCCTGGCGCTCCGCGCTCTCAGCCAGCTCAACCCCTACGACCCGGCGGTCGACCGGGGCGTGGAGTGGCTGACGGCGGACCGGACCGCGCACCGCCCCGGCTGGGGGCCGACGCAGGCGTCCGGCCCGACCGTCACCCACACCGCGTTCGCGCTGGTGACGCTGGCGGAGGCGCGTCCGGACCTGCGGTCCGAGCGGCTGCTGGACGCCTACGACTGGCTCCTGGCCAACCTCGACCCCGACGACGAGCACACCTGGATCGAGACCTACGACGTCTCGCCGCACGGCGCCACCGCGCAGGGCGCCGGGCCGAAGCCGGTGTGGCGGCTGGCGCTGTGGCACCACGGGCTCCCGATCGCGCTGACCGCGCTGCTGCGGGACCCGCGCGGCCCGAACGGCGCGGCGGTCGCCCGCGCGTTCGGGACGCTGGTCCGCGGCGAGGTCGGCGGCCCGCGCTGGACCGGCTCCCCGGGCAGCGGCCGGACGTCGCTGTGGACGCTGTGGTGGCGGCTGGAGACGCTGATCGCGCTCGCCCGGATCCCGCTCGCGGGGCGCGCCGACGTCGTGCACTGGCTGCCGGACGCCACGGTCGTGCAGCGCTCCCATGCCCGCGAACGTCCGCTGGCCGACCTGCTGCCGCACCGCCGGCTCGTCGATCCGGTGCGGTTCGCCCGGCGGCACTGGGCGGCGTTGCTGCTGATCCTGGTGTGCCTGTGCAGCGCGTTCGGCGTCGCGGCCGGCGTGTGGGGCTGGAAGGACTTCTGGCTGAGCGTGATCCTGCCGGTCATCCTCACCGGCTTCAGCGAGTCGATGCGGCGGCGCCGCACCCAGCGCGGCCCCCCGTCCTGACCGGGTCGGGGGAGCGTCAGGAGCGGCGGGCCAGCTCCGCCTCGCCCGCCGCGCGCATCGCCTCGACGGGGACGTCCTCGCGGCCGGTCATCAGGACCACCTGCCGGACGGCCTGGTGCAGCAGCATCGCGAAGCCGCCGACCACCGTCCCGCCGGCCTTCTCGACCGCCGCCGCGAGCGCCGTCGGCCACGGCGCGTACACCACGTCGAACAGGGCCGCGCCGGACGCGGCGACCGGCCCGGCGAACGGGTCCGCGGCCCGCCCGGGCAGCGTCGAGACCACCAGTTCGGCGGGCAGGTGCGCGGTCGCCGAGCCGAGCGGGACGACCCGCACCGCGAGCCCGAACCGCTCCCCCACCTGCGCGGCCTCGGCGGCGCGCTCGGGTGTGCGGGCGGCGAGGACGGCCTGCTCGGTCCCGAGCCCGGCGAGCGCGGCCAGCGCGGACGCCGCCGTCGCGCCGCCGCCGAGGACCAGCGCGGACGAGGGCGCCTTCACGCCCGCCTCGGTCAGCGCCGTCACGATGCCGTGCACGTCGGTGTTGTCGCCGTGCCGCCGCCCGTCCCGCAGGACGATCGTGTTGGCGCCGCCGACCCGCACCGCCAGGTCCGACACCGTGTCGACCAGGCCGAGCGCGACCCGCTTGAGCGGCATCGTCAGCGACAGGCCCGCCCATTCGGGGCCGAGGCCGTCCAGGAGCCCGGACAGGCCGTCCTCGCCGCACTCGACGGCGTCGTAGGTCCAGCCGTCCAGGCCCATGGCCGCGTACGCCGCGCGGTGCAGCACCGGCGACAGCGAATGCGCGATCGGCGAGCCCAATACGGCAGCGCGCCGCATCTCTTCTGTCACTGGCCCGGGTGCGCCTTCTGCCACGCGCGGAACTTCTTCTCCAGCCGTACCCGCTCTTCCTCCGTCGTGGCGAACTCGGTGATCTTGTTGGTGGGGTCGGTGGCGATGAAGAACAGCCACGTCCCCCGCTCCGGGTTGAGCGCCGCCTCGATGGCCTCCGGCCCGGGGCTGGCGATCGGGCCGGGCGGCAGGCCCTTGTGCTTGTAGGTGTTGTAGGGCGAGTCGACCTGAAGGTCCTGGTTCGTGACGGTCAGCGTCCGCTTGTTCAGCGCGTACAGGACGGTGGTGTCGAACTGGAGCGGCATGCCCTTCTCCACCCGGTTGTAGATCACCTGGGAGATCTTCGGCAGGTCGCTGGGCTTGCCGCCCTCCGCCTGGACGAGGCTGGCCAGCGTGATGACCTTCGCCGGGTTCATGCCCGCCTCGCGGGCCTTCCCGGCCAGGTCGACGCTCTCCGCCTCCTCGTTGAAGCGGGTGACCATCTGCTTGAGGATCTGCTCCGCCGAGCCGTTCGGGTCGAGGTCGTAGCGTCCCGGGTAGAGGTACCCCTCCACCTTGCCCTTCGCGTACGCGGGCAGGCCGAGCGCTTCGGGCTTCTTCGCGGCGGCCTGGAACTCCTTGACCGAGATGCCGGTCTTCTTCGCCAGCAGCTCGTAGGTCTCGATGGCGCGGCGGCCCTCCGGGATCGTGATCTGGTTGCCCGCCCGGGACTTCGGGTCCAGCAGCAGCGCCATCGCCGCGGCCGACGACATCCTCAGCCGCATCTGGTAGAAGCCCGGCTGGATGCTGGAGGCGCGCGTCTCCTTCGTGTACGCCTGCACGAACGCGCGGGAGCTCTTCACCACGCGGTGCTCCTCCAGCGTCGCCCCGATCTGCGAGCCGGAGGCGCCGTCCTTGATCTGGACGGTGACCTTCCCCGAGCCCTGGCCGTCGTAGTCGGGCGGGTGGCGCTTGTCGTCCAGCCACGCGTACCCAAGGACACCGCCGGTGCCGAACACCGCGACCAGGAACGCCATGGCGAACAGGGCGGCGGCGCGGCCGTTGCGCCTGCGGCGCTTCTGGCGCTTGCGGACGCGGCGCTGGTCGCGCCGGCCGTGGCGCTCGTCGTACTGGCGGCCGTCCCCGTACGGGTCTGAGAAGAGGTCCAAGTCGTTCATGAGCTTCCCCGGACGATCTCGCCTGGGGGACGTCCAGTCAACCGTTCCGCGTCGAGGGCCGCCTGGAGCAGGACGGTCGCGGCCGCCTGATCGACGACCGCCCGCCGCGCCCTGCCGTGCACGCCCCCGGCGCGCAGGCCGCTCTCCGCCGTCACGGTGGTGAGCCGCTCGTCGTGCAGCCGGACCGCGCCCGGTGGCAGCCGGTCGGCGAGCCTGGCCGCGAACCCGCGGGCCGCCTCCGCCGCCGGGCCCTCGCGGCCCGACAGCGACGTCGGCAGGCCCACGACGACCTCGATCGCCTGGTGCTCGGCGACGAGCGCCACGATCCGGTCGATGTCGCCCTTGCCGCTCTTCACGGTCTCCAGCGGCGACGCGAGGATCCCGCCGGGGTCGCAGCGCGCGACCCCGATCCGGACACTCCCCACATCGATCCCCAGCCGGGTCCCCTGCCTCATCGCCTCGCCCCCGCTCGGCGGGCCGGTCCCGGTGTCCTTGCCCCGAAATCCCGGGCTCACGCGGCCCCTACGGCCTGTTCGACCGCGGCGAGGGCGTCGCCCATGGCGGCCGGGTTCGCCCCGCCGCCCTGCGCGAGGTCGTCCTTGCCTCCGCCGCCCCCGCCGAGCGCCTTCGCGGCGAGCCCGACGAGCCCGCCCGCCTTCAGGCCCCGGTCGCGGGCGCCCTGGGTGACGGCGACGACCACGACGGGACGGTCCTTCGGCACCCCGGCGACCATGACCACAGCGGGCCTGGAGGTCAGACGGCCGCGGACGTCGACGGCGAGCTTGCGCAGGTCGTCGGCGCCGGTGCCGTCCGGGGCGCGGTGCCCGACGAACGCGATGCCGCCGACGTCCTTGGCGGTGTCGGCGAGCGACCCCGCGATGGCGAGGACCTGCTGGGAGCGGAGCTTCTCCAGCTCCTTCTCCGCGTCCCTGAGCCGCGTGACGACGCCCGAGATCCGCTCGGGCAGCTCCTCCTTGCGGGCCTTCATCTGCTCGGCGAGCTGCGCCACCAGGACGCTCTCGCGCGCCAGGAACCGGAACGCGTCGATCCCGACGAGCGCCTCGACCCGGCGGACCCCGGCGCCGATGGACGACTCGCCCAGCACCTTGATCAGGCCGAGCTGCCCGGAGCGGGCGACGTGCGTGCCGCCGCACAGCTCGCGGGAGTAGTCGCCGACCTCGACCACGCGGACCTCGTCGCCGTACTTCTCGCCGAACAGCGCGAGCGCGCCCATCGCGCGGGCCTCGTCGATCGAGGTGTGGAACGCGCGGACGTCCAGGTCGCCGACCAGGACCTCGTTGACCTCGTCCTCGACGTCGCGGAGCACGCTCGGCGGGACGGCGCCGGACGCGGTGAAGTCGAACCGGAACCGGCCCGGCGAGTTCTCCGACCCGGCCTGCGCCGCGGACTCGCCGAGCGCGCGGCGGAACCCGGCGTGCACCAGGTGGGTCGCGGTGTGCGAGCGGGAGATCGCCCGGCGGCGCTCCACGTCCACCTCGGCGTGCGCGGAGTCGCCGGCCTGCGCCTCGCCGCCGACGACGCGGCCGCGGTGCACGATGAGGCCCGCGAGCGGCGACTGCACGTCCGTGACCTCGATGACGGCGCCGTTGCCGAGCCTGATCACGCCGTGGTCGGCGAGCTGCCCGCCGCCCTCGGCGTAGAACGGGGTGCGGTCGAGGACGACCTCGACCTCCGTACCCTCCCCCGCCGCGGGCGCGTTGGCGCCGTTGACCAGGAGCCCGACCAGGCGGGCGTCGCCGAGCAGGTGCCGGTAGCCGATGAAGTCGACCTGGCCGCCGGCGCCGGTGAGCAGCTCGTCGAGGACGGACACGTCCAGGTTGCCGGTGCGCTTGTCGCGGGCGTCCTTCTTGGCGCGCTCCCGCTGCTCGCGCATGAGGCGGCGGAAGCCTTCCTCGTCCACCTGGAGGCCCTGTTCGGACGCCATCTCCAGCGTCAGGTCGATCGGGAAGCCGTAGGTGTCGTGGAGCTTGAACGCCTGCTCGCCCGCGAGGGTCGCGCCGCCCGACCGGCGGGTCTCCTCGACGGCGGTGTCGAAGATGGCGGTGCCGGTGCGGAGCGTCTGGAGGAAGGAGTCCTCCTCGGCGTCGATGACCGTGTGGATGTTCGCGGCGGTGCGGACCAGCTCGGGGTACTGCTCGCCCATCGCGGCGATCGCGACGGCGGTCAGCTCGTGCATGAGGCCCGCGTTCTCGCCGCCGAGGAGGCGGAGGTTGCGGATGGAGCGGCGCAGGATGCGGCGCAGGACGTAGCCGCGGCCCTCGTTGGAGGGGCGGATGCCGTCGGCGACCATCATCGTCCCGCTGCGGACGTGGTCGGCGATGACGCGCAGCGACACGTCCGCGCGGTGGTCGCGGCCGTAGCGGGCGCCGGTCAGGTCCGCGGCGCGGTCGAGGACGCGCCACAGGGTGTCGGTCTCGTAGATGTTGTCGACGCCCTGAAGGATCGCCGCCATGCGCTCCAGGCCCATGCCGGTGTCGATGTTCTTGGCGGGCAGGTCGCCGAGGATCGGGAAGTCGGTCTTGCTCTCGCCCGGGCCCCGCTCGTACTGCATGAAGACGAGGTTCCACACTTCGAGGTAGCGGTCCTCGTCGGCGACGGGGCCGCCCTCGCGGCCGTACTCGGGGCCCCGGTCGTAGTAGATCTCCGAGCACGGCCCGCACGGGCCGGGGACGCCCATCGACCAGAAGTTGTCCTCCATGCCGCGCCGCTGGATGCGGTCGGTGGGGACGCCGACCTTGTTGTGCCAGAGGTCGGCGGCCTCATCGTCGTCGGTGAAGACCGTCACCCAGAGCTTCTCTTCGGGGAACCCGAAGCCGCCGTCGTCCCGGGACCGGGTCAGCAGCTCCCAGGCGAACGGGATCGCCTGCTCCTTGAAGTAGTCGCCGATGGAGAAGTTGCCCAGCATCTGGAAGAACGTGGCGTGCCGGGTGGTCTTGCCGACCTCTTCGATGTCGGGCGTCCGCACGCACTTCTGGGCGCTGGTCATCCGCGGGGACGGGGGGGTGCGCTGGCCGAGGAAGTACGGCTTGAACGGGACCATGCCGGCGTTGACCAGCAGGAGGGTCGGGTCCTCGGCGACCAGGCTGGCCGAGGGCACCACCGTGTGCCCGCGCTCCTCGAAGAACGTGAGGAAGCGGCGTGCCACCTCTGCCGACTCCATGATCAGTGGCCATCCTTGTCGTGATCGGTCGTGTCGTGGTCGATGTGGTCGATGATCGTGTAACGCGCTCTCAGCACCCGGCGAGGTGGCGAGAGCTCGGCGTCCGGCGGGGCCTGGTCCATGCGGACGGCCTCGCGCAGCTCCTCCTCGCGGGCCCTCATCTCCGTACGGACGTCGGAGGCGAAATGCCTCAGCCGTTCACTCGCGCCCTGCCCGGTCGACACCGCGCGCGCCGCGACGCCCTCCGGGGACCACGCCCGCGTGAACCGCACGACGCGGCGCTTGACGCGGTGCGAGACGTAGACGCCGGCGCCCGCGCCGACGGTGAGCCAGAACAGCCGCCTCATCTGCGTCCCCTGCCCGAGGAGCGGGCCGGCAGCTCCGGCCGCGCGGTCCGGGCCTGGCCGTTGCGGGACCGGCCACCGCGGGAGCGGCCGCTGCGGGAACGGTCCTGCCGGGACGGGGCGTCGCCGGAGTGGGCGGCGTCGTCGTCGCGGTTCGCAAGGGCCTTGCGGACGCCGTAGGAGAACGCGGCGGCCTTCACAAGCGGCCCGCCGACCACCGAGGTCATGACGGTGGTGACGGCGGAGACGTTCTGGGTGACTCCGGCGACCTGCTTGGTGATGACGTCGGTGCGGCCGAGCTGCTCGTTGGCGCGCTGCACCGTGCGGGTCATGTCGTCCATCAGGGGGCCCGCCTGGTCGCCGATGTCGCGGACGAGGTCGCCGGCCTCGCGGAGGAGCCGGGCGAGCCTCAGCAGGGTGAGCGCGATGAACGTGACGAGCACGGCCCAGAACACGGCCACGATGAGACCTGCGAGCTGTCCACCAGTGAGCATCAGGGCTTTCCGTTCGTGCGATTCCGGCTGTCCGCGCCGGGCATGGCCTGATCGACCTTACCGGTCCCCCGCACCGCATGGCGGGAGCACCGGGCGGACAAGATCGATCAGCCGCGGCCGCGTCCCTCGCCGGGCGGGCCGCGCAGGACGGACCGTATCCGCGCGAGGACCTCGGTGAACCGGGCCTCGGCGCCGTGCCGCGTCGGCCGATAGTACTCCCGCCCGTCGACCGAATCGGGAGCGTACTGCTGTTTCACCACACCGCCGGGGTGATTGTGCGCGTATTTGTAGCCTTCGCCGTGCCCGATCTTCGCGGCGCCCTTGTAGTGCGCGTCGCGCAGATGCCCGGGGACGGGACCGACCAGGCCCTTGCGCACGTCGCCGAGCGCCTCGTCGACGGCCGTGATGACGGCGTTCGACTTGGGCGCCAGGGCGAGGTGGATCACCGCCTGGGCGAGGTTGATGCGGGCCTCGGGCAGGCCGACGAACTCCACCGCCTGCGCCGCGGCGACCGCGGTCTGCAGGGCGGTCGGGTCGGCCATGCCGACGTCCTCGCTGGCGTGGACGATCAGCCGCCGGGCGATGAACCGCGGGTCCTCCCCCGCCTCGATCATGCGGGCCAGGTAGTGCAGGGCGGCGTCGGGGTCGCTGCCGCGGATGCTCTTGATGAACGCGCTGATGACGTCGTAGTGCTGGTCGCCCTCGCGGTCGTAGCGGACGGCGGCCCGGTCGACGGCCTTCTCCAGGACGCCGACGTCGATCGCGCCGCCGTCGTCGACGACGAGCGAGGCGGCCTCCAGGTAGGTGAGGGCGCGGCGGGCGTCGCCCCCGGCCAGCCGGACGAGGTGGTCCTCGGCGGCGGCGTCGAGGGTCACGGCGCCGCCCAGGCCGCGCTCCTCGGCGAGCGCCCGGTGGATGACCTCGCGCAGGTCGTCCTCGCCGAGCGGCTCCAGGGTCAGCAGCAGCGACCGCGACAGCAGCGGGCTGATGACGGAGAAGAACGGGTTCTCGGTGGTGGCGCCGATGAACGACACCCAGCGGTTCTCCACGGCGGGGAGCAGCGCGTCCTGCTGGGCCTTGTTGAACCGGTGGACCTCGTCGACGAACAGGACCGTCTGCCGACCGGCCATGCCGAGCTCGCGGCGCGCCAGGTCGATCTCGGCGCGGACGCGCTTGACGCCGTCGCTGACCGCGGAGATCTCCACGAACCGCCGGGACGTGACGTGGCTGACGACGGTGGCGAGGGTCGTCTTGCCGGTGCCGGGCGGGCCCCACAGGACGAGCGACATCGGCACGTCCCGGTCGACGAGCTGGCGGATCGGGGTGCCGGGGCCGAGCAGATGGGCCTGGCCGACGACCTCGTCCAGCGCGCGGGGACGCATCCGCACGGCGAGCGGCTGCCGCACGTCTCCCCCGCCGGCCGCTGCCTGGGCCGGGGCGGCCGCCGCTGTCTGCGCCGGCCCGCGCTCCGGGACGGGCGCGTCGAAAAGGCCCTCCGGCTCGCCCGATTCCGCCCTGCTGGTCACGCTCCGACACTATCTCGCGGCGCCGACATCCCCGGACGCACCGGCCTCCGCCGCCGGGCCCCGGAACGTGGGAACCTGGGGCCCGGCTCCCGCGTTGGAACGGCGCGAATGTCGCATTCAGGAGCGTGACGGTGTCCGGTACGACCCCGCGCAGGCGCCACGGGCCGGCAGGGCTGCTCGTGGTGCTCTTCGTCGTGGGCGGGCTGATCTTCAGCTACGGGCTGCGGCACGGCCCGGTGGAGCGCCTGTGCACCGAGCACGCCGTGAGCGTCCCCGTGGCCGCCGCGTCCGCCGTGACCGGCCACCACACTCCCGGCCCTGGGGGTTCGGCGCTCCACGGCCTTCACAGCCTCTCTGACACGGTATTGACAGCGCCGCTGGACGACCGGCCCGCGCCGCCGCTGGACGCATGCCTGTGCCTGGCCGCCCTGTTCACCCTCGTCCTGCTCGGCCTGGCGCTCGCGCTGCGCCGCCCGGCGACGCGGCTGCCCGCCCGGACCGGCTGGACGCCCGTCCGGCCCGCCGCGGGCGCGTCCGCCCCCGCGTTCCCGCCCCCTCTCCAGGTGCTCCGGCTGTGACGGACCGGCCGTAAGGCCGCCGCATCCGCCGTATCGACGTCTGTCGCGATGCGGCGCTGCCCTTTTGTCCGACATCCAGCCACAACACCGAGAGGACCGCTCCCATGTCCAAGAGCGCCCGCAACAAGAACGCACGCAAGACCAAGAACGCGCTCACGCAGCGCGAGACACCGTGGGGCGTCATCGCCTTCTTCACCCTGATCGGCGTGGTCGCGACCGTCGTCATCGGCTACGCGTTCATGCAGTCCAGGCCGTCGTCGGCGGACGAGTCCATCGCGGGCATGGTCACCAAGGACGGCCTGAGCCGCGACCACACCACGAGCACGGTCAAGTACGACACCGACCCGCCCATGGGCGGCGACCACGACGCCGCCTGGCACAACTGCAACGGCCGCGTGTACGACACACCGCTGCGCAACGAGAACGCCGTCCACTCCCTGGAGCACGGCGCCGTCTGGTTCGCCTACCGTCCCGGCCTGCCCGCCGCGCAGCTCGACGCCCTCAAGGCCAAGGTCACCGGCACCGACTACACGTTCCTGAGCCCGTACCCGTCGCTGGACGCCCCGATCGTGCTGACCGCCTGGGGCCGCCAGCTCAAGCTCCAGGACGCCTCCGACAAGCGCGCCGACCAGTTCCTGCGCGCCTTCGTGAAGGGCCCGCAGACGCCCGAACCGGGCGCGCCGTGCGACGGCGGGAAGGACACGCCGTGACACCAGAGGCGGGGCGGGGGCGGCGCGTGGCCGTCGTCCTCGCCGCCCTCGTCCTCGTCACCGGCGCGGCGCTGGTGGCGCTCACCCTGTCCCGGGCGGGCGAGCCCGGCACGGACGGCCCGGAGGCGGGGTTCGCCCGCGACATGAGCTCCCACCACGCGCAGGCGGTGCGGATGTCGTTCATCGTCCGCGACCGGACCGACGACCAGGACGTCCGCCTCCTGGCCTACGACATCATCAACACCCAGTCCGCGCAGATCGGCATGATGACGGCCTGGCTGGACGAGTGGGGCCTCCCCAAGGCCGACCCCGCGGGTGCCATGCGGTGGATGTCGGGGCACGGCGGCCACCAGCGGCCCGGCACGATGCCGGGCATGGCGACGCGGGAGCAGCTCGCCGACCTGGAGAAGGCGTCCGGCAGCGCCGCCGAGATCCTGTACCTGCGCCTGATGACCGCCCACCACCGCGGCGGCGTCGCCATGGCCGAGGCGGTGCTGGCCCGCACCGACCACGACCGGGTCCGCCGCCTGGCCCGCACGATGGTGGACGGCCAGCGCTCCGAGATCACCTTGATGAACGAGATGCTCCGCGAGCGCGGCGGCCCGGCGGCCTGACGCGCTCCGCCGGTGGAGGCAGGTGACCTTCGCAATAGCGCTTGACAGGCCGGTCGGATCGCGCGTCACTGACCAGATGGCTCAGAACCTCAGCGGCTACCACCGGGCCCTCGACCTGTTCGAGGGCCTGGTCGCCGGCGTCTCCCCGGACGGCTGGGACGCGCCGTCGCCCTGCGCGGGGTGGACCGCCCTGGACGTCGCCGGCCATGTCACCGGCGGGCAGCACCTCGTCCAGGCCCTGGCCACCGGGGAGCCCCTTCCGGACGTCGGCCGCGACCCGGCCCGGTTCGTCCCGGACGACGTCCTGATGAGCTGGCGCGCGGCCCGCAAGGAATGCGCCGCCGCACTCACCCCGGACGCCCTGCGGACCCCCATCCCCTTCGGCGCCCTGGGCCACCTGCCGCTGGCCGACTACCTGGAGGCCTACATCCTGGAGCCGCTCGTCCACTCCTGGGACCTGGCCCAGGCGACGCACCAGCCGTCACACCTGGACCCGGACCTCGTCCACCACGCCTTCGCCACCGCCCAGGTAGTCTCAGCGCCCCTAAGAGCCAAGGGCCTACTAGCCCCACCC
>NZ_SMJX01000178.1 GCF_004348535.1 Actinomadura sp. KC216
GGACAGGTGCAGCAGGATCATCGTGTCCGAGCGGGGCGGCTCGTTCTTCATCGACCGGCCGTACTTGGCGTTGGCGCCCTCGCGGGTGTCGGACCCGAGCAGCAGGATGTTGAGCGCGCTGTTCAGCTTCTTCGGCCGGTTCGGGCCGAGCTGGGCGTTGACGTCCTCGTGCGCGATGTTCCCGAACGCCCTGCGGTACAGGCCGTAGGCGGTGAGGGAGCCGGCCACCATGACCGCCGACAGCCCGATGCACACCCAGCCGAGGATGCGCCAGCCGCGTCGAGACGCCGCCGGCCGCTGCCGCGGGTCGGCGTCGTCGACGTACTCCATGTACATCGGGTTGCTGTTCATCGGCTCCGAGGTCCGGGGTGCGGCCCGCTTTCGGGGGTCTGGATGGGCGTCTGGTGGGCAGGACGTCTGGTGGGCACGGGGCGTCGTTGGGGCAAGGGGAAGCGTAGGTCAGGCGAGCCGCCGCGGGGACCCGGATGGTTCATTCCGTCCGGGCGGCCCGGCCACCACCGTCACATGTTCCAGGGTCACGCGTCGCTCTAGTACGGATTCGTCGAAGTTTCGTTGGATTATGACGGAAGCACCCGAGGCTAGTGGTGCGAGCAAGCCGGTCAGTACCCCGTCCAATGTGGTGAACGGCATGTCAACCAGGAGGCGGTCCCGCGCGTCTAGTCGCCACTTCTCGGCCGCCTCACGGGCCGCTCCGACCAGGTCGGCGGCGCTGAATGTGGCCTTTGTCACATTCAATGCGGGCGCCTCGGGCGACAATTGCGGGTCTGGGACGAACCTGTCTCCGTAGGCGCGCACTTCCACCGCGTAGTCGGTGACGCCGGGCGGGCAGTCCGCGAGCGGGCCGCCCAGCGCGTGCAGCGACAGGCCGACGATCTCCTCCGCTCCGCCCGCCCACCCGTCGTCCGCGATCACGTCCAGCACCTCCTGTGCCGCCGCCAGGAGGTACGGGCCGGAGGTGTCGGACGGTTCGGGCGCGGAGCCATCTTGTACCGCGTCCGGGTCGACGGGCTCGGCCACCAGTCCCGCCGACCAGCACGCCATCAGCCACACCGCCGTCTGCCAGTGCGGCGGCAGGACGAGCACGACCCGCGTCCCGGGCTCGGCGGCGAGGCCGTCCACCAGGAAGTTCGCGGTCTTGGCGACCCAGTTGTCGAACGTCCGCGCGGACAGCTCGACGCGCTCGCCCGACGCGTCGTCGTAGAAGGTCACCAGAGGGCTCGACGGGTCGTCCGCCACCCGGCGCCGCAGCAGGTCGGCGGGCCCGGCCGCGTCCGCGGCGTGTGCGCTCATGGGTCAGAGCGTATGCCCGCATGATCGCGCCGGGGGCCATGACCCGGCCGGGGCCGCTACGCTCCGCACGGAACACGGAGTCTTCCACGGGCGGGGGTTCATGGACGCGGGTCGGCTGCTCGCGCGGGTCACGGTGGCCCCGGCACTGCTCATCGCGGCGTGGCTCGCCGTCTCGCTGCCGCTGCTGATGGCGGGCGCGTTCCGTCCCGTCCCGGCGATCGCGCTGTTCGTGCCGGTCGCGGCCGCCGCGCTGTGGCTCGTGCTCCGCGGCCGGGTGGACGGCGCGTTCCGCGACGCGACCTGGGGGCCGGTCGCCGCCGTGCTCGGGATCGCGGTCGCGTTCCTGGTGCTCCAGGTGGTGATGTGCTCGGAGCAGATCATCGTCCGCCGCGACCCGGCGTCCTACGTGCAGTACGCGGTCTGGCTGAAGAACGAGGGCTCGCTGCCGATCCCGCTGATGGAGCAGGCGTTCGGCGGCCCCGACCGGATGCTGTACTTCGAGAGCCCCGCCTTCTACCAGCACGACGGCGCGATCGTCCCGCAGTTCATGGCGGGCCTGCCGCTGGTGCTGACGCTCGGCGGCTGGCTCGGCGGCGTGCACGGGATGCTGCTGATGGCGCCGCTGCTCGGCGCGTGCTGCGTGCTCGCGTTCGCCGGGCTGGTGGCGCGGCTCGTCGGGCCGCGCTGGGCACCCGCAGGGGCGGCGCTGCTGGCGCTGACGCTGCCGATGCTCTACGTGTCCCGCAGCACCTTCAGCGAGCTGCCCGCGATCGTCCTGCTGCTGGGCGGGCTGTCACTCATCTACGACGCCCGCCGCGCGGACGGGCGGGCCGCCGATCTGAAGGCGTTCCTGGGGGGCCTCGCGCTCGGGCTCATCGTGCTCGTCCGCATCGACGGGCTCCGCGACGTCCTGCCGGTCCTCGCGTTCGCCGGGCTCTACGTGGCGCACCGGCGCGGCATCGGCTACTGGACGGGCGGCGGGCTCCTGCTCGGCGCAGGGGCGGGGCTGCTGCAGGGCTTCACGATGTCGCGGCCCTACCTGACGTATCTGGGCGCGTCCCTGCGCCCGCTGCTGGCCATCGCGGCGGCGGTCGCCGCCGCGACGGTGATCATGGTGGTGCTGCTGCGGTGGAAGCGGACGGCGCTGCGGCTGCGCCGCGCCGGGGCCGCCGTCGCGCGCGGCCGGGTGCCGGGCGCCGCCGCCATCCTGACCGTGCTGGTCATGCTCGGGTTCGCGCTCCGGCCGCTGGTGCAGACCGTGCGGCGGGAGCCCGCCACGCGCGACGACGAGCTGAACGTCCAGTTCATCGAGACCGTCCAGAAGATCCAGCACCTCCCCGTGGACGGCACCCGCCAGTACTCGGAGCAGACGCTGTACTGGGTGTCCTGGTACATCGGCATCCCCGCGCTGCTCTTCGCGACGCTCGGCGCGGCGCTGCTGGCCCGGCGGCTCCTGCGCGGCCACGCCCCGGAGTGGCTGCTGCCCTACGCCATGATCGTCTGGACGACCACGCAGGTGCTGGTCAGGCCCGGCATCACGCCCGACCATCCGTGGGCGTCGCGGCGGCTGATCGGGCTGGTCATCCCCGGCCTGCTGCTGTTCACCGTGTTCGCGTCGGCATGGGCGGCCAAGCGCGTCCGCCGCCTCGGCTACGGGCGCCGGGTGGTGCGGACGGGCGCGGTCCTCGGCGTCGCGGGGATGCTGGTCCCGATCGTGGTGACGTCCGCCGGGTTCCTGGTGACGAGGACGGAGCAGCACGAGGTCGCCGCCGTCGACGGCATGTGCGGCGCGCTGCCGCCGCGCGCTTCGGTGGTGGTCGTGGAACGCTCGACCGCCGACCGGCTCCTCCAGGTCGTCCGCGGCATGTGCGGGCTGCCCGCCGCGCGGACCTCGAGCCGCGCCGCGCCCGCCGACGTGCGGCGCGTCGCCGCCGCCGTCACCGCCGCCGGGCGGCGCCCGGTGGTCATGGCGGCCAAGCGGGAACAGGTCGCGCCGTACGGGACGCCGAAGCGGGTCATGCACCTGACGACCCGGCAGGACGGGCGCACCCTCGTGAACCCGCCCGGCGGGACGTGGGGCCTCACCGTGGACGTGTGGATCGCCGAGCCGGGAGGGCGTTAAGTCGGACGAGGTCCGTCCAGGCGAGTATCCTCGCGCTGCGTGAGCACCCAGTCTGCCGAGCCGACGCACCAGCCCGCTCCCGAGCCCGCGACGGAACCGCCGCCCGCGCGCGTCCCCGAACCCGCGCATGTGCCCGGGTCCGCGCACGTGCCCCGGACCGAGGCCGTTCCCGAGCCCGCGGAACCGGCGTCCGGGCCCGTCCACGTCACGATCGTCCTGCCCTGCTACAACGAGCAGGACCACGTGATCGACGAGGTCGAGCGCATCTGCAAGGCGATGGACGACAGCGGCAAGACCTACGAGCTGCTCGCCGTCGACGACTGCTCCACCGATGACACGCTCGCCCGGCTGGAGGAGGCCGCGCCGCGCTTCCCGAACATGCGGATCATGGCGTTCCAGCACAACAGCGGGTCGGGCACGGTGCGGCGGATCGGCTCGCAGCAGGCCCGCGGCGAGATCGTCGTGTGGACGGACGCCGACATGTCCTACCCCAACGAGCGGATCCCCGAGCTCGTGGACGTCCTCGACTCCGACCCGTCCGTCGACCAGGTCGTCGGGGCGCGCACCAGCGAGGAGGGCTCGCACAAGGCGCTGCGCGTCCCCGCGAAGTGGTTCATCCGGAAGGTCGCCGAGCGGCTCACCAACACCAAGATCCCCGACCTGAACTCGGGGCTGCGCGCGTTCCGCCGCGAGGTGTCGCTGCCGTACCTGCGGCTGCTGCCGCCCGGGTTCTCCTGCGTGACGACGATCACGATCGCGTTCCTGTCGAACCAGCACCCGGTCCGGTACATGCCGATCGACTACGCCAAGCGGGCCGGGAAGTCGAAGTTCCACTTCACCAAGGACGCCTACCGCTACATCCTTCAGGTCCTGCGGATGGTGATGTACTTCAACCCGCTCAAGGTGCTGATGCCGCCCGCGCTGTGGCTGATCGTGATCGGGCTGCTCAAGGGCGTGTTCGACATGGTGGTGCACTTCGGCTACTTCGCCAACAACACCATCATGATCTTCGTGACGGGGTTGATCATCGCGTCGCTGGCGCTGCTCGCGGACCTGATCGTCCGATCCCGCGGCGACGTCTAGCGGCGCCCATGATGCGCATCGCGATTGTCGGCCCGGCCTTCCCCTACAAGGGCGGCGGCGCCCACCACACCACCGAGCTGGCGCACCGGCTGGCCGCCGCCGGGCACGACGTGGTCATCGAGTCGTGGCGGGCCCAGTACCCCGGGTTCCTGTATCCCGGGCAGCAGACGATCTCCGAGCCGGAGGGCGAGCCGTTCCCCGGCACCCACCGCAGGCTCGACTGGCGCCGCCCGGACGGCTGGTGGCGCACCGGCCGCGCCCTGCGCTCCTGCGACCTGGTCGTGCTGGCGGTGCTGACCCCGATCCAGGTCCCGTCCTATCTGGGGATCCTCGCCGGGCTCCGGCGGCGGGCACCCGTGGTGGCGCTGTGCCACAACGTCCTGCCGCACGAGCGCAAGCCGTACGACGAGCCGCTGATGAAGCGCCTGCTGCGCAGCGTCGACGGGGTTCTCGTCCACTCCGAGGCGCAGGCCGACCTGGCGCGGGGGCTCACGACGCGCCCGGTGCAGGTCGCGGAGATGCCCGCCCACCTGCCGACGTCCGAGACGCCGCTTGAGCCCGATGCCAAGGTCAAGCGCCGGTTGCTGTTCTTCGGGATCGTCCGCCCGTACAAGGGCCTGGACGTCCTGCTCCGCGCCCTCGCGGAAGGCCCGGACGACGTCGCGCTGACCGTGGCGGGCGAGTTCTGGGGCGGCCTGGACGACACGCGCGAGCTGATCAGGTCACTCGATCTGACGTCCCGCGTGGAACTGCGCCCCGGATACGTTCCGGCGGCGGACGTCCCGGGCCTGTTCGCCGCCGCTGACGCGCTCGTCCTGCCCTACCGGACGGCCACCGCGTCGCAGAACGTGTGGATGGCCTACGAGCACGGCCTCCCGGTGATCGCCACCGATGTCGGCGGTTTCGCCGCGCAGATCCGCGACGGCGTGGACGGCCTGATCTGCACGCCCGACGACGCCCCGTCCCTGGCCGCCGCCCTGCGCCGCTTCTACTCGCCGGGGGAGCCGGAGCGCCTGCGCTCCGGCGTCCGCCCGGTCGACCACGGCCCGCTGTGGGCCGCCTACCTCGACGCCCTGACGGGCCTCACAGATGGGGTTCGATGACCTTCAGCAGGGCCCGCTTCGGCTTCGCGCCGACGACCTGCTCCACGACCTCGCCCTTCTTGAAGAGCAGGAGGGTCGGCAGGCCCATCACGCCGAACTTGTTCGGCGTCTCGGGGTTCGCGTCGTAGTCCAGCTTCGCGATCTTGATCTTGCCGTCCTGCTCCGCCGCGATCTGTTCGAGCACGGGGGCGATCATGCGGCAGGGCCCGCACCAGTCGGCCCAGAAGTCGACCAGTACCGGGGTGTCGCTGCTGAGGACCTCGTCCGCGAACGTCGCGTCGGTCACGGTGATCGGGGCCGTCACGGTCCCTCCTTCGTTGGCTGCGTATCCCTCACAAGCTCTTTGGAGGGCTGTTCATTCCCAGTGTCCGGACCCTCGTCGGGCTGGGTCTTGCCCAGGAGGAACGCGACACCGGCGTTGATGAGATCGGCGATGGTCAGCAGGACCCGGGACGCGATCGCGACGACGACCGGCGCGCCCGCCGGGAGCACCGGCGTCAGCACCACCGTCAGCGCCGCCTCCCGCGCCCCGATGCCGCCCGGCGCGATGAACACCAGGAACCCCGCCACGAACGCCAGCGCGTACGCGCCCGTCGCGACGAACGGAAGCCCCGCCCCATCACCGCCGACAGCCAGGCAGAGCAGCCACGTGTGGACGCCGAAGAGGGCCCAGCCCAGAACCGTCCAGCCGATCGCCTTCAGCGTCACGCCGAGGCTCACCGGCCGCTCCAGCGGCGGACGCCGGATGATCCTGAGCATCAGCCCCAGGCACCACGTCACGACCTTCGGGTGCAGCATCACCAGCAGGACGGGCGCCAGCAGGAACAGCGGCCAGTAGGTGTCGCGCGCCGTCGCGGACGTCAGCGGCAGCGTCACCGCCGCGACCGCGAGCCCGCACGCCACGGACGTCGCCACAGCCAGCAGCGTCGACCCGAAGCTGCGCTCCGGCGGCACCTTGTGCTCGCGCGTCATCTCGATCTGCGTGACCAGCGCCCACACCTTGCCCGGCACGTACTTGCCGAGCTGGGAGATGCCCGAGATCCGGAAGATGGCCCGGACCGGCAGCGGCGAGCCGAGCCCGCCGAGGAACTCCCGCCAGCCCAGCATCCAGACGAAGAGCCCCGCCAGGCCCACGGCCAGCGACCCGGCGAGCGTCGCCCACGACATCTGCCGGAACGCCTCGACGGTCGCGTCCCACTGCGACGCGACGCTGTAGGCGCAGAAGGCCAGCGCGAGCATCACCAGCAGAACGCGCAGGGCCCGCACCGCGACGGCCTTCATCTTCACCCGCCCAGGGTAGGCGAACGTGGCCGCGCGGCCCGCCGGTCGGCCTAGAGTTGGGGACGATGAAGATTTCGGATGTGGTGGCCTTCATGGGCCACCAGGTGCACGTGTGCCGGTACCGCGAGGCGGGGACGCTCCTCGCCTGGATGGGCCGCGACCTGCACGGCAAGCGAGTTCTGGACGTCGCCGGCGGCGACGGCTACTGGGCCGGCCAGGCCCGCAGGCGCGGCGCCGACGCCGTCTCGATCGACCTGGCCCGCGGCAAGATGATCTACGGCCGGACGCTCGCGCACGCGCCCGCGCTGATCGAATGCGACGCGCTGCGCCTCCCGTTCGGCGACGGCTCCTTCGACGCGATCCTGTCCGTCTGCGCGATCGAGCACTTCGACGACGGCGGGAGGTCGCTGGACGAGATGGCGCGCGTCCTCAAGCCCGGCGGCGAGATATTCATGTCCGCCGACGTGCTGAGCCGCGCCGACGCCTGGCCGAAGCTGCGCGACGCCCACAAGGCGAAGTACCACGTCCAGCACACCTACACGCACGACAGCCTGCGCAAGCTGATGGACGAGCGCGGCCTCGACCTGGTCAGGCACAGCTACCAGTTCCGCACGGCGGCGACCGAGCGCCTGTACCTGTCGCTGTCCACGTACGGCGGCAAGGTCGGTTTCAACGCCGCCGCGCCGCTGACGCCGCTCGTGGCCCTGGCCGACCGCAAGGCACCGAACGAACGCGGGAGCATTGTCTTGGTTCAGGCTCGTAAACGCTGAATGAGGTCCCGCAAAGGGGGCATCGGCGGGCGTAGGCTCGAAGAGTAAAGGGTGATCTACGCCACCGCGCTGGATGGGGGAGTGGACCGTGGCGCCTCGGATTCTGCTCGACGCCACCGCCGTGCCGGCCGACCGCGGCGGGCTCGGCCGGTACGTCGACGGGCTGCTGGTCGCCCTGCACGAGCAGGGCGCCGATCTCGCCGTCGCGTGCCAGCGCGCCGACGAGGAACGCTACGAGGGCCTCATCCCCGGCGCGCGCGTCGTGGCGGGCCCCGCGACCCTCGTGCACCGCGCGACCCGCCTGGCCTGGGAGCAGTCGGGTCTGCCCCGCGTGGCCGAACGCGTCGAGGCCGACGTCATCCACCTGCCGACCTACACGATGCCGGTCAGCGCGGTGCTGCCCACGGTGGTCACGATCCATGACGTCACGCTGTTCGCCGAGCCCGAGGTGCACGATCCCGTCCGGACCAGCTACGTCAAGTCCGCGACCCGCACCGCCGCGCGCCGCGCGACCCGCCTGATCGCCCCGTCCCACGCGACCCGCGACGAGCTGGTCCGCGTCCTGTCCGCCGACCCGGACCACATCGACGTGGCCTACCACGGCGTCGACCACGACGTGTTCCACCGGCCGTCCGAGGCGGAGACCAAGTACGTCTCCGACCGCCTCGGCCTCCACGGCCGCCCGTACGTGGCGTACCTGGGCGCGCTCGAACCGCGCAAGAACGTCCCGAACCTGATCCGCGGCTGGGTGCTGGCCTGCAAGGACCGTCCCGACCCGCCCGTGCTCGTCCTCGCGGGCGGCGGCGGCTGGGACGACGAGGTCGACGCGGCCCTCGCCACCGTCCCTCTGGAGCTGCGCGTCCTGCGCCCCGGCTACCTCCCGTGGTCGGCGCTGCCCGGCTTCTTCGGCGGCGCCCTGGTCGTCGCCCACCCGTCCCGGGGCGAGGGCTTCGGCCTGCCCGTCCTGGAGGCCATGTCGTGCGGCGCGCCCGTCCTCACCACGCGCCGCGGCCCCCTGCCCGAGGTCGGCGGCGACGCGGTCGCCTACACCGAGACGGAACCGTCCGAGATCGGCGCCGCGCTCGGCGGCCTCATCGACGACCCGTCCCGCCGCGCCGAGCTGGCCGACGCCGCGCACGCCCGCGCGCAGCAGTTCTCCTGGTCCGCGTCCGCGAAGGAGCACATGGCCTCCTACCAGCGGGCGGCGGAGACGTCCCGCTAGGCTCGCGCGCAGCCCCAGAAAGGAACCGAGTGGAAGCGATCCTCCTGGTGGGAGGGCAGGGCACCCGCCTACGCCCCCTGACCATCTCCACCCCGAAGCCGCTGCTCCCCACGGCCGGCGTGGCGTTCCTCGCCCACCAGCTCGCCCGCGCCCACGCGGCGGGCGTGGAGCGCATCGTGTTCGCCACGTCCTACCGGGCCGAGATGTTCCAGGCCGCCTTCGGCGACCGCGCCCATGGCGTCGACCTCGCCTACGTCAGCGAGGACGAGCCGCTCGGCACCGGCGGCGCCATCCGCAACGCCTCCGGCGCCCTCACCTGCGGCCCGGACGACCCGGTCCTGATCCTGAACGGCGACATCCTGTCCGGCCACGACGTGCGCGCCCAGGTGAAGCTGCACGAGGAGTCCAGCGCCTCGGTCACGCTCCATCTCACCGAGGTCGACGACCCGTCCCGCTTCGGCTGCGTGCCCACCGATGCGGCCGGCCGCGTCACCGCGTTCCTGGAGAAGACGCCCCACCCGGTGACGAACCAGATCAACGCGGGCTGCTACGTGTTCCGCCGCTCCGCCATCGACACGATCCCCGAGGACGAGGTCGTCTCCGTCGAGCGCGAGACGTTCCCGTCGCTCATCGCGTCCGGCGCCACGGTGATGGGCCACGTGGAGTCGGCCTACTGGCTCGACGTCGGCACCCCGGAGGCGTTCGTCCAGGGCTCGTGCGATCTCGTCCTGGGCGCCCTCGCCTCGCCCGCGATGCCCGGCGAGCCGGGCGAGCGGCTCACCCTTCCCGGCGCGGCCGTCGCGGCGGGCGCCGTCGTCCGCGGCGGCACCACCGTGGGCCGCAACGCGGTGGTCGAGTCCGGCGCCACGGTGGTGGGCAGCGTCCTGCTGGACGACGCGTTCGTCGCCGAGGGCGCGACCGTCCGCGACTCCGTGCTGAGCCGCGGTGCCCGCGTCGGGCCCGGGGCCGTCCTGGACGGCGTCGTTCTCGGCGACGGCGCGGTCGTCGGCCCCGGCAACGAGCTGCGCCCCGGCGTCCGCGTCTGGCCCGGCGTGGAACTCCCGCCGACCGCCATCCGCTTCTCCACCGACGCCTGAACCCCCATCTGAGGTAGGCGGCCTATGCCGCGTACGCTGGCCGCTTGATGGCCGTCGCACTTCTCCCCCGCACCTGTGAGCCGCACCTTGCTTGATTCATCGTCCGGGCTTGGTTCATCGTCCGGGCCGCCGCCCGGTGCGGCCGGGGAGAAGACCGCTGGGCATCTCCCCGGCCGAGTCCGGGAATGGCGGCCCCGGTGGCCGCTCGACCTGCTGGACGTGCTCTCGCCGCATATACGGGGACGGCGCGATCCGGCGTCGCGCGTCGAGCGGGACGGGTCGGTGTGGCGTGCGTCCTACACGCCGGAGGGGCCGGGAACGGTGCGGCTCCGGTGGAGCGGGGACGTCGTGGAGGCCACGGCCTGGGGTCCGGGCGCGGAGTGGCTGCTGGACGGGGTGCCCGAGCTACTCGGCGCCGCCGACGAGCCGGACGGGTTCGTTCCCCGGCACGACGTCGTCCGGGAGCAGGTGCTGAGGCGGCCGGGGTTGCGGATCGGGCGGACGCGGCGGGTCTTCGAGGCGCTCGTCCCGGCGGTCATGGAGCAGAAGGTGCTCGGGCAGGAGGCGTGGCGGGCCTGGGGGTACCTGCTGCGCAGGTTCGGGGAGCCCGCGCCCGGCGCTCCGCACCTGCGGGTTCCGCCGCCGCCCGGGGTGTGGGTCCGGATTCCCTCGTGGGAGTGGCACCGGTCCGGGCTGGAGGCCGTCCGGGCCCGGACGATCATCGGCGCGGCGCGCGTCGCGGCGCGGCTGGAGGAGGACGCGGGGGAGGCGCGGCTGCGGTCGCTGCCGGGCATCGGGATCTGGACGGCCGCCGAGATCAGGCAGCGGGCGCTCGGCGACCCCGACGCCGTCTCCGTCGGCGACTACCACCTGCCCGGCCTGGTCGGCTGGGCGCTGGCGGGCCGCAAGGTCGACGACGCCGGGATGCTCGAACTTCTGGAGCCCTACGCCGGTCATCGGTACCGGGTCACCCGGCTGCTGGAATCGTCCGGCAGGCGTCCGCCGAGGCGCGGCCCCCGGCTGCCCGTCCGGGACTACCGGTCGTTCTGACCTGCTTCGGCGCCGGACGGCGCCGCAGCCAGAAGTTGTTCGGGGTCCAGTCGAGGCCGTCGCGGCTGTCGGCGCCGAACAGGGGACCGAGGACGGCGAGTGCGGTGATGAGTCCGAGTACGTACAGCATGGTCTTTCCTTTGGGATCGCAGAGTCTAGGCGTTCCCGCGCGGGGCGATCGGTGGGGGCGGGGTCTCCGTCTCTCTCGGTCGCACCATCAGTTTGACTCCGTCTAACGTTCAGGTCCAGCGACTGTTTCTGGAGGGATTGTGTAAGAATCTCTTCACTATGCTGGATCTCGGTAGGTTGCGAGTGCTTCGGGAGCTCAAGCTGCGCGGGACGCTCGGAGCGGTGGCCGACGCGCTCGGGTACACGCCGTCCGCCGTGTCGCAGCAGCTCGCTCAGCTGCAGCGCGAGGTCGGCGTCCCGGTGGTCGAGCGGGCGGGGCGGCGGTTGCGGCTGACCGAGGCGGGCGAGGTGCTCGCCGAGCACGCGGACGTGCTCCTGGCGCGGGCGAAGCGCGCGGAGGAGGCGGCGCTCGCGGCGAGCGGGCGGGTCGCGGGGGTCGTGCGGCTGGTCGGGTTCCAGACGGCGTTGCTGCACGTCCTGGCGCCCGCGTTGCCCCGGCTGGCGGAGGCGTATCCGGAGCTCGTGGTGGACGTCCTGGACGAGGAGTTCCACCGCGTCCTCCAGGCCCTGGTCCTCCAGGAGATCGACGTGGTGCTGACCGACGAGTACTCCCACCTGCCCCGTCCACGGCGTCCCGAACTGCGGGCAGAGGTGCTCATCACCGAGGTCATGCGGGTCGGGCTGCCGGAGGACCATCCGCTCGCCCAGGACGGCGGCCCGGTGCGGATGGTCGACCTCGCTGGCTGCCCGTGGGCGACGGGCCATGTCGGCACCAACCATGGCGACCTGCTCGAACGGACCTGCGTCGAGCTCGGCGGCTTCCGGCCGGACGTCCGGTACCGCTCCAACGACCTCATGGTCATCTTCTCGATGGTCGCGCGGGGCGGCGCCGTCTGCCTGGTCCCCGACCTGGCGCTCGCCGAGCGCGAGGAGGGCATCGTCGTCCGGGACGTGGCCGAGGCCCGCGTCGACCGCCGCATGGTCCTGTGGACGCGGGTCGGCGCGGACGTCCGGCCGTCGGTCAGAGCCGTCCTGGAGGAGCTTCGCCGTTCGGCGGACGAGCTGGTCGAGCGCCGCCCGAGCTGCATCCGCGGCGTGCGCTGATCACGTCCCGACGAGCGGGAGGCGCCTCCCGAAGTCGCCGATGCCGTCCGTCCGGCGGGACGCCTCCAGGCGTTCGGCGGGAACCTCGCCGTAGAGCGTGGTGCGCTGCCTGGCGGGACGGCCCGCACGCGCCGCAATAGCCTCCAGTTCGCTGATGGGCTTGAACGAGCCGTTCTCCGATCCCGCCATTCGGCTGATGGTCTCTTCCATCAGCGTCCCGCCCAGGTCGTTGACTCCTCCTTGCAGAACGCGCGTGCACAGTTCGTCGCCGAGCTTCACCCATGACGTCTGGATGTTCGGGATCGAGCCGTGCAGCAGTATGCGCGCCAATGCGTGGACGGCCACGTTCTCCCGGACCGTCGGCCCAGGACGCGCCAGCCCCGCCAGATAGATGGGCGAATTGTGATGGACGAACGGCAGCAACACGAATTCGCTGAACCCGCCCGTCCGCTCCTGGATCGAGCGGAGCAGCTTGATGTGCGCGACCCAATGCGACGGGGTGTCGACGTGCCCGTACATCATCGTGGACGTCGTCGGGATGCCGATCTCGTGCGCGGTGGTGACGACCTCGATCCACTGGTCGGCGGGCAGTTTCCCCTTGGTCAGCACCCATCGGACGTCGTCGTCCAGGATCTCGGCGGCCGTCCCGGGCAGCGAGTCGACCCCGGCCTCCCGCGCCGCCTCCAGCCATTCCCGGATCGACATATCGGTCCGGGAGGCGCCGTTCACGACCTCCATCGGGCTGTAGGAATGCAGGTGGATGTCGGGTGCCCGGCGCTTCACCTCGCGGGCGAGGTCGAAATAGGCTGTGCCCGGCAGGTCGGGATGGATTCCGCCCTGCATGCAGACTTCGGTGGCGCCCGCGCTCCACGCCTCGTCAACACGGTCGCCGACCTGGCTCAAGGAAAGGGTGTAGGCGTCGGCGTCCGTGCGGCGCTGCGCGAATGCGCAGAATCGGCAGCCGGTGTAGCAGACATTCGTGAAATTGATGTTCCGGGTGACGACATAGGTGACGTCGTCGCCGACCGCGTCCCGCCGCAGGTCGTCGGCGAGCCCGACGAGCGAGTCCAGCTCCGGGCCGTCGGCGTGGAGCAGGGCCAGCGCGTCATCGTCCGACAGCCCCGCAGGGTTCTGCTCAGCCCGTGCCAGGGCCGCCTTCACGTCGGCATCGAAACGCTGCGGCGCGGCCATACGATCGCGTAGCGCGTCCCAGTCGCCGTACACCTCATCGAAGTCGTCGCGGCGATCGCTGCTACGCCCGGCCGTATCGATCTCGGTGTGCAGCTCGGTCCGCCCGGAGGCGTCAAAGCCCCCATCGGGCTCTTGCCAGAGACGTCCCTCAAGAACGGCGTCCTCCCGCGCCAGACCGGTCGCCGGATCGGCGAGCGCCGCGACATGCCCCGCCAGCCGCGGATCGAGCCACGGCTCGCCCCGCCGCACGTACTCGGGGTAGATCGTCAGCCGCTCGCGCAGCTCGAACCCCGCGTCGGCGGTCCGCGCGGCGAGCTCGTCGATCTGCGGCCACGGCCGTTCCGGGTTCACATGGTCGGGCGTCAGCGGCGACACGCCGCCCCAGTCGTCGATTCCGGCCCGCAGCATCAGCGCGAACTGGTCGGCGACGAGGTTCGGCGGCGCCTGCACCCGCGCCTTCGGCCCGAGGACGAGCCGCGTCACCGCGATCGTCGCGGCCAGCTCCTCCAGCTCGGCGTCCGGGGTGTCGCGCATCTTGGTGTCGGGCTTCGCGCGGAAGTTCTGCACGATGACCTCCTGGATCGCGCCGTACTCCCGCATCGTCCGGCGGATCTCGAAGATCGCGTCCGCGCGCTCCTCGGCCGTCTCGCCGATGCCGATGAGGATGCCCGTCGTGAACGGCACGTTCGTGCGGCCCGCGTCCTCCAGGACCCGCAGCCGCACGGCCGGGTCCTTGTCCGGCGACCCGAAGTGCGGGCCGCCGCGCTCGCTGAACAGCCGCGTCGCCGTCGTCTCCAGCATCATGCCCATGGACGGCGCGACCGGCTTCAGCCGCTGGAAGTCGCGCCAGGTCAGCACGCCGGGATTCAGATGCGGCAGCAGCCCCGTCTCCTCCAGCACCCGGATCGCCATCGCCCGGACGTAGGACAGCGTGTCGTCGTAGCCGTGCGCGTCCAGCCACTCGCGGGCCTGCCTCCACCGGTCCTCGGGACGGTCGCCGAGCGTGAACAGGGCCTCCTTGCAGCCCATCTCCGCGCCCCGCCGCGCGATCTCCAGCACCTCGTCCGGGCTCAGGTAGGGCGCGTCCAGCTTGTGCGGGACGGTCGCGAACGTGCAGTACCCGCAGCGGTCCCGGCACAGGCGGGTCAGCGGGATGAAGACCTTGCGGCTGTAGGTGATGACGCCCGGGCGTCCGGCGGCGTCCAGCCCGGCGTCCCGGGTGCGGGCCGCGTGCGCGAGCAGCTCGTCGAGCGCCGCCCCGCGGGCTCCCAGCAGTGTCGTGGCCTCGGATCGGTCCAGGGTCTTGCCGTCACGCGCGCGGGCCAGCGCCCGGCGAAGCGCGGAGCTCATGGCGTCCATGCGGGCACTCTATGCCAATCGTCATATCGGCCATCGCCCGGACCATCGAACACCTGTCTCAGCCGGGGCCACCCGCCGCCTATTCCCGCTCAGCGAATCTCGATGAAATCGTCCGGGCTGCGCGGCGGCCGTTCGCGCGGCGGGGCGGCCGGGTGACCCACCCCTACCGCACCCATCGGATCCCAGTCGTCCGGCAGGCCCAGCGACGCGCGGACGACGTCGCGGCAGAACATCGTGCTCGACACCCAGCAGGAGCCGAGCCCCTCCACCGCCAGCGCGACCAGCAGGTTCTCCACGCCCGCCCCGGCCGCGACGATGAACATCTCGCGCTCGGCCCGGGACCGGCGCTCGTCCGGATAGTCGTGCGAACCGTCCATGACCAGGCACGGCACGACCAGGTACGGGGCGCGCCGCAGCACCTCGCCGCGCCGCAGCCGCTTGGTGATCGACTCCTCGGAGAAGCCGTCCCGGCGCAGGTCGGCCTCCCAGGCGTCGCGCATCGCGTCCAGCAGCCGCGTCCGCGACTCCGCCGACTCCAGCAGGACGAACCGCCACGGCGTCGTGTGGTGCGGCGCCGGAGCGGTGATCGCGGCGGCGACCGCGCGCCGCACCGCCGCCGGGTCGACCGGGTCGCCGGTGAACTCGCGGATCGTCCGCCGCGCCCCCAGCACCTCCGACGGCCCCCACCGGAACATGTCCTCCCCGGCCTGGCGGACCAGCGCCCGCGCGCCCGGCCCGTCCTCCCGGGTCACCAGCCGCGACAGCCCGCGCACGACCGCGACCGGCACCCCGTCGAGCTTCCCCTTCACCAGCTCCGCCGCGGCCGCGATCTCGTCGGCGACCGCGATGATCGTGGCTTCGAGCCGGTTCCCGTGCGTGTCGTCCTGGCCGCGCAGGTCGTGCAGCGGCTCCAGGCCCGCGACGCCGATCGCCGCGTCCGTCAGCCCGCTCCGCCAGGGCCGCCCGAGCGTGTCGGACACGATCACGGCGACGTCCACCCCGGCCCTCTCCCGCACGCCCGCGCGGATGCGGCGCGCGGAGGCGTCCGGGTCTTCGGGCAGCAGCAGCACAGTGCCGGGTGCCGTGTTGGACGCGTCCACCCCGGCCGCCGCCAGCACGAGCCCCTGCCGCGTCTCCACGATCCGCGTCTCGCCCCGCGCATGCGCGCGCCGCGCCACGACCCGCACGGTCTCGGCGTCGATGGCCTTCTCCCGGTCGTCCGCGACCAGGACCCGCCCCTCCGCCTTACTGACGATCTTGGACGTGACGACGAGCACGTCGCCGTCCGCCAGCGTCCCGTCCGGGATCAGCGCCGCGATGTCGTCCCCCGCCGCGACCTCCGGCAGCCCGCCGACCCCGAAGACCTCCAGCCTCATCCCGCCTCCTCCGCCCGCTTCAGCTCGAACGCGAGATCGACGGCGGCCTGGGCGATCGCCGCCGTGGCATCCGGGTCGCTCATCAGCAGCGGCCGGGACCGGACCTCGATGCCCTCCACCCGCACGTCCGCGTCGGCCTCGTCGACGAGCCAGCCGTCCAGCAGCCCGAGCCCGTACAGCTCGGCGACCGCGCGGGCCGACGTCTCCACGCCGATCGCGGCCAGGCAGGCGTCCGCCATCCCGCGCACGGGCGCGCCCCCGATGATCGGCGAGACGCCGACCACGGTCTTGGCCGCGATCGCGTCCCGGATCCCCGGCACGGCCAGGATCGTCCCGATGCTCACCACCGGATTGGACGGCGGAAGCAGGACGACATCGGCGGCCGCGATCGCCTGCAGCACCCCCGGCGCGGGCTTGGACTCCTCCGCCCCCACCGCCGCGATCGACAGCGCCGGGACCGACGCCCGCAGCCGCACCCACCACTCCTGGAAATGGATCGCGCGCCGCCCGCGCTCGTCCTCGATCACCACGTGCGTCTCGACCTGGTCGTCGGTCATCGGGATCAGCCGCACGCCCGGCTTCCACCGGTCGCACAGCGCCTCGGTCACCGCCGACAGCGTGTACCCGGCCGCGAGCATCTGCGTCCGGACGATGTGCGTCGCGAAATCGCGGTCGCCCAGCCCGAACCAGCCCGGCCCGACCCCGTACGCGACGAGCTCCTCCTTGACGGTGAACGTCTCGCCGGCCCGTCCCCAGCCCTGCTC
>NZ_SMJX01000179.1 GCF_004348535.1 Actinomadura sp. KC216
GGCCGTGGGGATTTCGGTCGCGGTGACGTTCGCGGCGGCGGGCGTGATCTGGAGCCTGCGGTGAGGGGGCTGCTCGTCGCCGGGACGACGTCGGATGCGGGGAAGAGCGTCGTCACCGCGGGGTTGTGCCGGTGGCTGGCCAGGCGCGGGGTGAAGGTCGCGCCGTTCAAGGCCCAGAACATGTCGCTGAATTCGATGGTGACGAGTGACGGGGCCGAGATCGGACGGGCGCAGTACATGCAGGCGCAGGCCGCGGGTGTGGAGCCGCGGGCCGTGATGAATCCGGTCCTGCTCAAACCGGGCAGCGATCGGCGCAGCCAGGTCGTGGTTCTGGGACGTCCGGTGGCGGAGGTCGACGCGCTTCAGTACGGGGAGCGCAAAGAGTGGCTGAGCGGTGTTGTGGAAAGCAGTCTCGCGGAGCTTCGGGACGAGTACGACGTTGTCGTCTGCGAAGGCGCGGGGAGCCCGGCGGAGATCAATCTGCGGTCGCGCGACATCGTGAACATGGGGCTCGCCCGGGCCGCCGAATTGCCCGTGATCGTGGTCGGGGACATCGACCGGGGCGGTGTTTTCGCGTCGTTGTACGGCACGGTGGCCCTGCTGGAACCCGAAGACCAGGCCCTGATCGCAGGGTTCGTCATCAACAAGTTCCGCGGTGCCCGGGAACTGCTGGATCCGGGGCTTGAGCAGCTTCAGAAGCTCACCGGGCGTCCCACCCTAGGGGTGCTGCCTTGGACGCTCGGGCTTTATCTGGATTCCGAGGATACGTTGGCTCTGGACACCCCCCGGGCCAATGCGAGAGGTCCGGTCGGGAGGGAGACGCTGCGGATCGTCGTGGTCCGTTTTCCGCGGATCTCGAACTTCACGGATATGGACGCGCTGGCCTGCGAACCGGGCGTCGTCGTCCGCTATGCGGCGAGCGCCGGGGATCTGGCGGAGGCCGATCTGGTGGTCCTGCCGGGAACTCGGGCGACGGTGAGCGATCTCGCCTGGCTGCGCGAGCGGGGAATGGCCGATGAGGTTTTGAGGCGTGCTCGGGAGGGACGGCCCGTCCTCGGCATCTGCGGCGGCTATCAGATGCTTTCCGAGGAGATCGTCGATCTCGTGGAGTCGGGCGCCGGGCGGGTCGAGGCGCTCGGCCTGCTGCCCGCGAGAGTCGAGTTCGGAGTGGAAAAGGTTCTCGGGCGGCCGGTGGGGCGGGCTTACGAGGAGGACGTTCGCGCTTACGAGATTCACCATGGTGTGGTGACCTCGGAGGGCGAGCCGTTCCTTGACGGGTGCCGGAAAGGCGCCGTCTGGGGCACGACCTGGCACGGCGCAATGGAGAACGACGGGTTCAGGCGGGCCTTTCTCAAGGACGTCGCGCGGGAGAGCGGCCGCGATTTCACGCCCGCGCCCGACGTGTCGTTCCAGGCGTTGCGGGAGGCGACGCTGGACGCTCTCGGCGACCTCGTCGAAGAGCACCTGGACACCGACGCCGTGTGGCGGATCATCGAGGGCGGTGCGCCGCGCGGGCTTCCCGTCCTCCCGCCGGGCGGGGCGCCCCCGGCGGCGGTAGGGTGATCCATTCAATCGCACCGGCCGCAGCCAGGAGGAGCGTCCCGTGACCGAGCCGCGGTCCAGTCTGATCGTCCCGCTGATGAAGGCGCGGGTCCCGGCCGAGGTCCAGCTGGAGTTCCCGCTGCCGCCGGACGAGGAGCCGATCCGCGACCCGTTCACCGCCGATCTGTACGTCACCTACGCGCTGGAGATCGCCGACGAGGCGGTGCCGTCCGGGCGGCGGCACGAGCATGTGGCGCGGCGGCACTGCGCCGAGCTCGGCGTGCGGCCCGAGGAGCTGCGCCGGCTGGCGGTGCTCAACCTGCGCGATCGGCGTCCCGAGCTGAGCCTGAGCTGGAATCCGGACGTGCGCGCCGTGACCGTCTCCCTCAGCGGCGGCGGGACGGCGGCGGCCGGGCGTGGAGCCCTGGAGTCGAGCCTCCTGCTGGACGAGGGGTTCCTGGAGAAGCTCGCCCAGGACGTCGACGGCGACCTCGTCGTGGCCGCCCCGGCGCGGGACGTGTTCGTCGCGTCCGGAACCGGCCACCCCGACGGCGTCGGCAGGCTCCGCTGGACCGTCGCGCAGGTGTGGGCGGGCCGGAGCGACACCGGCGGCGACCCGGCGTGGGACGTGCCCGCCGGAAGCCTGCTCTCCCATGACCTGCTGGTCCGGCGCGGTGCCGCCGACGGAACGGTTCTCTGGGACGTCCTCCAGGTCTGATCACGAGAGTGTCTTGAGGCGCGGCCACAGCTCCGGCCACGGCGCGCGCTGCCCGCGGCAGATCCAGATGGGCTTGCCCTGCTCCTGGTTGTCGAGATCGACACCGTTGTCGATCTCGCCCACCGGGCGCACGTCCGACCAGAACTGTCCCAGGTAGGACGCGCCCGCGAGCGTTTCCGGGCCGACGACGATGGTCGGCCCGCCGGTGTCGGCCGGGCGCCCGAAGTACCAGTAGCCGTTGTGGCCGCTGTAGGCGCGGGGGAGCCCGAGGTCAGGCCCGTACCTGTCGAGCGCGCCCGCCTCCCCGTAGTTGCTCACGACGATCGTCGCCTTCGACCGCTCGTCCGGCGGCAGCGAGGCGTAGGCCCGCGCGACCTGGGCGGCGAAGCGGGGCCAGCCGACCGTCTCCGCCGAGTCCCCGTTGACCGCGGGCTGCGGCGTGGCGGCCAGCTGCTTCACCGGGTACACGGGCAGCGTCAGCAGGACGGTCGTGACCGCGGTGATCGCGTACACCGGGACGGACGCGAGCCATCCGAAGCCGCGCGGCGCGCCGTTCCGCTCGATCTCCACCGCCCCGGCCGCCCACAGCGCCGCCCAGAGCCCGGCGACGTAGTACGGCTTGCCCGCCGTGATCAGGAACAGGACGGTCAGCAGCACGTACGCGTGCCCGACGAACCGGAAGGTCCGCAGGTCGTCGGACCGGTACGTCCGCCACAGCCCGTAGATCCACAGCCAGGACGGGAAGATCCCGGTCAGCAGTATCTGGAACGGGATGAACCCGGGCCGCCCGCCGAAGTCGGCGTTGCCGGCGATGGCGTCGGCCATGTCGAGCTGCGGCCAGCCGTGGTCGGCCTGCCACAGCAGCCCGGGGACGGCGGCGGCCGCCGCGATCAGCGCCCCGGCCGCGAGCATCGGCCGCCGCAGGAACTCGCGCGGCCCGGACACCAGCAGCCCCGCGACGAGCGCCACCAGCAGGAACCCGGCCAGGTACTTCACGTTCAGCGCCAGCGCCGCCACGGCACCGACCGCGAGCAGCAGCCGCTGGTCGCGGGTCCGGACCCACCGGACCGCCAGCCACACGATCGTCGTCGACAGCAGCAGGTCGAGCGTCGCCGTCGAGAACAGGTGGCCGGCGGCGACGGCGAACGGGCACACCGCGTACGCGCCGGCGGTCAGCAGCTGCGCCCGGCGCCCGCCGTCCATCTCCCGCGCCGTGAGCCCGGCGACCACCACGCCCGCGGCGGTGAACAGCGCGGACGGGACGCGCAGCGCGACGAGCGAGTCGCCGAACGCGGCCGTGATCGCGCGGGCGAGCAGCGGCATCACCGGCGGCTGGTCCGGATAGCCCCAATCCAGGTGCCGTCCGGCGACCCGGAAGTACAGCTCGTCGCGGTGGTAGCCGTACCGCGCGCTGAGCGCCAGCAGCAGGACGCCGAGCACGCCGGCGATCAGCAGCACCGGCCGCCAGGCGAACGCGGCGGCCGGGGCGGGGCGCGGGATCTCGACCGGACGGCCGGACGCCGCGGAGGCAGGGGCGGACATGCGACGAACCTAGCCCGGGCCCGCGACCCCCGTCACGATCTTGAAACGGCCACCACTGGACAGTGTCCATCGAGGTGAGACCGCCCAAACCGGGGGCGAAGGCGGGACCGACCCGACCGCGGCGCGGCGGCCGAATATTCGGTAGGACATGTCGGACGTGCTGCGTAGTGTCGCGGTCATGGTGTCGACAGATCAAATACTGGCCTTCTCCGCGATGGCCTTCGCGATCATCATCATTCCGGGCCCGTCCGTGCTCTTCGTCGTCGGCCGCGCGCTCGCGCACGGCCGGCGCACCGCGCTCGCCGGGGTCGTCGGCGGTGTGCTCGCCGCGCTCGTGCTGACCGTCGCCGTCGCGTTCGGCGTCGGCTCGATTGTGGAACGGTCCGCCGTCGTGTTCACCGCCCTGAAGATCGTGGGCGCCGTCTACATCGTCTACCTGGGGGTCCAGGCCATCCGGCACCGCCGCTCGCTGCAGGAGACGGTCGGCGCGGACGAGGAGCGGCACGGCGGCGGTGACCTGCGCGCCCTCGTGCAGGGCTTCGTGGTGGGCGTGACGAACCCGAAGACGACGGTGTTCTTCGCGGCCGTCCTCCCGCAGTTCGTCGTGCGGGAGCAGGGGCACGTGGCCCTGCAGATGATCGTGTTCGGGCTGCTCTTCGCGGTGATCGCGCTGCTGAGCGACAGCGTCTGGGGCATCGCCGCCGGGACGGCCCGCGACTGGTTCGCCCGCTCGCCCCGCCGCCTCGCCGCGATCGGCGGCACCGGCGGGCTGATGATGATCGGCCTCGGCGTCACCGTCGCGACGACCGGCCGCAAGGACTAGCGCCGCCGGGCATCCGGGCATCCAGGCGATCAGACCTCGCAGAGCGCGAAGTCGTCGAACGTCGCCTCCGGGTGGCTTGAGGTCCCTTCGGGGCGGAACGCGATCAGCCCGCTCGGCCCGGCGCCCTCGTCTGGAGCCGGGGCGGTGGCGGTCGCGACGGCCTGGCCGTTCACCCACAGGCCGAGGTTCACCTGCGAACCGTCCTCCACGCACGCGGCCTGGACGCGGTTCTCGTTGTTGCGGAGCTGGGTCGCGGTGCCGGTCGCCAGGTCGGTCAGCGTGAGGCCGTCCATCGTGGCGATGCGGGCCCGGCCGTCCGCGCGGAGCAGGAACGCGAACCCCCGGGCCTGGCCGTGGCAGTAGACCCCGGCCTCACCGCCGTCGCCCTCGGACGACTCGACCTTCACGTCCACGAGCTGCGACTCGGGGACATCGTTCACGGGCGCGTCCACGAGCGTCCCGGTCGTCGTGGGCAGGACGTGCAGCTCGTACTTGCGGTCGCGGTAGGACGCGTCCCAGCTGGGCGTCGACGCCTTCTTCCAGCCCGAGCCGTCGTCCTTGAAGTCGTCCTCGAAGACCTTCTCCTTCACCTCCGGCGGCTCCTCGCCGAAGCCGGAACCGGAACCGGCGCCGGAGTCGGCGGTCGTGGCGGCCTCGCTGCCGTTGCGCACGCCGTCAGGCCCCGGAGCGAGCACGCCGGCCAGGATCGGGACGGTGATGGCCGCCACCGCGAAGGCCGCGATGAGCGGGCGCCGGTGCTGCAGCGCGCGCCGCGCACCGGGACGCCCGGCGGGATGCGCAGCGGGACGTGCCGGAGGAGAAGGCGGCGGCGCGTTCACCGGGCGCGTCACCGCGACGGGCTGCTCGGCGGTGCCCTGCGGCAACGGAGCCGGCCCGCCCGGTCCCGACGGCTCGGTGGGACCGCCCGATCCCCGGGGTCCGGGCGAAGCGACGGGTTCCGGCGGGGGAGCCGGGGCGCCGTCCTGCGGCAGGACGAACGTGGGCGGGGCCGCCGGCGGTTCGTCCTCGCCGGTCAGGGCCCGGATGAGCTGCTTGACCGTCGGGCGGTCGGCCGGGGCCTTCGCCAGCGACCGGGCGACGAGGTCGCGGACGGACGGTTCGAGGCCGTCGAGGTCGGGCTCGCCGCTCGTCACCCGCTGGATCACCTCCGGGAGCGTTCCGCCGCCGAACGGGACGCGGCCCGTGCCGGCGTAGGCGACGACGCAGCCCCAGGAGAACACGTCGGCCGCGGGCGTGATGTCCTCGCCGTGCATCAGCTCCGGCGCGATGTAGGCCGGGGTGCCGACGAACTGGCCGGTGCGGGTGGGGCCGTCGGAGGAGTCCAGCGCGCGGGCGATGCCGAAGTCGATCACGCGCGGGCCGGTCGGGGACAGCAGCACGTTGGACGGCTTGAGATCGCGGTGCACGATCCCGGCGCCGTGGATCGCGCTCAGCGCCGTCGCGATGTTCACCGCGAGGGCCTCCAGGTCGCCGCCGCGCAGCGGGCCGCCCTCCTTGACGGCGTCGTCCAGGGACGGGCCGGCGACGTACTCGGTGACGATGTACAGCGGCTCGCCGTCCAGCCGGGCGTCCAGCACCGCGGCCGTGCAGAACCGCCGGACCTGCCGCGCCGCGGTCACCTCCCGGCGGAACCGCTCGTTGAACGCCTCGTCGTCGGCGAGCTCCGCGTTGATGACCTTGACCGCGACCTGGCGGCCCGCGCCGTCCTCGGCGAGGTAGACGGTGCCCATGCCGCCGCGGCCCAGCCTGCCGGTGAGGCGGTACGGGCCGAGCCGCTGCGGGTCACGGTCGCGAAGAGGGGCCTGCATGGCTCGACTCCCGGGGGCCGGAGGGCTGTGTTGTGGTTCGGACTGTCTTACGGTTCAGTCTCTATGACGTTCCATCAAGGGCAATGGGTTCGCACGACCTGGGAGGAAGCGTGGACGTGACGCCGGATGTGCTCGGCCCAGGGTACGAGGCGATCGAGCTGCCGATGGGCCGGGACGCCGAGGGCGAGGTCGTCGCGACGCTCGTCCGGCGGCGCGGGGCGGAGCCGTCCGGCCGGGGAGCCGTACTGTACCTGCACGGGTTCGTCGACTACTTCTTCCAGAAGCATCTGGCCGACTTCTACCTGGAGCTCGGCTTCGACTTCTATGCGCTCGACCTGCGGAAGTACGGGCGGTCGCTGCGCCCGCACCAGACGCCGAACTACATCGAGAGCCTGTCGGACTACTTCCCGGAGATCGACGAGGCGGTCCGGATCGTCCGGGACGTGGACGGGCACGGCACGCTCCTGCTGAACGGCCACTCGACCGGCGGCCTCATCGCCGCCCTGTGGGCGGACAAGGCCAAGGGGGAGGGCCTGGTCGACGGCGTGTTCCTCAACAGCCCGTTCCTCGACATCGCCGAGCCGCTGGTGATGCGCAAGCTCGGCGCGGGCCTGGCGCGGGCGCTGCGGCCGCGGTTCCCGAAGGCGAAGCTCCCGGCGGGCGTGTCCGACCGGTACCCGCGGAGCATCCACCGCGACCACGAGGGCGAATGGGACTTCGACCTCGCCTGGAAGCCGATCCTCGGGTTCCCGGTGCGGGCCGGGTGGCTGGCGGCCGTCCGCCGCGGGCAGCTCCACCTGCACAGGGGGCTGGACGTGGACGTGCCCGTGCTGGTCATGGCGTCGACGCGGAGCGTCCGCCCGACCCGCAAGGTGCTGGACGTGACGGGGGCCGACGCCGTCCTGGACGTCGAGCACATGGCGCGGTGGGCGCCCAGGATCGGGCGGCACGTCACGCTCGTCCGGATCGACGGCGGCCTGCACGACCTGGTGCTGTCGGCCGAGCCCGCCCGCTCGCAGGTGTTCGCCGAGCTGACCCGCTGGACGGACGCCTACCTGCCCTCCCAAGGCGCCTAGGCCACCGGGGCGACGGGGCCGAGCAGCTAGCCGCGGATCTTCGACATGTCGAAGTCGTCGAACCGGACGCCCACCGGCTGGGCCGGGTTGCCGCCCCGCTGGATCTCCAGCCCGGTCCAGCCGTTGCCGAGCGGCTGATCGGCGTCCGTCTTGTCGATGACCTGCTCGCCGTTCACCCAGAGCCGCAGCCGGACCTCCTTGCCGCCGTTCTTCCCCTCGCAGGCGGTCTGGATCTTGTTCGGGCCCTTGGCGGAGAAGCCGGGGACCGAGTCGGAGGCGCCGAGCTCCTTGTTGCCCTGGTCCCCGTTGACCTTGCGGAGCACCGCGCCCTTGCCGTCGTTGCGGATGAGGAACATGTACTGGGTGATCTTGCTGTCGGTGTTGTTGGCGCGGCACATCATCCCGAACAGCGCGTCGGGCGGGCCCTGCACCACATCGGCGGTCACGGTCGTGAGGACGGGGTCGGGGATGGCCTTCACGTCGTCTATGGGCACCCACCGGCCGACGGTCGCGGTCGATCCGCTGGTCTGCATGAAGTACTTGCCGTCGCGGTAGCCGTACTCGTCGCCGAAGCCGTCCCAGCCGGAGTCGTCGTTGGAGAAGTCGTCGCTGAACGTCGTGGCGAGGTTGTCGGGCGGGCCGCCCCCGCTCAGGACGGTGAACCCGACGACGGCGAGCAGGGCCAGCGCGGCGGTGGCCGCCCCGGCGATGATCAGCGGACGGCGGGGGCCGGAGCCGCGCCCGCGTCCGGACGGGCGGCCGTCGTGGCGCGTCGGGTCGGTGCCGAGCATCGCCGTCGGCTGCTGGAACGCGGCCTGACCAGCGGGCTGACCGGGCATCTGGCCCGGTGGCTGGAGCTGCGTCGTCTGGCCGGGCGGACCGGTCCGCGCCTGGACTGTCGGGTCGGCCAGCGCGCCGTGCCAGCCCGCCTGGACGGTCTGCGCGAGCGTCGCCGGGTCGGTGGTGCCGTTGCCGACGAGCCGGGCGAGCAGCTCCTGGACGGACGGGCGGTTCCGCGGGTCCTTGTCGAGCGCGGCGGCGACGACGTCCCGCAGGCCCGCGTCCAGGCCGTCCAGCTTCGGCTCGTCGTGCGCGACGCGGTAGAAGATCTCCGGGACGGTGTTACCCGCGAACGGGGCGCTGCCCGTCCCGGCGTAGGCGACGACGCAGCCCCACGAGAACACGTCCGACGCGGGCGTGACCGGCTCGCCGCGCAGCAGCTCGGGCGGCAGGTAGTTCGGCGTCCCGACGAACTGGCCGGTGCGGGTCGGGCCGTCGGCGGCGTCCAGCGCGCGGGCGATGCCGAAGTCGATCACGCGGGGGCCGGTGGACGACAGCAGCACGTTCGCGGGCTTCAGATCGCGGTGGACGATCCCCGCCCCATGGATCGCCGCCAGCGCGGTGGCGACGCCGACCGCGACGCCCTCCAGATCCGAGCCGGGCAGCGGGCCCCGGTCGGCGACGGCGCGTTCCAGGCTCGGGCCCTCGATGTACTCGGTGACGACGTACAGCGGGTCCTCGTCCAGCTCGGCGTCGATCACGGGAGCGGTGCAGAACCGGCGGACCTGCCGCGCGGCCGTCACCTCGCGCCGGAACCGGTCGCGGAAGGCGCCCTCCCCGGCCAGCTCCCGGTTGATCACCTTGACGGCGACGCGGCGGCCGCCGCTGTCCTCGCCGAGGTAGACCGTCCCCATGCCGCCGCGGCCGAGCCTGCCGACCAGCCGGTAGGGGCCGAGTTCCGCGGGGTCCTCGGGGCGCAGGGCCTCGCCGTTCTCTCCTGCGTGCGTGGTCATCCTGATCCTGAACTGGAAATAGGGAGTCGTTTGCGTAGAACCCTAGCGGGCTGTGCCAATTCAGACGCGCAATGTGCTCAGCGCGTTCGGCGCGCTCGCGGGAGAGTCCGGAATGGCGGGAGTTTCTCGCCGGTGAGGCCGAACGCGTAGGCGACGACCCGGGCGGACCAGCGCTGCCAGCCGACGACCAGCCCGTACAGGCGGCGCGGGTAGCGGCCGGTGAACGGGATGACCAGCCAGCTCAGCGCCAGCACGACCACCAGCAGGGCGAACATGGCCATCATCACGATCAGGTGCGGGAGCACCAGCAGGCCCCGGACTAACGTGAACCAGCGCCTGGGGCCCTGCCACTCCGCCGGGAACGGCAGGTCGACGACGACGGTCGTCCCGTCCGCGGCGGGCCCGCGGGGAGCGGGGGAGGAGGACGGGGCCGCGCGTGCCGGCTCGGCCGCCGGTTCCTCCAGATCGGGGACGGGCCGCGGCCGCGGCGCCCCCGCGTCCGAACCGGACGGACCAGACGAACCTGACGACCCGTTCGCGGTGCCCTGTGCCGGGACCGGTCCCGTCCAGGTCGTCGAGATCGTCTCCGCCGCGTACTCGGGGCTCTCCTGGCCGACGAGCCGGGTGAGGATCTGCCGCGCGGTCGGGCGGCCGTGCGGGTCCTTGCCGAGCGCGGCGGCGACGACGTCGCGCAGCCGCGGGTCGAGGCCGTCGAGGTCGGGTTCGTCGTTGCCGATGCGGTGGAACGTCTCCGCGACCGTCTTGCCCTGGAACGGGGGGCGTCCCGTCCCGGCGTAGGCGACGACGCAGCCCCACGAGAACACGTCCGACGCCTGCGCGACCGGCTCGCCGCGCAGCACCTCGGGCGCGATGTAGGCGGGCGTCCCGACGAACTGGCCGGTGCGGGTCGGGCCGTCGGCGGAGTCCAGCGCGCGGGCGATGCCGAAGTCGATCACGCGGGGGCCGGTGGACGACAGCAGCACGTTCGCGGGCTTCAGATCCCGGTGGACGATCCCCGCCCCGTGGATCGCGGCCAGCGCGGTGGCGACGCCGACCGCGACGCCCTCCAGATCCGAGCCGGGCAGCGGCCCCTTGCTGCCGACCGCCTTCTCCAGGCTCGGCCCGTCGATGTACTCGGTGACGATGTAGGGCGGGTCCTGGTCGAGCCCGGCGTCCAGGACGGGCGCGGTGCAGAACCGGTGGACGCGCCGCGCCGCCGTCACCTCGCGGCGGAACCGGGCGAGGAACGCGGGCTCCCCGGCCAGCTCCCGGTTGACGACCTTCACCGCCACGCGGCGGCCGTCCGGCTCCGCGCCCAGGTAGACGGTGCCCATGCCGCCGCGGCCGAGCCGTCCGAGCAGGCGGTAGGGCCCGAGGACGCGCGGTTCGTCCTGCTCCAGGGGTTCGGCGGCGTATGTGGTCATGGCGGACGGGACTCCTCGAAGATCGTATATTCCGGACTCAGCCTAAAGGAGCCGCCGTGCCCGGAACCGGCGATCAAGGGATCAGCAGGAGTTTGCCCGTCGTCCGCCGCGCCTCCAGATCGGCGTGCGCGGCGCCGGCCTCGGCAAGATCGTAGCGATGCCCGACCCGGATCCGGACATCGCCCGTCTCCACCCAGCGGAGCACGTCGGTCGCGCGCTCCAGCAGCTCGTCGCGGGTGACCACGTGGTGGGCGAGCATCGGGCGGGTGAGGAACAGCGAACCGGCCGGGTTGAGCCGCTGCGGGTCGAACGGCGGCACCTTCCCGCCCGCCGCCCCGTACAGCGCCAGCGTGCCGCGCAGCCGCAGGCTCGCGAGGCTCCCCTCGAACGTCGGCGCGCCGACGCCGTCGTAGACGGCCGCGACGCCCTCGCCGCCCGTCAGCTCCCTGACCCGGTCGGCGAATCCGTCGTACCCCATCGTGACGTCCGCGCCCGCGTCCTTCGCGAGCTTCTCCTTCTCCGGCGTGGACGCCGTCCCGATCACCCGGGCGCCGAGCGCCTTGGCCGCCTGGGTGAGCAGCAGCCCCATCCCGCCGGCCGCCGCGTGCACGAGGACGGTGTCGCCCTCCTTGATCGGGTACGTCGACCGCGTCAGGTAGTGCGCGGTCATGCCCTGCAGCATCGAGGCCGCCGCGTCCTCCAGGCCCACCGCGTCCGGGACGGGGACGAGCCGGTCCGCCGCCACCAGCGCCTTCGCCGCGTAGCCGCCCTTCACGTCGCTGGACGCGACACGGTCTCCGACCGAGAACTCCCCGACGCCGTCGCCGACCGCCGCGACCGTCCCCGCCGCCTCGATGCCCGGCGTGTACGGGAGGTCATGCGCGTACGCGCCCGTCCGGTAGTACACGTCGATGAAGTTGACGCCCGCCGCCGCCACGTCGATCAGCACCTCGCCGGGGCCCGGCTCCGGGTCGGGCCGTTCCGCGGGCACCAGCACCTCGGGGCCGCCGTTCTCGGTGATCACGATCGCGCGCATGCCGTGCTCTCCTGCCTGCCTACCTGGACGGTCGATCGATCTCGGCAACCTGTCACTCCCGCGGGCTATTCCACCGCCGGGAGGGTCAAACCCAGTCGCGCATGGTCCGGCCGACCAGCGCGACGGACTCCTCCACGCGGGCCGCGACGGTCGCGGGCTCCCAGATGTCCAGCCGGGCGCAGTCCTCGAACGCGATCTTCGTCGCGGCCATGAAGAACGCGACGACGATCCTCGGCCGCAGGTCCTCGACGGGGTCCACGCCCTCGCGCCGGGCGATCTCGGCGGCCAGCGCCTCCGTCGCCGCCCCGTACCGCGCCATCTGCGCCGCCATCAGCGACGGCGTCGCCTCGATCACCTGCCGGACGCGGCGGAACCGGGCGCTGTCGGCCGGGTCGCCCTCCGCGATCGTCCGCAGCACCACGCGCAGCGACTCGTACAGCGCGGCGAACGGCCGCTCTTCGGGCGGACGCGCGGCGAGGGCCTCCGCGAGGAGCTGGTCGTGCTCGCCGAGGAAGCTCGTGACGACGTCCTCCTTGGTGGCGAAGTAACGGAAGAACGTCCGCTGCGACACCTCCACGGCCGCGACGATCTCGTCGATCGTCGTCGCCTCGTACCCCTGGGACACGAACAGCTCTAAGGCCGCGTCGACGAGCGCGAGCCGGGTCCGCTGCTTCTTGCGCTCGCGGAGCCCCGCGAGCGCACGGGCGGGCGCGGCCTCCGGCTCTGCGGTCTCCGGCTTTGCGGGGTCGGTGCCGGGGCCGGTGGAGCCGGGTTCGGTGGGGCCTGACGGGTCGCCGGCGGGGACGGCGCTCATCGGCTCGCTCCTTCTATGCCTGTGCGGCCTGTGCGGCCTGTGCCTGTGCGGCTCATGCCTGTGCCTATGCGCGTATGCGGGCGGTGGGGGCCCGTCCTCACAGGCTTCTATCACGGACGGGTCCTCCGCACGGGCGACGGGGTTCCAACGGCCGGAACGGACCGCCCGATTGGCGCATGCCCGCCCGGCGCGTCGCGCCGGCCACCGCGGTCCATCCCGGCCGCTCCAGAATCAGGCGTCCCACTCTCCGGGAATCCGCTGCACAGGTCGCGGATTCGGGTCATGCTGAAGACCGGTCACCAATTGTCGCCGGACGGTTGCCGAAGGTCATCGCCGGGCGGCTCGGACCAGGCTGAGGCAGGCTGATGTGTCAGTAGTCGGTGGGCGGGAGATCGCCGAGGTGCGCCGGCGCCATCTCGCGGCGCTAGCGCACGAAGTCGAGGTCCGCGGGCTCTCCTGGAGGTTCGCCGGACCCGGGGAGTCCCTGCTGAGCGTGTCCGGCACGCGGACGCGGCGCCAGATCATGATCGTCGCGACCCCGTGCGGCGACGGCTGGTACTACCTGTGGCCGGGCGGCGGCATGGCCGAGGTCACCGAGGCCGCGACGGTCGCCGACCGCCTCAGCAGGTTGTGCTGAGTTTCCCAGCGGGGCGACCCCCTGGAACCCCCGTCAGGCACGGCTGAGGTTCTTGCCACCTTGCTCCCGCGCGGGCGGCTTCCCTAGACTCGGACGCGAACGTTTGTTCGAATTCCCGCATGTCCTTCCCCCGTGCGGTGAGCGCGAGGGGGAGGCAGATGACACGCGTGTTCGGCGACCCGGTGGACGTCTGGGTGAGCGATGGACGTCCTGTCCGGTTCGTCTGGCGTGGCCGGCTCTACACCGTGCGGCGGGTGCTGGAGCACTGGGTCACGACCCGTGACTGGTGGCGGGAGCAGGAGCCCGACGGCGAGGCCACCGGAGAGCGGGAGTTCTGGCGGATCGAGGCGACGCCGGACCGCGAGATCGGCGTCTACGAGCTGCGCCATGACGTCGCCGCCGACAGCTGGCTGCTTTCCCGGGTATGGGACTGACGTGCACGTTCACGTCGCCTCGTGCTATTCGCTGCGGTACGGCGTCGCGCCGCCCGCGGCGCTGGCCGAGCGCGCGGCGGCCCTCGGCATGGAGACGCTCGCGCTGACCGACCGGGACGGGCTGTACGGCGCGGTCCGTCACGTCCGGTCATGTGCGGACGCGGGGATCGGGGCCGTCGTCGGCGCCGATCTCAGGGTCGCGTCCACGGGCGAGGAGCGGATCGTGGTGCTCGCCGAGGGGCGGGCCGGATGGCGGTCGCTGTGCCGGCTGGTGACGGCGGCGCACGCGGCGGGGGAGCGCGGGAAACCGCTGGTCACGCGGCAGATGGTCGGTGCGCACGCGGAGGGCCTCGTCGTCCTGCTGGGCCCGGCGTCGGACGTGGGACGCGCAGTCACCGGCCGCCGCCCGGACGTGGCGGCGGCGCGGCTGGCGGAATGGCGCGCCACGGCCGAGACCGTGATCGAGATCGTCGACCACCACGACCGGGGCGACGGGCCCCGCGCGGCGCGGATGCTCGCGCTCGCCCGCGAGGCCGGGGTGCCCGCCGTGCTCGGCAACGCCGTCCGCTACCTGGAGCCGTCCGATCATCCGGTCGCGCAGGTGCTGGACGTGACGCGCCGCCTCGTCCCGCTCGACCGGCGGCACCTGGACGACCGCACCGGGCACGCCTACCTGAAGTCCGTCCCGGAGATGCGCCGCGTCGCGGAGCTGAGCTGCGGCGCGGACGAGGCGGACGCGCTCCTCGCCGCCACCCGGCGGCTCTCCGGACGCTGCGTCCTGGACCCCGGGCGCGACCTCGGCATGGACGACGTCCACCTCCCGAGCATCGAAGGCGACCCGTACGCCCGACTCGTCACCCGCTGCGCGGAGGGGCTGTCCCGGCGCGGGCTTGAGGGATCGCGCGAGGCCGCCGCGCGGCTCGACGCCGAGCTCGGCGTGATCGCCCGGAAGGGGCTGGCCTCCTACTTCCTCACGGTCGCCGACGCCGCCGCGCTGATCAGGTCGCGCGGCATCCGGTGCGCGATCCGCGGCTCCGGCGCGGGCAGCCTGGTCAACTACCTGCTCGGCATCGGTGACCTCGACCCGCTGCGGCACGACCTCGTCATGGAGCGGTTCCTCGCCGACAGCCGCGACGGCCTCCCCGACATCGACCTGGACGTCGAGTCCGCGCGGCGCCTGGAGGCGTACGAGGCGCTGTTCGACCGGTTCGGCGCCGACGCCACCGCCTGCGTGTCGATGATGGAGACCTACCGGGCGCGCAGCGCGCTCCGCGACGTCGGCAACGCCATCGGGCTCCCGCCGATGGAGATCGACGCGATCGCGAAGGCGTTCCCGCAGATCCGGGCGAGCCAGATCCGGGCCGCGCTGGACGATCTGCCCGAGCTGCGGCAGAGCAACCTGGCGAGCGGGCGCCTGGAGGTCATGTTCCGGATCGCCGAGCGCCTGGACGGCCTGCCCCGCCACATCGCGATGCACCCGTGCGGCGTCCTGCTGTCGAACCCGTCCCTGCGCGACCGGACGCCCGTCGAGCGGGCCGCCGCCGGGTTCCCGATGAGCCAGTTCGACAAGGACGACGTCGAGACGATGGGCCTGCTGAAGCTCGACGTCATCGGCGTCCGGATGCAGTCGGCGATGGCGCACGCGGTCGCGGAGGTCGCCCGGCTCACGGGTGAGACGATCGCGTTGGAGGACGTCCCGCGCGACGACCCCTCGACGTACGCGCTGGTCCGCACGTCCCGGACGCTCGGCTGCTTCCAGATCGAGTCGCCGGGGCAGCGCGAGCTGATCGGCCGGCTCCAGCCCCGCGACCTGGACGACCTCGTCCTCGACATCTCGCTGTTCCGCCCGGGACCGGTCAACTCCGACATGGTGACGCCGTTCCTGGAGGCCCGCGCCGGGACCCGCGAGCCCGCCTACCCGCATCCCGACCTCGAACCGGTGCTGCGGGAGAGCCTCGGCGTGATCGTCTTCCACGAGCAGGTGCTCCGCGTCCTCGACGTGATGACCGGCTGCGGCCTCTCCCGGGCGGAGGCCGCGCGCCGGAACCTCAACCACGAGCGCGGCCAGGCCGTGGTGGGCGCGTGGTTCCGGAAGACGGCGCTGGCGCGCGGCTACGACGAGGCGTCCGTCGATCGGGTCTGGCGGATGCTGACCGCGTTCGGCGCGTTCGGGTTCTGCAAGGCGCACGCCGCGTCGTTCGCGCTGCCCACCTACCAGTCGGCCTGGCTGAAGCGGCACCACACGGCAGCGTTCTACGCGGGCGTCCTCACCCATGACCCCGGCCTGTACCCCAAGCGCGTCATCCTGGACGACGCGCGGCACTTCGGCGTCCCGATCCTGCCGCTGGACGTCAACCGGTCGTCAGCCGCGTGGCACGCCGAGCCCGTCTCCGAGGGCGGCCCGGCCGGGATCCGGGTGGCGTTGAGCGAGGTCAAGGGGATCTCCGACGGCGAGGTCACCAAGATCGTCACTGCCCGGCCGTACGCGTCGCTGGGCGACTTCTGGCGGCGGGCGCGCGTGTCCCGTCCGACGACCGAGCGGCTGGTCCTGGCGGGCGGGTTCGACGCCGTCCACGACGTCCCGCGCCGCGATCTCCTCTGCCGGGTCGGCGCCCTGGAGCGGGCGGGCACCCGCCCGGCCCACGTCATGGAGGGCCAGCTTCCGCTGACCCACGAGGACGGCACGCCGCCCGCCCTGGTGGAGGAGATCCCGGCGGGCGAGCTGCCGCCGATGACGCCCGCCGAGGTGGTCGAGGCGGAGCTGGACATCCTCGGTATGGACGTCAGCCGCCACGTCATCACCTTCTACGAGGGGCTGCTCGCCGGGCTCGGCGTCGTCCGGGCCGCCGACCTGCCGGGGCGCCCCGCCGGGAGCGAGGTGCTGGTCGCCGGGGTCAAGGTCGCCACGCAGACCCCGGCGGTCAGGTCCGGCCAGCGGGTGATCTTCGCGACGCTGGACGACGCGACCGGCCCCGTCGACCTCACGTTCTTCGAGTCGGTGCAGGACCGGTGCGCCGCGACGGTCTTCGGCTGCTGGCTGCTGGTCGCCCGCGGGCGCGTCCGCCGCGCCGGGGACGGCCGCGCGGTCTCGATCACCGCGGACGGCTGCTGGGACCTGAACGTCCTGCACGAGGAGTGGCGCCGCGGCGGCCCGGACGCGGCCCGCGCCGCCATGGCCGCCCCGTCCCCGCC
>NZ_SMJX01000017.1 GCF_004348535.1 Actinomadura sp. KC216
GGGGAGTGCGCCGGCTTCTTATGAGGAGGTAGAGGGCTGTCAGGGCCGTTGCGGTGGCGAGGATGTAAGTGAGGAGCGTCGGGAGACCTATGGTCACGGCGGCCGTGATCCAGGTGGCGAGTGCGGGGGCGAGCAGGCGGAGGTCTTGGGTCATACGCGGACCATCGGCTTCAGGTCGGCGAAGCGGCGGGCGCCGATGCCGCTGACGTCCCGGAGCTGTTCGATCGAGCGGAACGCGCCGTGCCGGGTGCGGTAGTCGACGATCCGCTGCGCGAGGACTGGACCGACGCCGGGGAGATCGTCCAGTTGCTCGGCCGTGGCGGTGTTGAGATCGAGTGGGGCGGCGGGCGCTGCGGAACCGCCTGATGGGGGCGGAGACGGGGCGCCGGCGACGGCCGCGGGGCTGCGGACGCCCACCGCGATCTGTTCGCCGTCCACCAGTTTCCGGGCGAGGTTGAGGGTGCCGGTCTTCGTGCCGGGGCGCACGCCGCCTGCGGCCTTGATCGCCTGGGCGACCCGGGAGCCGGACGGCAAGGTGATCACTCCTGGGTGCCTGACCTTGCCGAGGACGTGCACGACCACCGTGGAGCCGGCCGCCGGGGTCGCGGGCACGGCGGGCCGGACGTCGGCGAGGGTGGCGCTTGGGAGCGGCCCGGCGGAGGGCCGCGGGCGCGGCCGGGCCATCCACAGGTATCCGGCGGCCACGACGGCGGCGACCACGCAGATGAGGACGAGGATGCGGATGTTCGACCGGTCGGGACCCGCGCGTAACCGGGCCGACGGCGGCGTCTCGGGAGGACGCAGCCGGCCCATCAGGGAGTACAGCCGGTCCCGCGTGTCGGTGTTCATATCGCCCGACGGTAGGCGGGGCTCAGGGGCTGGCGCGCACGCTCCGGGAACTGTGGATAACTCTCCGTCAGCTGATGTCGGGGCGGCGGGCGCAGACCTCAGCAGAGTCGCCAGGGGGTGTGAGCTGGAGCGGGACGCGCTCGAGCCTCGCGGCCGGGAGGCTGCTGTCCTTGCGGTCCCCGGCTGGACGGTGGAGGGCACGGCTGCCATGGTGCGCGACCGGCGAACTCCGGTTCAGAGGTGGGGGGCCACGACCACCGCCAGCATGCCGGGGCCTACGTGGGCGCCTATGACCGGGCCTACCTCGCCTACGTGGACGTCCTCGACGTCCGGTATGCGGTCGCGGAGGCGGGCGGCCAGGGAATCGGCGCGGGACGGGGCGGCGAGGTGCTGGACGCCGAGGTCGACCCGGCGGTCACGGGCCTCGGTGACCGCCAGTTCCTCCAGCCGCGCCAGGGCGCGTGTGGCGGTCCGGACCTTCTCCAGCGCTTCTATGCGGCCGTCCGCGATGTCCAGGAGGGGCTTCACCATGAGCGCCGAGCCGAGCAGTGTGGCCGCGGCGCCGATCCGTCCGCTGCGGTGTAGATGCTCAAGGGTGTCGACGTACAGGAGCGTCCGGGTGAGCCTGGCCCGGCGTAGGGCGGCGTCCGCGGCCTGCTCGCCTGTGCCGCCGGACAGGGCGGTGGCCGCCGCTGAGAGAACGGCGAAGCCGAGGGCCATGCCGATGGTTCCGCTGTCGACGACCCTTACGGGGACGGGTGCGTCGTCGGCGGCGAGCCGTGCCGCCTCTACTGTCCCGGACATGGCGGCGGACAGGTGAACGGAGACGACTTCGCTGGCGCCCGCGTCCGCGGCGGCCCTGTAGGCGTCCGCGAAGCGCGTTGGGGACGGACGGGACGTCGTGATGTTCAGCTCATGGGCGGCCTCGCCGGTGCTGATGTCGTCCCGGGTGGCGCCGCCGACGGCGATCTGCAGGGGAACGACGGTCAGCGCGCAACGCTCGGCGAGGCCCCGCGGTAGGTGGGCGGTGGAGTCCGTGACGACCGCGACGCCGCTGCCCATGAAGGGACGCTACCCGCGGAGAACGCGTCAGGGCTGGACGGGCACGCCGCCGCGCCAGATGCGCAGGGCGCGGAGGCCGAACGCCCAGGCGAACGCGCCCTCGTGGTCGGCGTCCCACAGGACGATGTCGGCGAGCATGCCGGGCGCGAGGGAGCCTCGGTCGCCGACGCGGAGGGCCGCGGCGCCGCCGAGGGTGGCGGCGCGCAGAGCCTCGGTGACGCTGAGTCCGAACATCGCGACGGACAGCCCGATGACGAGGGGCATCGACGTGATGCCGCACTGCCCGGGGTTGTGGTCGGTGCCGAGCGCGACGGTGACGCCGCGGTCGAGCATCTGCCGGACGGGCGCGGGCGCGCGGCTGCTGTTCAGGGAGCTGCCGGGGCAGACGGTGGCGGTGACGCCGGCGTGGGCGAGGGCCTTGATGTCGTCGTCGTTGGCCTGGGTGAGCAGGTCGGCGGACGCGCAGCCGACTTCGGCGGCGACCTGCGCGGCGCCGACGCGCTCGTTGGCGCAGGCGTGCATCCGCGCCTTGAGCCCGGCGCGCTTGCCGGTGAGCAGGAGGGCGCGGGCCTCTTCGGCGGTGAAGTGGCCCTCGTCGCAGTAGACGTCGATGGAGTCGGCCCCGGCGACGGCGGCGTCGCCCGCCCACAGGCGGACGGCCTCGATGTAGTCGCGGCGGCGGCCGAAGAACTCGGGCGGCAGGATGTGCGCGGCGAGGAACGTGGCGTGGATGCGCGGCATGGCCGGTTCGCCTTCGAGCGAGCGCAGCATCCGGATGTCGGCGAGTTCGCCGTCGCGGGTGAGGTGGTAGCCGGTCTTGGCCTCGACGGTGGTCGTCCCGGCGAGGATCCACTGGCGGAGCCGTTCGCGGACGCCGTTGCAGAGCGTCCAGGGGTCGGTTCCCCGGGTGACGGTCACGGTGGAGTTGACGCCGCCGCCCGCCGCGGTGATGGCGGAGTGGGACGATCCACTGGTGCGCATGGCGAGTTCGGCCCACCGGTTGCCCGCGTAGACGGGGTGGGAGTGCGCGTCGATGAGCCCTGGGGTGACCAGGCCGCCGCCGAGGTTCTCCACGTGGTCGACGTCGACGATGTCGTCGATGATGCCGGGGACGCGCTGCGGCAGGTCGGACGCGGGCCCGGCCCAGACGATGCGGTCGTCGTGGATGAGCACGGCCGCGTTGCTGCAGACGTCGGTGCCCGTCCAGAGCCTGCCGATGTTCGTCAACAGCCGTACGGTCATAGGGTCACCGACCTGGGTGGGGCATGGCGCGCTTCAGCGCGGAACCGGGCGACGTGTGGCGATGGTGCGGGCCGCCTGCCCTCTTTCCCATGGTCGGGCCTGCCGTGCGTGTGGGGCGGGCCACTTGCTCTCGATCTCGCGCTGGACCTGTCATGCGTGGGCCACCTGCTCTCGATCCGAAACGCCGACTGGATGCCGGCGACTCACCGTCGGTGGGTCGGGTGGCCGGACGACCACCAATGGCAACGAGACCGGAGATATCGGTTTCGTCACGGTAGTGCACTGAAGGCCCGTCCGACAACCTCTGATCGCAGCGCATCGACAGCCATCACCCCGCCCCTTAGCTCTACGACCGTACGGATTTCAACCGGACCGTCAAGCGGATTGGGAAAGCTGTCACCGTTCGGCGACCAGGATGAACCGGGGGACGACTTCCAGCCGCCTCCAAACGCCCTAGCGGGCAGGACCGAAACCCGTCGCCGCGCCCGGAACCCTCCCGGCCTGGGGCGGGGCCCGGGCTTCGGAGCCCGGGCCCGCCCGGTTGTCATGCGGTCGGCGCCACGGTTTCGTAGCGGGACAGTTCCCCGGCGAGGTCCGCCGGCATCCTGGCGTGGAGCATCGTGCCCTCCGCCAGGTGCTCCTGCTTGAGCACCTCGCCGCGCTCGTGCACCTGCGCGACCAGGTCGCCGCGCTCGTACGGCACCACGACGTGCAGCTCGCTCTCCAGCCCGGGCAGGTCGGCCTCGATGGCGGCGCGCAGCTCCTCGATGCCGAACCCGGTGCGGGCGGACACGACGACGCTGTGCGGCTCCCGCCGCTGGAGGCGGGCGATCGCGAGCTCGTCGGCGGCGTCCGCCTTGTTGATCACGACGATCTCGGGGATCCCGTCGGCGTCGATCTCCCGGAGCACCTCGCGGACGGCGTCGAGCTGCGCCTCGGGGGCCGGGTCGGACCCGTCCACGACGTGCAGGACCAGCCCGGCGTCGGTGACCTCCTCCAGCGTCGAGCGGAACGCCTCGACGAGCTGGTGCGGCAGATGCCGGACGAACCCGACGGTGTCGGCGAGGGTGTAGGCGCGGCCGCCGGGCGTCTCGGCGCGCCGGACGGTCGGGTCGAGGGTGGCGAACAGCGCGTTCTCCACCAGCACCCCGGCGCCGGTGAGCCGGTTGAGCAGGGACGACTTGCCCGCGTTGGTGTAGCCGGCGATGGCGACGGCGGGCACCGCGTGGCGGCGCCGCTCGCCGCGCTTGGTGTCGCGCGACTTGGACATCTCGGCGATCTGCCGGCGCAGCTTGGCCATCCGGGTGCGGATCCGCCGCCGGTCCAGCTCGATCTTGGTCTCACCGGGGCCGCGGCCACCGATCCCGACGCCGCCGGCGGCGCGGCCGCCGACCTGCCGGGACAGGTTGCCGCCCCAGCCGCGCAGCCGCGGCAGCAGGTAGTCGAGCTGCGCGAGCTCGACCTGCGCCTTGCCCTCGCGGCTCTTGGCGTGCTGGGCGAAGATGTCGAGGATCAGGGCGGTCCGGTCGATGACCTTGACCTGGACGGTCTCCTCCAGGTGCCGGAGCTGGCTCGGGGCCAGCTCGCCGTCGCAGATGACGGTGTCGGCGCCGGTGGCGATGACGATGTCGCGCAGCTCGGCGGCCTTGCCGGAGCCGATGTAGGTGGCCGGGTCGGGGCGGTTGCGCCGCTGGACGAGGCCCTCCAGCACCTGGGAGCCCGCGGTCTCGGCGAGGAGCGCCAGCTCGCGCATGGAGTTCTCGGCGGCCTCGGCGGTGCCGTCCGTCCACACGCCGACGAGGACGACCCGCTCCAGCCGGAGCGCGCGGTACTCGACCTCGGTGACGTCGGTCAGTTCGGTGGACAGGCCCGCGACGCGGCGCAGTGCCCGGCGGTCTTCAAGGTCGAGTTCGCCTGTCATGGGCTCGTACTCGGCTTCGTCCCGGGAATCGAGGGCGTCGAAGGCGTCGAGCTTGGTCTGGTCTGCAGAGAAAGGCTGAGTCATATGTCCTCTGTGCAACGCCGCGGTGCGGCCGTGTCTTCCCGCCGATCGTCTCACGCACCTTCCCCGGTGGTCACGCGGTTATCCGCGCCATCTGGGGCAAGCACCGGGACGGGCCCTGGGGCAGGCCCCGCTTTGACCGGGCTCGGCACCGCGGAGTAGCGTTCTCCACACAACAAAAGACAAATTTCGCTAGACGAAATCACGGGAAGGGCAGGCAGATGGCTGGACTTGACGGCATCGAGGTCACCGGACCCCTCGGCGAGCGTTACGAGGAGATCCTGACCCCCGAGGCGCTCGGCCTGCTCGCCTCCCTGCAGCGCGCGCTCGGCGCACGTCGCGAGGAGCTTCTGGCGGCCCGCGCCGAGCGCCAGCGCGCCCTCTCCGCGGGCGGCACGCTCGACTTCCTGCCCGAGACCGCGAACGTCCGCGAGGACGACTCCTGGCGCGTCGCCGACCCCGCCCCCGGCCTGGAGGACCGCCGCGTCGAGATCACCGGCCCCACGGACCGCAAGATGACGATCAACGCGCTGAACTCCGGCGCGAAGGTGTGGCTGGCCGACTTCGAGGACGCCAACACCCCGCTCTGGGACAACATGATCGAGGGGCAGCTCAACCTGCGGGACGCGCTCGACCGCACTATCGACTTCACCGACGAGAAGAGCGGCAAGTCCTACGCGCTCAAGGACGACGCCGAGCTCGCGACCATCGTCGTCCGGCCGCGCGGCTGGCACATGGAGGAGAAGCACCTCATCGTCGACGGCAAGCCGATGTCCGGGTCGCTGTTCGACTTCGGCCTCTACTTCTTCCACTGCGCGCGCAGGCAGCTCGCCAAGGGCGAGGGCCCGTACTTCTACCTGCCGAAGATGGAGAGCCACCTTGAGGCGCGGCTCTGGAACGACGCGTTCAACCTCGCCCAGGACGCCCTGGACGTCCCGCGCGGCACGATCCGCGCGACCGTCCTGATCGAGACGATCCCGGCCGCGTTCGAGATGGAGGAGATCCTCTACGAGCTGCGCGACCACTCCGCGGGCCTGAACGCCGGCCGCTGGGACTACCTGTTCTCCGTGATCAAGAAGTTCCGGGACCGGGGCACCGAATTCATCCTCCCGGAGCGGAACGCGATCACGATGACCGCGCCGTTCATGCGGGCCTACACCGAGCTGCTCGTCCGGACGTGCCACAAGCGCGGCGCGCACGCGATCGGCGGGATGGCGGCGTTCATCCCGTCCCGCCGCGACGAGGCGGTCAACAAGGTCGCGCTGGAGAAGGTCCGGGCCGACAAGACCCGCGAGTCCGGCGACGGCTTCGACGGCTCGTGGGTCGCGCACCCTGACCTCGTCCCGGTGTGCCGGGAGGTCTTCGACGGCGTCCTCGGCGACAAGCCGAACCAGCGCGACCGGCTGCGCGAGGACGTCCAGGTGTCGGCCGCCGACCTGCTGAACATCAAGGCCACCCCGGGCGAGATCACCGAGGCGGGCCTGCGCAACAACATCGACGTGGCGCTGCGCTACCTCGCGACCTGGCTGGACGGCGCGGGCGCGGTCGCGATCCACAACCTGATGGAGGACGCGGCGACCGCCGAGATATCCCGCTCCCAGGTCTGGCAGTGGATCTACAACGGCGTCTCCACCGCCGAGGGGAGGAAGATCACGAAGGAGTGGGTCGCGGAGCTGCTGGACGAGGAGCTCGCCAAGATCCGGCAGGAGCTGGGGCAGGCGTACAACGAGCCCCGCTACGACCAGGCCGTGGCGCTCTTCAAGGACGTCACCCTCGCCGACGAGTACTCCGAGTTCCTCACCACCCCCGCCTACCAGCGGTTCCCCTGATCCGCCCACCGGCGGCCGCCCCGGTTCGCGACCGGTGGCCCCGCTGATCGGCGCCCCCACCGATCTTGCGGCCGGCGCGGGGGCGGAGGAAGGTGGAGTGATGGACGCGGGACTCGCGGTGCTCGGCGCGCGGCTGGAAGGGCTGCTCGGCGCCGGGCGGGTGATCACCGATCCGGTGCGGCTGCGGACGTACGAGTGCGACGGCCTGACCAACCACCGGTCGACGCCCGCGATCGTCGTGCTGCCCGACACCGCCGAGCAGATCGCGGCCGTCGTGCGCGAGTGCGCGGCGGCCGGGGTGCCGTACGTGGCGCGCGGGTCCGGGACGGGCCTGTCCGGCGGGGCGCTCCCCCGCGCGGACGGCGTGCTGATCGTCACGTCGCGGATGCGCCGGATCCTGGAGATCGACATTCCGGGTCAGCGGGCCGTGGTGGAGCCCGGCGTGATCAACCTGGACGTGACGCGGGCCGTCCGGCCGCACGGGTACTACTTCGCGCCCGACCCGTCCAGCCAGCAGATCTGCTCGGTCGGCGGGAACGTCGCGGAGAACTCGGGCGGGGCGCACTGCCTGAAGTACGGGTTCACCGCGCATCACGTGCTGTCCTGCGAGGTCGTCACGCCGGACGGCGAGATCGTCGAGCTGCCGGCGGACGGCCCGGGCTACGACCTGCTGGGCGTGTTCGTCGGCGCGGAGGGCACGCTCGGCATCACCACCAAGATCACCGTGCGGCTGACGCGGGTGCCGGAGACGGTGCAGACGCTGCTGGCGGCGTTCGGGTCGATCGAGGCGGGCGGCGGCGCGGTGTCGGCGATCATCGGCGCGGGCGTCGTCCCGGCGGCGATCGAGATGATGGACGCGCTGTCGATCGAGGCGGCGGAGGCGGCGGTGCGCTGCGAGTACCCGCCGGGCGCGGGCGCGGTGCTGATCGTCGAGCTGGACGGCCCCGAGCCGGAGGTCGCGGCGCAGTTCGCCGAGGTCGAGCGGCTGTGCCGGGACGCGGGCGCGTTCGAGATCCGCATCGCCGCCGACGACGAGGAGCGGGCCCTGATCTGGAAGGGGCGCAAGTCGGCGTTCGCCGCGGTCGGCCGGATCAGCCCGGCCTACATCGTCCAGGACGGCGTCATCCCCCGGACCTCGCTCCCGCAGGTGCTGGCGAGCATCGACGCGCTGTCGGCCGAGTCGGGCGTGCGGGTCGCGAACGTGTTCCACGCGGGCGACGGCAACCTGCATCCGCTGGTGCTGTTCGACGACGCCGAGCCGGGCGCGGAGGAGCGCGCGGAGGCGGTGTCGGGCGCGATCCTCGATCTGTGCATCGAGCACGGCGGTTCCATCACCGGCGAGCACGGCGTGGGGGTGGACAAGTCCCGCTACATGCCGCGCATGTTCACCGACGCCGATCTGGACACGATGCAGATGGTCCGCTGCGGCTTCGACCCTGATGGGCTGTGCAACCCCGGCAAGGTGTTCCCGACGCCGCGCCTGTGCGGCGAAGTGCCTGGCGTGCGCCGGGGCGCCCACCCGTACGAGGGAAAGGCGGACCTCTTCTAATGCGGCCCCTGGACGCCCTGGCGAAGGTCTGCGGCGACGTACGGCCCGGTGAGCCCGCGGAGGGTGTGCTCGGTGTGGAGCCCGCCTTGGTCGCGGCGCCGGAAAGCGTGAACGAGGCCGCGGAGGTCATGCGCGTCGCGGCCGAGAACGGGCTGGCGGTCGTCCCGCGTGGGGCCGAAACCCGCCTCGACTGGGGCGCGCCCCCGGAACGGTGCGATCTGCTGGTCGACACCCACCGGCTGGACGGTCTCATCGAACATGCCGCAGGGGACCTTGTGGCGAAGGCAGAGGCGGGGCTGCCGATGGAGCGGCTCGCCGAGAAGCTCGCAGAACGCGGTCAGCGGCTCGCTCTAGACGTTCCCGTGCCCGGTTCCACTGTCGGCGGCACCATCGCCACGGGCGCTGCGGGCCCGCTTCGTTCGCTCTACGGAACGCCTCGGAGCCTGGTCATCGGGTTGACGATCGTCCGGGCGGACGGCCAGATCGCGCGGTCGGGCGGGAAGGTCGTCAAGAACGTCGCCGGGTATGACCTGGGACGGCTCTTCTCCGGCTCGTTCGGCACCCTCGGCCTCATCGTGGACGCGACGTTCCGCCTGCATCCCGTGCCCGCCGCCACCGCCTATGTGGTCTGCGCTGTGAGCGGGCCGGAGGACGCGCATGACGCCGTCCAGACCGTCCTTCACTGTGCGGTGGCGCCGAGCGCGGTGGAGTACATAGGCCCGGGAACGGTCGCGGTCCTTCTGGAAGGCGTCCCGGACGGTGTCGCCGCACGTGCTCGGCAGACTGCGGATCTGCTAGGCGAGAACGCCGAAATCACGGAAACCGCACCGGACGGCTGGGGACGCTACCCGGACGGCTCAACGCTCATCGACATCAGCGCCCCGCCGCCCGCCCTCCGCGACCTCCTCGCCCTGCTCGGCCCGGACACCGCAGTAGCCTGGAGTGGAAGCGGGCACGGCTACGTCGGTCTTCCGTCAGAGTCGACACCGGACGAGGTGGCCGACGTCCTAGGACGGCTACGGAACGCCCTAGGCCGGCACCGTGGCGGCGCCGTCGTCCGCTACACGCCGGAGGAGGTGCGAAGCGAGATCGACCTGTGGGGCCCGGTTCCGGCGCTCGCGCTCATGCGGCGCGTGAAGGACCAGTTCGACCCGGATCACCGGCTGTCCCCGGGCCGCTTCGTGGGAGGAATCTGATGGGCGCAGAGGACGACCTCCCGAATCTGCTGAGCGACTGCGTGCACTGCGGTTTCTGCCTGCCTACATGCCCGACGTACGTCCTGTGGGGCGAGGAGATGGACTCCCCCAGGGGCCGCATCCATCTCATGCAGCAGCATGTGGACGGAGCCCCGCTCAGCGACGCGATGGTGGAGCATTTCGACCGCTGCCTGGGCTGCATGGCGTGCGTGACGTCCTGCCCGTCCGGCGTGCAGTACGACCGGCTCATCGAGATGACCCGCGCCGACGTCGAGCGTGAGCACCCTCGTTCGCTGAAGGAACGTGCCATTCGGGAACTGGTCTTCCAGTTGTTCCCCTACAGGCGGCGGCTCCGTGCACTACGCGGGCCCTTGCGCGCCTACCAGAAATCGGGTCTGGAACGGCTCGTCCGGCGTAGTGGCCTTCTGGAACGCATCTCCCCCTCTGTGGCCGCGATGGAACGGCTTGCCCCGCCCCTGGGCAGGGCATCGAAACTGCCCGAACGGGTCGCGGCGCGTGGTGAGCGGCGGGCGACGGTCGGGATGCTGACCGGCTGCGTGCAGGCCGAGTTCTTCCCCGGCGTGAACGCGGCCACGGCGCGCGTCCTGGCGCTGGAGGGCTGCGACGTCGTCATCCCCAAGGAGCAGGGGTGCTGCGGCGCGCTGTCCATGCACTCCGGCCGCGAGGACGAGGCCCGCGCCTTCGCCCGCCGGACGATCCGGATGTTCGAGGCCGTCGACGTCATCGTGGTGAACTCCGCGGGCTGCGGGTCGGCGATGAAGGAGTACCGGGCGCTGCTCGCCGACGACCCGGCCTGGTCGGGACGCGCTGACGCGCTGTCGGCCAAGACCCGCGACTTCGCGGAGTTCCTCGCCGATCTCGGGCCGCGCGCGAAACGAGAACCCGTTCCGGTCACCGTCGCCTACCACGACGCATGCCACCTGGCGCACGCGCAGGGGATCCGCAGCCAGCCGCGGGAGCTGCTCGCCGCGATCCCCGAGCTGACCGTCCGCGAGATCGCCGAACCGGAGATCTGCTGCGGCTCCGCCGGGACCTACAACCTGTTCCAGCCGGAGGCCGCCGGAGAGCTCGGCGACCGCAAGGCGGTGAACGTGGACGCCACCCGGGCCGAACTACTGGTCGCCGCCAACCCCGGCTGCTCCATGCAGATCGCCACCGCGCTGCGGCGGCGCGGCGCCGGCATCGCCGTGGCGCACACCGCGCAGGTGCTGGACGCCTCCCTGCGGGGCCTCGGTCGCGACGCCCTTCTCACACGCGATTCGTAAGCTCCTGACCTGGCGCATCGCCGATCTGGTCGTCCGGTATCGTGTCTGACTGCTTGAGACAGGACGCGCTTACTGAGCCCCTGAACGGGCCCGAGGGAGCACGCAGACCATGGCCACCAGCTATCGACCGAACCGTTCGCACCGCTCGCACCGCCGGAGAAAGAAGGGCAAGGCGGGAAGGCTCGGGCTCGCCGGGGCCCTCGCCGGAGCCGTGGGCATCGCCGCCGTGGCCGCCGGGATCGTCGTCCTCCGGCCGGACGGGGACTCCGGCGGGGATCCCGCCCGTCCGGCGTCCGCCGGTCAGGGCGGCGACGCGGGGGCGCAGGGCCCGTCCGTGCCCGCCCCGAGGGCCGGTCCCCCGATCGGCTTCATGACGCCGGAGGGCTACGGCTACAGCCTCGCCGCCGTCAGGGCGGGGACGGACAGGCGGCCGCTCGGCGGCACCGGGGCGCCGCCGTCCGGCACGACGTACGCCTACGCCGACTACGTCCTCACCAACAGCCAGCGGCGGCCCGTCCTGCTGGACTATCCGGCCGATCTGTTCCTGCCGGAGGCGCAGGTCCCGGCGTCCACGCGGGAGCGGTGCATGCCGCAGCCCGGCATCCCGGACGACATGTGCACCCTCCCGAACAAGAGCATGATCACCGCCCGGGTCGGCGGGGCGAAGGCGCCCGTCGACGAGAACGGCAGCCTGATGATCCCGGCGGGCGCCTCGTACGTGGTGCGGATCGCCACCGAGCTGCCGGTCGACGCGGACATCTCCACCGGCGACCTGCGGCTGTACGTGTGGAACGCGCGGTTCACCAACGACCGCAAGGGCGTCCAGCTCGCGTTTCCTTGAGCGTGGTCTTGGATTATCGGGGTGTCGTGAACCCGATGTCCTGGTAGGCGGGCTCGAAGAAGCCGCAAGCGCCCATGTTGGCCAATCCCGCGCGGGTGGCGACGAGCTGGGGACGCTGGTACAGCGGCAGGACCGATGCTTGTTGCCAGATGAGCCGATCGGTTCTGTTCACGAGAGCGTGAATTCTCCCAGGGTCGACCTCGGCAATGGCGCGATCCATGGCGGCGTCTATGGCCACTGTGCCGATACGGGAGAAATTCTGCTGGACGCGGTCGCCGTGGGGGCGGGCGAAGACCGCCTGCATGGGCGACACCGGGAAGGGCGTGCCGAGCCAGGAGAACGGGACGATGTCGAAGTTCCCGGGCGCGACGTACCGGTCGAACGCGTCGTCGGCGGGCACCGGAACGATGTCCACGCGGATACCGACGCGTTCGAGCAGGGCGCGGGTCAGTTCCCCTTCCCGTTTGCCGATCGGAACTCCGGACGGGACGACGAAGCGCAGGGAAAGCGTCCGTCCTGCTTTGGTCCGGTACTTGCCCTGACCTGGTGGGAGCTTCCAGCCTGCCTCGTCCAGGAGTTGTCTGGCGCGGGCCGGGTCATATCTTCCGAGGTCCCCGGAGTTGTCCTGGTAGCCGTCCTGGGTGTTGACGTAGAAATGGTTGCCGAGCGTCTGTACGGGCACCCCGAGCCCGGAAAGGTCGGCTCTGGCGATGGTGCGACGGTCGATGCCGAGCATGACGGCCCGCCGCACCCGCACGTCGGACAGGACGGGGCTTGTCGCGTTGAGCGTGAAATGCCGCCAGTCCGGACCGCCCGCCCGGCGTATTGCGGCCCCTGGAATTTCCTGGACGCGTTTCAGGGCGCCCGCGTCGAGGCCGATGTCCATCAGGTCGATCTCGTCGTTGGCGAACGCGCCGGGCATCGCGCTGGTGTCCATGGCGCGGTAGACGATCCGGTCGAGTTTGGCGGGAGCGCCCCACCAGGCGGGGTCGCGGACGACGGTGAGGGTCTTGGCCGTCCGGTCGATTCCCTGGATCTTGAACGGGCCAGACGTGACAGGCAGGCGATTCAACCAGCCGGTGTTGAACGCGCGTGGCGTGGAGTAGGCGGTGGCCGGGTAGAGCGGGCTGAACAGGCTGCGCCAATCCGCATACGTCCCGTCGAAAGTCACTTTTACGGTGTGTGCGTCTGCACCTTGTTGGATGCGCTTGATTCGGCTGTAGCCGGTGATGGTGGAGACCTCGTATCGCGTGTCACGTCCAGAGAGCGCGTGCGCCTGCGCGACGAAGTCGGCTCGTCCGATGGGTCGGCCGTCCGACCACTTGGCCTTCGGGTTGAGCCGGTAGATGACCGTCTGACCGTGCTTCGTGCGCCTCAACGTCGCCGACCGGAGATATTCGGGGACGGGACGCGGCACGGCCTTCGCGTCGGGCCGCATCAAATACGGCAGGACGCCCTGAATGACGTGCTCAACCGCTCCCTTGGTGCCGTTGACGTGGTTGAAGTTCCATTGGGTTGGGAACTCCGGCAGTGGCCAGCGAAGCGTCCCTCCGTCCATGACACGGTCACGCGGGGTCGGATTGACATCGGACGCTGGCAGCCGACCGGACGCCGTTTGGCTGAACGACTCCCCCGTCGCACTGCAGCCACCCACGGCCAGCAACAACATGACGCAAACGAGGACGCGTTTCATGGTCGGGCCTTAGCTTCGACAAGTGGGTGGTGGCAGGCGACCGCCTGATCGGCGTCGTCCCCTGGCCGCAGCGGACGGGACACCGGTTCGTGTTCCTCGCACAGACGCCTGCCGACGGCGGTCAGCGTGGCGTAGCGCGGACACCGGGAACGGAATCGGCATCCAGGAGAAGGAGACGCCGGGTCAGGCGGTTCTCCCTGGAGAAGGACAGGCCGGCGACGCCGCTCCAGAACCGGATCCGGCAACGGGACCGCATCGAGCAGCGCGCGCGTGTACGGGTGGGCTGGGGCGCCGTAGACGTCCACCACCGAACCGATCTCCACGATCCGGCCCATATACATGACGGCGACCCGATCCGCGATTCGGTGGACGACGGCCAAGTCATGTGCGACGAACAGGTAAGCCAGACCGAGCCGCTCACGCAGTTTCTCCAGCAGCGCCATGACATCGGCCTGAACTGACACGTCCAAGGCCGCTAATGGCTCGTCCAGGAGCAGTAGACGCGGCTCCAACGCCAAGGCTCTGGCGATGCCCACGCGCTGCGCCTCCCCGCCTGAGAGACCGTGCGGGAATCGCCGAGCATGCTCAGGCCCCAGCCCCACCATTTCCAGTAGCTCTTCGACGCGTCCACCGACCCTGGACGTCGCCACACCATGCGTGGTCAGCGGTTCGGCAAGGATGGATGCCACACGCATTCGCGGATTGAGGGACGCGTACGGGTCCTGAAACACGACCTGGACATCGCGCCCACCCTGCGGGCTCGACAGCCGCAGCCGCAGGATCTCCATCAGGGTCGTGGTCTTGCCGCTTCCCGATTCGCCCACCAGCGCTAGGGTCTCGCCCTCGCGGACGTCGAAGCCGACACCGTCCAAGGCCCGGATCGTCCCGGCCCGGCGGCGCAGCAAGGAGCCCTTGTAGAGCGGGTAGTGGCGGACGAGACCGTCCACCTCCAGCACAACGGGTCGCCTAGAGCGCTCAACCCCCGCCCTAGGAACAGACGGCTCCCCGATACGCGGAACCGACCGCAGCAGGGCCGCCGTGTAGGGCGTGACCGGCCGCCGGTAGATACGCTCCACCGGCCCTTGCTCGACGGCGCGTCCGGCATGCATCACCATCACTCGGTCGGCGAATCCGGCGACGACGCCCATGTCATGGCTGATCAGCACGATCGCCGCGCCGGTGGCGTCCTGGGCGGCCCGCAGCACGTCCAGGACCTGCGCCTGGACGGTCGCGTCGAGCGCGGTCGTCGGCTCGTCCGCGATCAGCACGGCGGGTTCGTTCGCGATCGCCATGGCGATCATCACGCGCTGCCGCATCCCGCCGGACAGCTCGTGCGGGTACGCGCGGGCCAGCCGAGTCGCGCCCGGAAGGCCGACCAGCTCCAGCAGCTCGACGGCCCGCGCACGCGCCACCGCGCGCGTGCCCCTGGAGTGGATCAGGACGGTCTCGGCGATCTGGTCGCCGACCGTGCGGACGGGCGTGAGCGCCGACAGCGGATCCTGGAAGATCATCGACAGGTCGTTGCCGCGTATCCGGGAGAGTTCGGCGTCAGACCGTCCGGTCAGCTCGTCGCCGCGCAGCCGCACCGACCCGGCCACGTGGGCGCTGTCCGGCAGGAGCCCCATCAGCGCGAGCGCGAGGGCCGTCTTCCCCGACCCCGACTCGCCGACGATTCCGAGCGCCTCACCCGCGCCGACCGTGAAACTCACGTCCCGAACGGCGTGCACGTCCCGCGCGTAGCGAACCGTCAGATCCGTGACCCGCAGGACGGTCAACGAGCACCTCCCGAGGCGGGGTCGAGGACGTCGCGCAGACCGTCGCCCAGCAGGTTCACCGCCAGAACGATGAGGACCAGCAGCCCGGCGGCGAACCCGAACGGCAGCGGGTAGGCGGTCGCGGCGCCGTGTCCGTCGGCGATCAACGTGCCGAGCGACACGTCCGGCGGGCGGACGCCGAGCCCGAGATACGACAGCCCGCTCTCCGCGACGATCGCGACGCCGACATTGAGGCTCGCGTCCACGGCCAGCAGCGACGCGAGCTGCGGCAGGACGTGCCGGACGATCACGCGCGGCGCGCCCACGCCCAGGAACCGGGCGGCCAGCACGTACTCGCGGTCGCGCAGCGAGGCGGTCACCGCCCGCACCATCCGCGCTGTGATCATCCACATGAGCGCGGCGAGCAGCGGCACGAGCACGGGCGCGCCCCCGTCCAGGCGAGGGGCCAGCAGGACGACGATCAGGAAGGGCGGCAGGGCGAGCAGCAGGTCGACGCCCCACATCAGGGTCCGGTCGAGGCGTCCGCCCGCGTATCCGGCGGCGGTCCCGACGACGGCGGCGACGCCGGTCGAGATCACCGCGACGGCGAGGCCGATGAGCAGCGATGTCCGCGCTCCGCGCAGGGTGACGGCGAAGACGTCACGGCCGCTCTCCGTCGTGCCGAGCCAGTGCTCCGCGGACGGCCCCGCCCGGAAAGCCGCGAAGTCCGTGTCGTCCCAGCTCCACGGCGCCACGACCGGCCCGGCGAACACCAGCACGAACACCAGGGCCAGCAGGACGAGCCCGGCGACGACCCGCCGGCTCCGGATCACGCTCACGCCGTGGCCGCCCGGATGCGCGGGTCGAGTACCCCCTGCAGAACGTCCGCCATCAGCCCGGCCAGGACGACCCCGCACACCGCGACGCAGACGATCGCCGCGACCGCGTTGACGTCGCCGCGCGCGATGGAGTCGACGAGCCACTCCCCGGCCCCATGCCAGCCGAAGGTCTTCTCGCTGTAGATGCCGCCGAGGAGCAGCACACCGAAGGCATAGACGAAATACGTCGTCACCGGAGTCAAGGCAGTGCGCAGCCCGTGCCGCAAGAGCGCGCTACGACGTCGCAGCCCTCTAGCCCGTGCAGTGCGCACGTAGTCGGCGTGCAGAACGTCCAGCATCGTGGCGCGCTGGTAGCGGCAGTAGACGCCGAGCTGTGCGAGCGCGATCGTGACCGTCGGCAGCAGCAGATGCCTGGCCCTGTCGGCGAGCCCGCCAAGGACCCCATGGGACGCACCGACCGTGGACTCCCCGACCCAGACGAAGACCCGGACGCCCCCAACGCCATTCACCTTGCTCGCCGCGATCTGTAGCAACACTGCTGAGACGAACACCGGCACGGCAACCAATAGATACGAGCCGAGGCAGATGAGTCTGTCGGCCGTCCGTCCGCGCTGCACTGCCGCGTAAGCGCCCAGAAGAACGCCCAAGACGCTCCCTAGGACGGCACCCGGGACCAGCAGCCGGAAGCTCACCCCGAGCCGTCGCCATAACTCGGCGTTGACCGCTTCGCCGTCCCACGTCCGGCCGAAGTCACCGCGGACGACGCCCGCCGCCCAGGTCAGGTACCGGTCCGCCAGAGGCGTCCGGTCATTCAGGTTGAGGGCGGTGAGCCGGGCGTCGACCACGGCCTCGGGCGGACGGGGCGCCCTTCCTTCCAATCCGGCGCGCGGATCGAGCGCGGCGGCGGCGAGCACATAGGCGAGGCTCATTGCCAGAACGGCCAGGACCAGCCGGGTTACCAGCCGCCGCAGCAGGAACGCCGCCATGTCTTCCCTTCGGACCACCCAGGAGAATCACAGAATGCTACTGAGCGATCACACACTGCGCGGGAAAACGGCAGATGTCAGGCGATGGCGGGTTCGCGTTCCGGCGCGGTCTCGTCCCGCTTCCGTCCGCGCAGCCCGCCGACCGCCAGCAGGGCGAATCCCGCGGCGGCCCAGGCGACCAGGACGATCGCCGCCCCACCGGCGCCCGCCCCATCGAAGAACGCCGTCGACCGCAGCAGCGTCACCGCGGCACCGGGCGGAAGGAGCTGGCCGATCTCGCCCCACGGCTGCGGCAGCATCTCCGGCGCCGAGGTGGCGGCCGACAGCGGGTTGCCGAGGAACAGCAGCGTGAGCGCCCCGACGCCGATCCCGGCCCGTCCGACGGCCGCGGCCAGGCCGACGACCGTGCCGGTCACGGCCAGGATGGTCAGCGACATCACCCCGGCGACCGCGAGGTAGGAACCGGGCAGGAGGGACAGCCACCCCTGCGCGATCCCCGCCACGCCGAGACCGCCCAGGACGGCGAACAGCACGACCCCCGCACCGCGCCACGCGGCCGTGGGAACCGCGAACGTCAGCAGCACCGCGGCGGCGAGCCCGGACATGATCAGCGGCAGCGCGAGCGCCCCGAATCCGGCGCCGCGCGGGTCGTCGGAGTCGGCCGCGACGACGTCCTCCACGGGCGCGGCGGTCGCGCTCCCGGGCTGGGCGAGGTTCTGGGCCAGTGCGCCCAGTTGCTGGGCGATGACCGGTGAGGCGGCGGACGCGGTGAGGACCTTCGGGCCGGACGGGGTCGTGACGATGGCGCCGTACGCCTCCCGGTCGGCGAGCGCCGCGCGGGCGGCGGCCTCGTCGCGTTCCGTGCGGACATCGAACGCGCCGGGCCGTTCGCGATCCAGCCGGTCGGCGACGGCGGCGGCCTGCGGACCGGCCACGACGACCGGGACGTCGCGCGGCGCCACCCGCGCCGCGGGCCAGGAGAACGCGATGATCATGACGAGCTGGAGCAGCGCGGCGGCGAGGGCGATGCCGGCGGTGCGCGAGACGAGGGAGGTCCGCATGGACTCCTCCTAAAACGAATGTCCGTTCTCTTAACCATCGTCAGCGTCGCACCCGCCCTCCGAGCTTGTCAAGAAACGAACGTTCGTTTTAAATTGTGCCCATGCCGAGAGTCAGCGAGGAGCACCTGGAGCGCCGCCGGCGCCAGATCCTGGACGCCGCCCGCGTCTGCTTCATCCGCAAGGGCATCCATGCGACGTCCATGCAGGACATCTTCGCCGAGTCCGGGCTCTCGGCCGGGGCCGTCTACCGGTACTACAAGAGCAAGAACGAGATCATCGAGGCCAACATCTCGGCGGTGATCGGCGACCTCAACGCGTTCTTCGGCCGGCTCGCCGACAACGACCCGCTGCTCCCCGTGGACGAGATGATCGAGCGGTTCGCGGCCAGGGTCGTCAGCCTGTCCGGTCCCGACGGCCCGCTCCGGCTCGCTCCCGCCGCGTGGGCGCTCGCCATGCACGACGAGGAGATCGCCGCGTACATGGCCGGCAACATCAACGGCATCCGCGCTACGTGGACGCGCTACCTGCGCCGCCTGGTCGACGCGGGGCTGCTCCCGCCCGGCACCGACGTCGTGGCCGCGGGCAAGACCCTGTTCGCGATCCTGCCCGGCTTCGTCCTGCAGCGGCTCATCCTCAAGGACGTCTCGCCCGAGGAGCTGCGCCGCGGCATCAGGGCGGTCTGCCGCGACAGCATGTTGACTCTGATGGCCTGACCCGCCGCCAGAGCGACCCAAAGCATCCCTTGGGCATCCGAATCATGACATTTCGGTCACCCGGATACCCGGCGTCCTGGAGAGGACCCGGCGGCGATCCAGAGCCCGCCCCGGCCCGGGTTCAGAGCCGCCGCCTGCACCGCGTCCCGCCGGAGCCCGGCGGGCGGGGCCCGCGAGCGAGGACCGGCGCCCCTGACCGGAGACTCTGACCTGCGCCTTCCGTTCTCACCGCCCGATTCCGCGGTTACCATCACGGCACACGCCCAGTGCACCGAGACCGCCACGATCTCGACCTAACCCCCACCGGTGTCCTGAGGCGGACGCCCCTACGACTGCAGCTCAGGGAACTGTAAGTTTTAGCATTCCATTACCTTTTTGGGGTCCCAAGGAGCACATGGTGGAGACGGCAGAACACGACCGCGGAGCGGGCCGCGTCGCGTTCCCGATCGCGCTCGGGGCCGTCCTCATCGTCGCCGCGTCCCTCTACCTCGGCACGAGGCTGCCCGAGGGCCGGCGGATGGTCTGGTGGCATCCGGAGATCCTCGTCGCGCTGACCTGGACGCCGGTCGGCGCGATCCTGCTCCGGCACCGGCGCGGGCTGACGGTCGCCTGGCTCATGCTGGGCGCCGGGTTCAGCGCCTCCCTGTACGTCCTGTCGCTCAACCTGGGCCCCTGGTTCGAGCTCCGCGACTGGACCGGAACCGGCTTCGTCCAGTGGCTCGCCACCTGGCTCTGGGTCATTGACACCTACGCCCTTACCCTCGTCCTCCCGCTGATCTTCCCGGACGGGCGGCTGGTCTCGCGCTGGTTCCGGCCCGTGCTCGTCCTCGCCTGCCTCGTCCCGGTGATCGTGACCGTCCACCTGACGATCGACCCGGACGTGCGGGAGTGGCACAACGGCGTCTCGGTCTACCCCTTCGACGAGATCCCGGTGGCCATCACGGTGATCATCGTCGCCACCCTCGCCGCGGCGCTGTTCTCGCTGGTGGTGCGGTTCATCCAGGCGGCGCCGGACGTGCGGCGGCAGATCGTCTGGGTCGTGTACCCGGGCGTGATCGCCGAGGGGGTCATCTACGCGGGCGAGAACGGACCGATCGGGGACCCGGTGCGCAACATCACGATCGTCGCCGTCCCGATCTGCATCGCCATCGCGATCACCAGGTACCGGCTCTACGATATCGATCTCGTGGTCAGCCGGACGCTGGTGTACGCGGGCCTCGTCGTCGTGATCACCGGCGTCTACTTCGCGCTCGTCGGCGCGGCGAGCCTGCTCGCGCACGGCAAGGGCACCCTCGCCGGGCTGGCCGGGGCGATCGTCGCGGGCGCCTTCTTCGAGCCCGTCCGGCGGCGCCTGCAGCGCACCGTGGACGGGTTCATCCACGGCGAGCGCGACCCGTACCGCATCGCCGACCGCCTCAACCGGCGGCTGCAGACCGCCGCCGACGCCGCCGCCGCGCTCGCCGTCGCCGCCGAGGTGGCGCGCTCGGCCCTGCGCGCCACCGGCGTCACGATCGAGGTCCTGGACCGCGACGGCCGGCTGATCTCCGCGGAGGACGGCGTGCTCGGCAACCGCCCGCAGCTCATCCCGCTCGTCTGGCACGGGGAGCCGGTGGGCCGGCTGCTGTTCGGCGTCACCCGCACGCCGGACGCCCGCCTGTCCGGCATCCTGGCCCGCAACCTGGCCGAGCTGGCGAACGCGGCGCGGCTGGCCGCGGACGTCCAGCGGTCCAGGGAGCGCATCCTGCGCACGCGCGAGGAGGAGCGGCGGCGGCTGCGCCGCGACCTGCACGACGGGCTCGGCCCGACGCTGGCGAGCCTCGCGATGACCGTCGACGCCGCGCGGATCACGCTGAAGACCGACCCGGAGGCGGTCGACGAGCTGCTGGAGAACCTGCGCGCGACGATGGGACGCACGATCGGCGACATCCGCGACCTCGTGTACGGGCTGCGCCCGCCCGCGCTGGACGACCTGGGGCTGGAGGGCGCGATCCAGGCGCTCGGCGGCGTCGTCGCCACCGGCGACGGCCCGAAGGTGGACGTCCGGGTGGACGGCGACCTGAAGGGCCTGCCCGCCGCCGCCGAGGTCGCCGCGTACCGGATCGTGCAGGAGGCGCTCACCAACGTGCACCGGCACGCGAAGGCGGGCTCGGCGGTGGTGCGGCTGCATCTCAACGGCGATCTGCACGTCACCGTCGACGACGACGGGGTCGGGCTGCCCACACAGGTGCGCTCGGGCGTCGGGATGTCGTCCATGCGGGAACGCGCGGCGGAACTCGGCGGATCCTGCACCGTGGGGCCGGGCCCCCAGGGCGGAACGCTCGTCCGCGCCAGACTCCCTGTCAACGGCGCTCATCCGTAGCCGACGTCAACACTGCCTACGGATCGAATTCTTTGCGGAACCGCCACCACTGACGCTGAAGCCCACCCCAGCGGGCTGAAATGCCACCCGGTGGGAGGGCCGGTGACCGCCCCCCGCCAAGAAGGTCGCCACCGGCCCTCGGGCTCCGTACGGCACCGGGGCTCCCATCCCGATCCGTACGGGCCATTCACCAGAGGGTGTGCAAGAAAGAAGTTATGCGGTGGAAGGTCCCGTTGGTGAGGGACACTTGTCCCGATCGAGCCGGGACGGTGCCGGATCGTGTTCACCCCTGGTCGGACGGGGATTCCATCAGATCCAACCGGGCCATGCCTCACCCTCGGCGACCAGGACCGCCGGACCCGTCAGGCGGGCGGCCTGTCCGTCGAGGGCGACGCCGACCCGTCCTCCGGGAACGTCCACCGTCCAGTCAGACGTCTCGGATGCCCCGATTGTTCCCTGAATCGCGGCGGCGGCCGCGGCGACCGCGACCGTCCCGGTGCCGCAGGAGCGGGTCTCGCCGGAGCCGCGCTCGTACACCCGCATCTCCACGTGCCGCTCCCCGACGAAGCGGAAGAACTCGACGTTCACCCCTTGGGGGAAGGCGGCGGGGTCGAAGCCGGGGGCGCGCGACAGGTCCAGCGCCGTGACCGGGCCGTCGACGCGGCACGCCAGATGCGGATTCCCCACGGACACGCGCTCGCCCTGGAACACCGTCCCCGCCAGGGTCGCCTCGCCGGGGCCGAGGAGGTCGGCCCGGCCCATCCCGACGCTCACGTCCCCGGACGCGCCGAGCGTCACGCGCCGCAGCCCGGCCCGGGTCGCCACGTCCCACTCGCCGGGCGCGGCGAGGCCCGCGTCGACCAGGTAGCGGGCGAAGACCCGGATGCCGTTGCCGCACATCTCGGCGAGGCTGCCGTCGGCGTTGCGGTAGTCCATGAACCACTCGGCGTCCCCGAAGGACGCCCCGCCGGGCATCACCCCGGGATCGGCCGCCTTCGTCCGGACGACCCGCAGGACGCCGTCGGCGCCGATCCCGGCGCGCCGGTCGCACAGCCGGGCCACGGCGCCCGGGGTGAGGTCCAGGGCGCCGTCCGGATCGGGCAGGATCACGAAGTCGTTCTCGGTGCCATGCCCCTTGACGAACCGCATCCTCCGATCATATTGCCCCGGCCCTGGGCGTCAGCCGACCAGCGCGAGCGCGCGCTCTACCAGGTCGGACGCGTCGTGGGGAAGCCACTGGACGCGCGGATCGCGCCGGAACCACGACTCCTGCCGCCGGGCGAACCGCCGCGTCAGCCGGACGGTCTCCTCCCGCGCCCGCTCCTCCGTCCACTCCCCCGCCAGGAACCTGAGCACCTGCGCGTAGCCGAGGGCGCGCCCGGCGGTGAGGCCGTCCCGCAGGCCGCGCTTCTCCAGGGCCCGCACCTCGTCGACGAGCCCCGCGCCCCACATCCTCTGCACCCGCAGGGCGATGCGCTCGTCCAGCTCGTCGCGGGGGACGCTCAGCCCGAGCTGGACGACCGAGCCGTAGCGGTACCGGTGCTCGGGCAGGGTCGCGCTGAACGGGCGGCCGGATATCTCGACCACCTCCAGCGCCCGGACGATCCGGCGCCCGTTGCTGGGCAGGATCGCCTCCGCCGCGGCGGGGTCGAGCCCGCGCAGCCGGTCGTGCAGCGCACCCGGCCCGAGCTCCGCCAGCTCGCCTTCGAGGCGCGCCCGGACGGCCGGGTCGGTCCCCGGGAACTCCAGATGGTCGAGCGCGGCCCGCACGTACAGGCCGGAGCCGCCGACGAGGACCGGCAGCCGGTCCCGCTCCCGGATTCCCGCGATCGCGTCGGCGCTGAGCCGCTGGTACTCGGCGACGCTCGCCGTGACGGTCACGTCCCAGACGTCCAGGAGGTGGTGCGGGACGCCGCGCATCTCGTCTGCGGAGAGTTTGGCCGTGCCGATGTCCATGCCGCGGTAGAGCTGCATCGAGTCGGCGTTGACCGCCTCCCCGCCGAGGCGCAGCGCCAGCTCCACGGCGAGGTCGGACTTGCCGGCGGCCGTGGCGCCGACGACGGCGATCACATCAGGTGAGGTCACAGGCTTAATTGTGGCAACAGAACGGGTATAGCCGGGTTGTACGGGTGTCGCGCGGATTCGCGCGCCGCCGCCGACGAGACGAGGGATCCGGGGGGATACACCAATGTCCATCGTCGACAAGGTCAAGCAGATGCTCGGGCAGCACTCCGACAAGGCCCGCGAGGGCGTGGAGAAGGCCGGGGACAAGATCGACGAGCGTACGGGCGGCAAGTACTCCGACAAGATCGACAAGGCGCAGGACAAGGCCGGCGAGCAGATCGACCGCAACGCCGAAGGCGGCGGGCAGCAGGGCGGCCGGCAACAGGGCGGCCACCACGAGGGCGGCTAGCCCCGGGGCGATCAGTGACCCGCACGTGACCAGCCCGCCACGAAATAGCCCACTCCGTACGGCGCTTCGTCGGCGAGGAGACGCCCCGTGAGCCGGCCCGGGCCGCCACCGTCGGCGCCGCCCGCTCCGGCGAGCACCTGCCACGCCGCGCGCCCGGCCGCCTGGACCTCCCGGGAGAGCCCCGGATCCAGGGCGGCCAGGGCGGCGGCGTCGGCGTCTCCAAGCGCCCGCGCCACCCCCGCGTCGTAGGGGCGCGCACGCTCGTCGAGGTAACCGGGCGCCTTCTCCGAACGGCACGCCGACCCGTCGCCCATGACCAGCATCGCGACCCGTCCGGACGACTCCGCGAGGTCGCGTCCGAGGGCCAGGCATTCCGCCGGGGAGGCGTCGAACGCGACCGCCTGATAGCGGACGTCGCCGCCGCCCGCGTTCTGCCGGTCGAGGAGCCAGCGCCCGAGGGTGAGCGAGAGCGGGAGCGCCTCAGCGCCGTCCTTGGGGTCGTCAGGACTCGTCCAGGCGAGCCCGTACGGCTGGAGCGTCGCGTAGGCGTCCGGCCCGTAGGAGCGCGTCTCCGGCGCCCCGCCCACCACGATCAGCACGTCCCCGCCCAGCAGCGGCCGGACGGCCTCGTCGCACGCGGCGCGCAGCGCGTCGAGCTCCGGCGCCGCCTCCCCCGCCATCGCGGGCACGAGGATGGGCGGATGCGGGCACACCGCGGCCGTGACGAGCACGCTGCCTCCTGGAACCGGGCCTCAACGGGGAACACCCCCGATCATGCCGGAGGTCAGGGGCGGGGCGAGCAGCCCGTGACGGGCGCGTCGGGCTCGGCCGGGCGCCCGATCGACGGCATTCCGAGCGAAACGCCCTTCGCGGCCCCGCTCTGACCCTGGCGCGCCTCCCAGGCGTCGCCCGCGCGCGTCCGGCGGACGTCCAGCACCGGCTTGTCCGCGACGAGATGGTGCGGCGCTGCATAGGTGACCTCGACGGAGACCATGTCGCCGGGCCGGACCGGCTCGTCCGGCGCGCCGAAGTGCACGAGCCGGTTGTCGGCCGCGCGGCCCGACAGCCGCCGCGTCGCCTGGTCCTTGCGGCCCTCGCCCTCCGCGACCAGGACCTCCAGCGTGCGGCCGAGCTGCTTCTTGTTCTCCGCCCACGAGATCTCCTCCTGGACGGCGATGAGCCGCTCGTACCTCTCCTGGACGACCTCCTTCGGCAGCTGGCCGTCCATGGTCGCGGCCGGGGTGCCGGGACGCTTGGAGTACTGGAACGTGAACGCCGACGCGAACCGCGCCTCCCGCACCACGTGCAGCGTCTCCTCGAAGTCGGCGTCGGTCTCGCCGGGGAAGCCCACGATGATGTCGGTCGTGATCGCCGCGTCCGGGATCGCGGCCCGGACCTTCTCGATGATGCCGAGGTAGCGCTCCTGGCGGTACGAGCGGCGCATCGCGCGCAGCACCGCGTCCGACCCGGACTGCAGCGGCATGTGCAGCGAGGGCATCACGTTCGGCGTCTCGGCCATGGCGGCGATGACGTCGTCGGTGAAGTCCTTGGGGTGCGGCGAGGTGAACCGGACCCGCTCCAGCCCTTCGACGCCGCCGCACGCCCGCAGCAGCCCCGCGAACGCGGACTGCCCGCTGGACGTCATCGACCGCACCTCGTCGGGCGCGTCGGCCAGGGCCCCGAAGCCGGAGCCGTAGGCGTTGACGTTCTGGCCCAGCAGCGTGATCTCCAGGACGCCGTCGGCGACCAGCGCCTCGACCTCCGCGAGGATCTCGCCGGGGCGGCGGTCCTTCTCCTTGCCGCGCAGCGACGGGACGATGCAGAACGTGCACGTGTTGTTGCAGCCGACCGAGATCGACACCCACGCCGCGTACGGGGACTCCCGGCGCGTCGGCAGCGTCGACGGGAACGTCACCAGCGACTCTTCGATCTCGACCTGCGCCTCGTCCTGGACGCGGGCCCGCTCCAGCAGCGCGGGCAGCGACCCGATGTTGTGGGTGCCGAACACCACGTCCACCCAGGGGGCGCGCTTGACGATGGTGTCGCGGTCCTTCTGCGCGAGGCAGCCGCCCACGGCGATCTGCATGCCGGGATGGCCGTCCTTGACCGGACGCAGATGCCCCAGGTTGCCGTAGAGGCGGTTGTCGGCGTTCTCCCGCACCGCGCACGTGTTGAACACGACCACGTCGGGTTCGGCGTCCCCGGCGCGCACGTACCCGGCCGATTCGAGGAGCCCGGACAGCCGCTCGGAGTCGTGGACGTTCATCTGGCACCCGTACGTACGGATCTCGTACGTGCGGGGAGCCGTCTCCATTGGCGCACTCATGACGGTTATCAAGGGTACGGGCCTTACGCTCCATCGCAGAACCGGTAATCGCCCCGGTCACCCCGCCCGTCCGGCCCGCACCGATGATCACACTGCGCCACCGCGGACCCCGTTCTACATGGGTTTTCGTGATCGTATCGGTACCGCGCGGCGACTTTCACGCCGCCGCCGATGACGTAAAGTCCGAGCGCATGACGGACAGCGAAGGCGGGCCCGACCTCACCAAGGACGGGCCGGAGGACCCCATCGAGCCGGCCGCCGCGGGTGACCGGCCTCTCGTCGTGGTCGAGAACGTCAACAAGCACTTCGGCGAGCTGCACGTCCTGAAGGACATCAACCTCACGGTCGACCCGGGCGAGGTCGTCGTCGTCATCGGCCCGTCCGGCGGCGGGAAGTCCACCCTGTGCCGGGCGATCAACCGGCTGGAGCCCATCGACAACGGGAAGATCCTGCTGGACGGCAAGGAGCTGCCGAAGGAGGGCAAGGAGCTGGCGAAGCTCCGCGCCGACGTGGGCATGGTGTTCCAGTCGTTCAACCTGTTCGCCCACAAGACGATCCTGGACAATGTCACGCTCGGGCCGATCAAGGTCCGCAAGCAGGGCAGGCAGGAGTCCGAGAAGCACGCGATGGAGCTGCTGGACCGGGTCGGCATCGCCAACCAGGCCCACAAGTACCCCGCCCAGCTGTCGGGCGGCCAGCAGCAGCGGGCCGCGATCGCGCGCTCCCTGGCGATGCGGCCCAAGGTCATGCTCTTCGACGAGCCCACCTCGGCGCTGGACCCGGAGATGGTCAACGAGGTCCTCGACGTCATGACCGGCCTGGCCCGCGAGGGCATGACGATGATCGTCGTCACGCACGAGATGGGGTTCGCGCGGAGGGCGGCGCGGAAGGTCGTGTTCATGGCGGACGGACAGATCGTGGAAGAGAACACTCCCGACGAGTTCTTCACCAACGCGCGCACCGAGCGCGCCAAAGACTTCCTGTCAAAGATCCTCACGCACTGAATCGGTTTCGTTCCGGCGTGCCCGCACGGGGTCTGGATCATCCGGCCACAGGACGGCGATGATGGACCGGCCGCGGGGCGCCGCCAGAGAGCAGAGGTAGGACGAGAGATGCGAGTACGTCGTTTCGGCGCCCTGATCGGGGCGGGGATGGCGCTGTCACTGGCGATCAGTGCGTGTGGCAGCGACACCGAGAAGACCGAGGCCAAGACCGTCGTCCAGAAGGCCAAGGACGACAAGAAGCTGACCATCGGCATCAAGTACGACCAGCCGGGGCTCGGCCTGAAGAAGCCGGACGGCACCTTCGACGGCTTCGACGTCGACGTCGCCAAGTACGTCGCCAAGCAGCTCGGCGTCCCGGAGAACGGCATCACGTTCAAGGAGACGACCTCGGCGAACCGCGAGGCGTTCATCGGCGGCGGCCAGGTCGACCTGATCTTCGCCACGTACTCCATCACGGAGGCGCGCAAGGCCCAGGTGACCTTCGGCGGCCCGTACTACGTCGCCCACCAGGACACGCTGGTCGCCGCCGACAACAACGACATCAAGACCACGAAGGACCTCAAGGGCAAGAAGCTCTGCAAGGCGGCCGGGTCGAACTCCTTCCGCCGCATCACCGAGGGCCCGCCGGACGGCAAGCTCAACATCCAGGGCGTCAACCTGGTGGACGCCGGCAGCTACTCCGAGTGCGTGAGCAAGCTGAAGGCGGGCGCGCTCGACGCGGTCAGCACCGACGACCTGATCATCGCCGGGTTCGCCACCCAGCAGAAGGGCTCCTTCAAGGTCATCAACGACCCCTTCACCGACGAGAAGTACGGCGTCGGCATCAAGAAGGGCGACACCGAGACCTGCGAGGCCGTCAACAAGGCCATCGCCCAGATGTACTCCGACGGCACCGCCAAGACCCTGCTGGAGAAGCACTTCTCCGGCGCCGGGCTGCAGCTGGTCACGACCGTCCCGCAGATGGAGGGCTGCGCCTGATCGGCGGGCCGCGCCAGGTCCGCGGACTGCGCCCGGTCCGCGGGCCCCGGTTCGCGGGCCCCGGTTCGCGGGCCGTGCCCGCCGCCCGCCGCCATGCGTGACGTCCGTCACGCCGGCGCGTCCCCGGGACACCGTTCCCCGGGGCGCGCCGGCCTGGCCCGACAGTGCTGGAACGCCATGAAACAGCTGAGCCATGTTTGATTTCGGCCCGTTCTTCGACAACATCGACGAGATCCTCGACGGGTTCCGGGCGACCATCTTCCTGGCGGCCGCCGCCGCAGTGCTCTCCCTGATCATCGGCACGATCCTGGCGAGCTTCCGGGTCTCCCCCGTCCCCGTGCTGCGCGCGTTCGGCACGGGCTACGTCAACATCGTGCGGAACACGCCGCTCACCCTCGTGCTGCTGATGTGCAGCCTGGGCCTCAACGACATCCTCGCGCTGAAGTTCTCCGAGGACACCTCCACCACGTACTACTGGTGGGCGGTCCTCGGCCTCTCGGCCTACACCGGGGCGTTCGTCTGCGAGACGCTCCGGGCGGGGATCAACACCGTCCCGCTGGGGCAGGCGGAGGCGGCGCGCTCGATCGGCCTGACCTTCAACCAGTCGCTCCGCATGATCATCCTGCCGCAGGCCTTCCGGTCGATCATCGCCCCGCTGGGCAGCGTGCTGATCGCGATGATCAAGAACACGACGGTGGCGGCCGCGGCGAGCTACGCCGAGGTGGCGCTGGTCACCAAGACGATCGTGGACAAGCCCAGCTTCGCGAGCGGCGTCATCCCGCTGTTCCTCGGCGTGGCCATCGGCTTCCTGATCCTCACCCTGCCGACCGGATACTTCTTCGGCTGGCTCGCGAAGCGGATGGCGGTGGCTCGATGAGCAAGGAAGCGACCGTACTCTTCGACATCCCCGGGCCGCGGGCGCGCGCGCGGAACAGGATGCTGACCGTCGGCATGTCGGTGGTGTTCGCCGCCATCTTCGCCGCCCTGGTCTGGCGCCTGTACGACAAGAACCAGTTCGAGGCGAAGCTCTGGACGCCGTTCACCGAGTGGACGGTCTGGCGCCACCTGCTCCTGCCCGGCCTGCTGAACACGCTGAAGGCGGCCGCCCTCGCGACCGTCCTGGCGCTGCTGTTCGGCGCGGTGTTCGGCCTGGCCCGGCTGTCGGACCACTGGTGGATCAGGGTCCCCGCCGGGATCGTCGTCGAGTTCTTCCGCGGCATCCCGCTGCTGATCCTGATCTTCCTGGCGTTCTTCGTCCCGAACAAGATCAGCCCGGAGATCGCCGAGTCGCCGCTCGGGCAGGCGCAGCGGCTGTCGGTGGACTACTTCTTCTCGATCTTCGGGGTGGAGAGCAACGCCGGCATCGTCACCGTCCCCGCGTTCGCCGCGGTCGTATTCGGCCTGACGATGTACAACGGCTCCGTGCTCGCCGAGGTGGTGCGCGCGGGCGTCCTGTCGATCCCGAAGGGGCAGTCGGAGGCCGCCTACTCCGTCGGGCTGCGCAAGAACGGCGTGATGCGGCTCGTGCTGCTGCCGCAGGCCGTCACCGTGATGATGCCGGCGATCGTGAGCCAGATCGTCGTCCTGCTCAAGGACACGGCGCTCGGGTTCATCATCGCCTACGGCGAGTTCCTGCAGGCCGGATTCAAGCAGGTCCCCGCCAACTACCACAACAACGTCCTGCAGGCGGGCATCATCGTCGCGATCATCTACATCGCGATCAACATGTCCCTGAGCCGGTTCGCGACCTGGCTGGAGCGCCGCAGCCGCCGCAGCCGCAAGACGTCCGCCAAGACCCTGGAGGCGGGCGGTCCGCCGCCGGTCCCGGGCGTGGGGGTCACCCAGCAGATCGTCTGACTCCCGCCCGCCGTGTCCACCGTGAGGGGCGCCGCCGGTTCCGGCGGCGCCCTCGCCGTTACGGCGGTGGTCGTCCGCGGCGCGCGGGCTCCGATGGACGTTCGGGGACGAGCGGGCCGCCGGTACCGGAGTTGACCATGAGGCCCCGGTGGCCTGCAGATATCTTTCCGAGTTCAAACGGCCCGTCATGGCCCCAACCCGTCCCCGTATGCGGGACGATTCCTGGTATGACCGCTCGTGCGACCCTCCCTTACGGCTCCTGGCCTTCCCCCATCTCCGCGGCCGACGTCGCCCGCGCCCGGCTGCGCCTCAGCTTCCCCACCGTCGCGGGCAACGACGTGTGGTGGCAGGAGACGCGGCCCGAGGAGGGCGGGCGGACGACGGTCATCCATCTCAAGGGCGGTCACCGCACCGAACTGCTTCAGGCGCCTTGGGACGCGCGTACGCGCGTCCACGAGTACGGCGGGCGGTCGTACCTGACGGTGCACGGCGAGGGCGGTCTCTCGATCGTGTTCGCCAACTACGAGGACCAGCGGCTCCACCGCCTCGACGAGGGCGACCCGAAGCCGTACCCGCTGACTCCCGAACCGGCCGTCCCGGCGGGGCTGCGGTACGCCGACTTCGTCCTGTCCCCCGACGGGACGGAGATCTGGTGCGTCTGCGAGGGCCACATCGCCACCCCCCAGGAGACGCCGGAGGCCACGGGCGCGGGAACGGACACGAGCACAGGCGGCGGCGCGGGCACGGGCACGGGGGACTCTGCGGCGGGGGGCGCGGAGCCGCGGGCCGCCACGGACGACAAGCCCGTCACCATGGGCATCAGGCGCGCGATCGTCGCCGTCCCCCTGGACGGCAGCGCCGCCGAGAACGCGGGCGCGATCCGCGAGCTGGTCACCGGCGCCGACTTCTACGCCTCCCCCTCACCGTCCCCGAGCGGCGGGCACCTGGCCTGGGTGCAGTGGAACCACCCGCGCATGCCGTGGGACGGCACCGAGGTGCGCGTCGCGGCGATCGAGAACGGCACCACGGTCGCGCCCCGGACCGTCAAGGGCGGGCTCACCGAGTCGGCGCTCGCGCCGGTGTGGCGCGACGACAGCTCCCTGTACGTCATCTCCGACTGGCCGGGCTGGTGGAACATCTACCAGGTCGGCCTGCACGGCGAGTCGCCGCAGGCGCTGTACCCGGCGGAGGAGGAGTTCGCCGGGCCGCTGTGGCAGCTCGGCGGCATGCCCTACGCGCTGCTCGGCGACGGGCGCCTCGCCGTCCTGCACGGCGAGGGGAACCTGCGCCTCGGCGTCTACGACCCCGAGACGCTGGAGCTCGTCGACCTGGAGGTCCCCTACGAGCACTGGCAGACCCAGCTGTCCACGGACGGGACGACGATCGTCGGCATCGCGGGCGGTCCCGACCTGCCGACGTCCGTGGTCCGGGTCGACACCACCACCGGGCGCGTCGAGGGGCTGCGCCGGGAGCTGGCCGAGCTGCCCGACGTCGCGTACCTGTCCAAGCCGCGCGCCGAGCGCCTCGACGGGCCGTTCGGACGCCCCGTCCACGCCTACGTCTACCCGCCGACCAACCCGGAGGCGGTCGCGCCGGAGGGCGAGCTGCCGCCGTACGTGGTGTTCGTGCACGGCGGGCCGACGGGCCGCGCCTCCACGGTGCTCAATCTGGAACGGGCGTTCTTCACCAGCCGCGGCATCGGCGTCATCGAGGTCAACTACGGCGGGTCCACCGGCTACGGCCGCGCCTACCGCGAGCGGCTGCGCCGCCAGTGGGGCGTCGTCGACGTGGAGGACGCCGTCGCCGCCGCGCAGGCCCTCGTGGACGGCGGCATCGCCGACCCGGCCCGCCTCGCCATCCGCGGCAACTCCGCGGGCGGCTGGACGACGCTCTCCGCCATCACCCAGACGGAGGTGTTCAAGGCCGCCACGTCCTACTTCGGGGTCAGCGAGCTGCAGAGCTTCGTCAAGGCCACGCACGACTTCGAGTCGCGGTACCTGTTCGGCCTGATCGGGCCGCTGCCCGGCTTCGAGCGCGCCTACGAGGAGCGGTCGCCGCTGAACAACGCCGACCGGACGGCGTGCCCCGTCCTGCTCCTCCAGGGCCTCAACGACCCCGTGGTGCCGCCGGACCAGTCCGAGCGCTTCGCGGCGGCGCTGGCGGCGAAGAAGATGCCGTACGCGTACCTCACGTTCGAGGGCGAGTCGCACGGCTTCCGGCGCGCCGACACCGTCATCCGCTGCCTGGAGTCCGAGCTGGCCTTCTACGGCCAGACCCTCGGCTTCAAGCCCCGCGGCGTCGCCCCCATCGACCTGACCGTCGGCTAGCCGCCCCGGCGAGCGTCCCGCCCGAAGCCGGGCTCAGCGGGTCGGCTTCCCGCCCCGGGGCGGGGTCAGCGGGCGAACTCGATCGCGCGTGACTCGCGGACGACCGTGACGCGGATCTGCCCCGGGTAGGTGAGCTCGTCCTCGACCTGCTTGGCGATGTCGCGGGCGATGACCTGCGCCTGGATGTCGTCGACGGAGTCGGGCTTGACCATCACGCGGATCTCGCGTCCGGCCTGCATCGCGAAGACCTTCTCCACGCCGTCGTGCTTCTCGCGGGCGATCTGCTCCAGCCGCTCCAGCCGCTTGACGTACGCCTCCAGGGACTCGCGGCGGGCACCGGGCCGGCTGCCGCTGATCGCGTCGGCGGCCTGGGTGAGCACGGCCTCGACCGTCCGGACCTCGACCTCGTTGTGGTGCGCCTCGATGGCGTGCACGACGTCCTCGTGCTCGCCGTACCGGCGCGCGATCTCGGCGCCGATCAGCGCGTGGCTGCCCTCCACCTCGTGGGTCAGCGCCTTGCCGATGTCGTGCAGCAGCGTGCACCGCTTCGCGATCTCCACCGGCAGCCGCAGCTCGCTCGCCATGACGCCCGCGAGGTGCGCGGACTCGATCAGGTGCTTCAGCACGTTCTGCCCGTAGGACGTCCGGTAGCGCAGCTGGCCCAGCAGCGCGATCAGCTCCGGGTGCATGTCGGCGATGCCGACCTCGACCAGCGCGTCCTCGCCTGCCCGGACGCACAGCTGCTCCACGTCGCTCTTGCTGCGCTCGTAGATCTCCTCGATGCGCTGCGGGTGGATCCGGCCGTCCAGGACGAGCTTCTCCAGCGTCAGCCGCCCGACCTCGCGCCGCACCGGGTCGAAGCAGCTCAGCAGCACCGCCTCCGGCGTGTCGTCGATGATCAGGTTCACGCCCGTCGTCGTCTCGAACGCGCGGATGTTGCGGCCCTCGCGGCCGATGATGCGGCCCTTCATCTCGTCGCTCGGCAGGTGCAGGACCGAGACGACCGATTCGGCGGTCTGCTCGCTCGCGACCCGCTGGATCGCCAGCGTCACGATCTTGCGGGCGCGCTTGTCGCCCTCCGCCCGCGCCGCGTTCTCGATCTCCCGGACGATCGGGATGGACTCCCGCTTCGCCTGGTTCTCGACCGCCGCGACCAGCTCGTTCTTGGCCTGCTCCGCGGTGAGCCCGGCGGCCCGCTCCAGGATCTTGCGCCGTTCCTCCTCGACGCCGTCGAGCTCCTTCTTGCGGGCCTCAAGGGCCTTCTTCGTCTCGGCGAGGCGCCCGGACCACTCCTCCAGCCGCCGGACCTCGCCGTCGAGGCGCTGCTCGCGCTCCGCGAGGCGCGCCTCCCGGCGCTCCAGGTCTTCCCGGACGGTTCGCAGTTCGTCGCGGAGGGACCGGCCTTCCGCCTCGGTCTCCGCGCGGGCCTCCGACGCGACGCGCTGCGCGTCCCGCTCGGCCTTTTCCAGGACGGCCTGGGCGTTCTGCTCGGCCTTCGCCCTGATCTCGTCGGCCTCGCTCCGGGCCCGGGCCACCTCGGCCGCGGCCTTGCCGGGCAGGCCCGGACGCCTCAGCACGACGATCACGAGAGCGACCAGGGCCACCAGCAGCGCTGCACCCAGCAGGACGCTCTCCATGAGGCAGATCCTTCCTCGCCGCGGGTCCGTCCGGAGTCGGGACCCTGCCTAGCGAGGATTTACTCGCGTCCAGCGGACGGCCGGAGACAGGCCAACGCCGGGCCGCGCACCGCGCGCGCCACCGATGACCCAGGCCGAATCCGGTCGACGAACGTGTCCTGTATGCCTCTCAGCTGCTGGAACGTGCTCGGTCGTATGACAATCCGCGAGACGCGGAGTAACTCCTCACTGCCGTAACGGTAAGCGGCACAGAGGTAATGAGCAAGCAAACGCAGGGCATTCCGGACTAACCGAACGTCAGCGTAAGTCCTTTCTTACCGCGCTCCTTGCGGGCTCTTCTCCTCCGGTCAGTCGAGGGGCGGGTCGTCGTCGGCCAGGGCCTCCCTCACGATCCGGTAGGAGAGGCCGGGCGAATAGCCCTTGCGGGCCAGCATGCCCATGAGGCGGCGCATGCGCTTGGCGGGGTCGACCCCTGCCGTGGACGGGAGCCTGCGGGCGACGAGAGCGCGAGCGGTCTGTTCTTCCTGTGCGGGGTCCAGCGCTTCGACGGCGTCGCTGACGGTCTCGTCCGCAACGCCGCGCCGGCGGAGCTCGGCCGCGAGGGCACGCCTGGCGAGGCCGCGGCCGGTGTGCCGCGACTGGACCCACGCCTGCGCGAACGCCTCGTCGTCGATGAGGCCTACGTCGCTGAAGCGCCCGAGCACCCGTTCGGCGACGTCGTCGGGGATGTTCTTGCGCCGCAGCGCGTCCGCGAGCTGCGCCCGGGTACGCGGAGACGCCGACAGCAGCCGGAGGCACACCTCACGCGCCGACCCTTCGGCATCGGCAACGCGCCCCGCACCGCCCTTCCCGGCCCGCGGCGCCTCCTCAGGCTCGCCCCACGATGCCGTACTCATACGTCCCACCCCCTTCGGCCCGAGATCAGCGCCCCGGCACCGTCACCGCCGGACGGCCGGAGGTCAGGTGGAGGGTTGCATGGGTGGCTTTGTGGGGGGTACGGGCGGGGTGCCCGGCCGGATGGGCGCCCGGGACGCCGAGCCGAGCGGGCTCGACGTCCGGGCCCGTGGGAGCGGCGGCGCCATCGGGGAAGGTCCGTGCACCGGTGAAGCGGTGCCGGGTAAGGCGCCGCCGCCCTGCATACGAGATCATCGCCCACTCTTCGTCAAGAGTCACCCTCATCAAGGGATTCGCGGTCAGGAATCACCCGATTTGGTCTTTGTGGTCTTCCTTCCGGCGGGCTTGGCGGCAGCCGGAGCGGCCGGAGCGGCGGGATCGACGGCGTCCGGGGCGGGCGCGGCGGCGGGCTCGGCCTCCTTGTCGACCTTCGGGCCGATGCCGAGCTTCTCCTTGATCTTCTTCTCGATGCCGTCGGCGAGGTCGGGGTTGGCCTTGAGGAAGTTGCGGGCGTTCTCCTTGCCCTGGCCGAGCTGGTCGCCGTCGTAGGTGTACCAGGCGCCGGACTTGCGGACGAAGCCGTGCTCCACGCCGAGGTCGATCAGGCCGCCCTCGCGGCTGATGCCCTGGCCGTAGAGCAGGTCGAAGTCGGCGACGCGGAACGGCGGGGCCATCTTGTTCTTGACGACCTTGACGCGGACGCGGTTGCCGACGGCCTCGGTTCCGTCCTTGAGGGTCTCGATGCGGCGGACGTCCAGCCGGACGGAGGCGTAGAACTTCAGCGCCCGGCCGCCGGTGGTGGTCTCCGGGGACCCGAACATGACGCCGACCTTCTCGCGGAGCTGGTTGATGAAGATGGCGGTCGTCTTGGTCTGGTTGATCGCGCCGGTGAGCTTGCGCAGGGCCTGCGACATGAGGCGGGCCTGGAGGCCGACGTGGCTGTCGCCCATCTCGCCCTCGATCTCGGCGCGGGGGACGAGCGCGGCGACCGAGTCGATGACGACGACGTCGATCGCGCCGGAGCGGATCAGCATGTCGGTGATCTCCAGGGCCTGCTCGCCGGTGTCGGGCTGGGAGACGAGCAGGGCGTCGATGTCGACGCCGAGCTTGGAGGCGTACTCGGGGTCGAGGGCGTGCTCGGCGTCCACGAACGCGGCGATGCCGCCCTTCTTCTGGACGCTGGCGACGGCGTGCAGCGCGATGGAGGTCTTGCCGGAGCCTTCGGGGCCGTACACCTCGACGACGCGGCCGCGGGGCAGGCCGCCGATGCCGAGCGCGATGTCGAGGGCGATGGCGCCGGTGGGGATCACTTCGACGGGCGCTCTGGCCTCCTCGCCCATCCGCATGACCGATCCCTTGCCGAACTGCCGCTCGATCTGGGCGAGTGCGGTCTCGAGAGCCTTCTCCCGGTCGTTCGCTGCCATGTGAGATGTCCTTCTCGTCGTGACTGTCGGCTCTCGGCCGCTGCTTGCGTTGTCGACGGCGACGTTACGGCGGGCCTCCGACACTTTCGAGACTCCGGTGGAATTGTGGATGACGCCGCGTGCCCGCACTACCTTACCGAACATTAGTTCGATCATCGTCCGTTGCGCCGATTCGGGCGGAATCTCCGTGCGCTTCCCGGTTCTGACCCCGTACGCTGGCGCCGTCCACGGAGGGTTCCAATCATGACGCTGACCGTCCTCTTCTGCGTCGATCCGCTCCATCCCCGGCGCGTTGACCCCCATTTCTCCCGCGAGGCGGCGGCCGTCCGCGACCACTACGGCGAGATCGCCCTGATCGACCACGACGCGTTGCGGCGCGGCGATGTGGACGACGCGGTGCGCGCGGTGCCGTCCGACCTGGGTCCCGTCTGGTATCGCGGCTGGATGCTCACGGGCGAGGAGTACGCCGCGGTGTCCGCGATGCTGAAACGGCGGGGAACGATTCTGCTCACGCACCCCGACGACTACCGGCGGGCGCATGAACTGCCCGGCTGGCACGACACTTTCGCCGGCCTGACCCCGCACAGCGTGTGGCGGCCGCTCGGCGTGGGCCAGGACCCCGGCGAGCTGAGCGAGCTGGGTGAGCTCGTCAGGCCGCTGAAGAGCGGGCCCGGCATCGTCAAGGACTACGTGAAGTCGTGCAAGCACGAGTGGGAGGAGGCGTGCTTCGTCCCCGATGTGAAGAACCTCGCCCAGTTGCATGACGTCGCGTCCAAGATGGTGGCGTTGCGGGACGACCACCTGGCGGGCGGTCTCGTCGTGCGCGAGTTCGAGGAGTACGACGGCTCGGGTGAGGCGCGCGTGTGGTGGGTGGACGGTGAGCCCGCCCTGGTGGGGCCGCACCCTGACAGCCCCGGCCTGGAGCCCGATCCCGTGCTGGACGCGGTGGCTCCGGCCGTGCGCGCGCTGGGCTGCCGCTTCATCACGACCGATCTCGCGCGGCGGACGGACGGCGCGTGGCGTGTGGTCGAGGTCGGCGACGGCCAGGTCAGCGATCTGCCGTCGTCCGTGGACGCGATGGACCTCTACGCCCATCTGCCCGTCCCTGACTGACGGCGCGCGCTTACTGCAGTTTCGAGGGGACGTTGAAGGTGGCGACAACGGCCTGCCAGACCCTTTTGGCGGGTTCGCCGTCGGCGAGGGCCTGTTCGATGGTGCGGCCGTCCAGCTCTGCCATCACGTAGTCCTTGGCGACGCTTTCGGCGTAGGTGTCGCCGAACTGCTGCCTCATCCGATCCCAGAAGACTGTGAGCCGCACCCGTCCACGCTATCCGACCGAACGGTCCTGCAAGGACTGCCTGACCTCGCCGGGGACCGCGGGGCGGGCGCCCTGGCGGTACTGGCGGTGGAGCCCTGTCAGGTAGCGCTCGACGGCTTCGATGACGCGGGCCGTCCGGTACGAGGGGAAGACGTCGAACGCGTGCTGCGCGCCCTTCATCTCGGCGTAGATGACGGGTGCCGTGGAGACGTCCCGTAGCCGTTCGACGAATCGGCGTGCCTCCGCCACGGGGATGAGCGAGTCGCCGCTTCCGTGGATGACGAAGAACGGCGGTGCGTCCTCGCGCAGGTACGTGACAGGGGACGCCTTGGCGTAGGCGTCGTGGTTCTCTGCGAACGGCAGCTTGACCACCATCCGCTCCAGGAGGGGCATCTCGCCCATGGGGCGGCGCCAGGGACCTGCGTCGACGAGGTTGTACACACCGTAGAAGGGCACTGCGCCCTGCACGGTGGTGTCGGCGTCCTCAAAGCCCGGCTGGAATTCGGGCCGGTTCGCTGTCAGCGCGACCATCGCCGTGAGGTGCCCGCCTGCCGAACCGCCGGTCACGCACAGGAAATCGGGGTCGGCGCCGTACTCCTCGGCATGCTCCCTGTACCAGGCGACGAAGTGTTTCAGGTCGATGAGGTGTTCCGGCCAGGTGGCGCGCGGGCTGAGCCGGTAGTTGACGTTGAAGCCGACCCATCCCTGGACGGCCATGTGGTTGAGCAGCGGCAGTCCTTGCTCGCGTTTGTCGCCGATGACCCATGCGCCGCCGTGGATCTGCATGAGTCCCGGGCGCAGTTCGCCGGTGGAGCGTTCGCGTGCGTAGACGTCCAGTTTCAGGCGGAGCCGTCCGTCCTGCCGGTACACGACATTGCGTTCGACGTGGACGCCCCTGCGCGGGATCAGGCACAGCGGCGGGACGACCAGGTGCGAGAGCGGGTAGCGGGGCGCGCCCTCTGGGTCCAGTTCGAGGGGCGCTCCGCACTCGCGCAGGGTGACGACCGTACGGCGGGTCGCGAGGAGCGTGGCGGCGATGCCCGCCATGCCGAGGATCGTCAGCGCGAGGCCCGTCCAGCCGGCCCAGCCGCCCAGCCCGCCCAGGCCCACCGCGAGCGCGGTCGCGGCGGCCCACGCGACGAGCACCTGCGGCGCCAGTTCGATCGTCAGCCAGCCGTAGAAGAAGCTCGGCGCGACCAGGGCGGCGCTGCGCCGGGGCGCGTGGGCGTTCACGGCCAGAAGCGCGATCAGGACGCCGAGGGCGAGGAGGACGTAGGGCATCGAGACTCCCTGCGGGGGCGAGTGTCCTACCCGTAGACCTTGCCCGTACAAGCGCTTGCTTACAACGTGACGCGCACCACGCGCCGCGAAATGTCGGACCCGCGAGGCAGTATGGCCGCATGGGCGGTGACGTGCTCGAACGATTCTCTCCGGCGACCCGGGCCTGGTTCGCCGGGGCCTTCGCCGCGCCCACCCCCGCCCAGTCCGGGGCGTGGGAGTCGATTTCGAGCGGCGACAACACGCTGGTCGTGGCGCCGACCGGCTCCGGCAAGACCCTGGCGGCGTTCCTGTGGTCCCTCGACCGGCTCGCCACGGAGCCCGCCGGCGACGATCCGCTGCGCCGCTGCCGCGTCCTGTACGTCTCGCCGCTGAAGGCCCTCGCCGTCGACGTGGAGCGCAACCTGCGCGCCCCGCTGACGGGCATCCGGCACGCGGCGCGCCGTCTCGGCCTGCCCGAACCCGGCGTCCGCGTCGGGATGCGGTCGGGCGACACCCCGGCCGACGAGCGCCGGCGCCTGGCCGTCAAGCCGCCCGACATCCTGATCACGACGCCGGAGTCGCTGTTCCTGATCCTCACCTCGCGGGCGCGCGAGTCGCTGCGCGGCGTCGAGACCGTCATCGTGGACGAAGTGCACGCCGTGGCGGGCACCAAGCGCGGCGCGCACCTGGCGCTGTCCCTCGAACGCCTCGACGCGCTCCTCGAACGTCCCGCCCAGCGGATCGGCCTGTCCGCGACCGTCCGCCCGACCGACGAGGTCGCGGCGTTCCTCGGCGGGACGCGGCCGGCGACGGTCGTCCAGCCGCGCTCCGACAAGGTCTTCGACCTCGACATCGTCGTCCCCGTAGAAGACATGGGCGAGGTCGGCCAGTTCGTCGACGACTCCGGCGCGGCCGACCCGCGCCAGCGCAGCATCTGGCCGCACGTCGAAGACCGCCTGCTCGACCTCATCGAGGCGCACCGTTCGACGCTGGTGTTCGCCAACTCGCGGCGCCTGGCCGAGAGGCTCTGCGGACGGCTGAACGAGCTCGCCTACGAACGCGCCACAGGGGCTCCCCTGCCCGAGAACCACTCTCCTGCGGAGTTGATGGCGGAGGCGGGGTCGTCCAGAGGCGCGCCACAGGAAATCGCTCGCGCGCACCATGGTTCCGTCTCCAAGGAGGAGCGGGCCGGTATCGAGAACGCTCTGAAGGAGGGGCGCCTTCCGGCCGTCGTGGCGACGTCCAGCCTGGAATTGGGCATCGACATGGGCGCCGTCGATCTGGTCGTCCAGGTGGAGTCGCCGCCCTCGGTGGCCAACGGCCTCCAGCGGGTCGGGCGCGCGGGCCACCAGGTCGGCGCCGTGTCCAAGGGCGTCATCTTCCCCAAGTACAGGGGCGACCTCGTGCAGACGGCCGTCGTGGCCGAACGCATGCGCGGCGGCGAGATCGAGGAGCTGCGCTACCCGCGCAACCCTCTCGACGTCCTGGCCCAGCAGATCGTCGCCATGGTCTCCATGGACGAATGGACCGTCGACGACCTGGATTCCATGGTCAAACGCGCCGCCCCCTACGCCACGCTCCCCCGTTCCGCGCTTGAGGCGACCCTCGACATGCTCGCCGGGCGCTATCCCAGCGACGAGTTCGGCGAGCTGCGCCCGCGCCTGGTCTGGGACCGCGTGACCGGCGTCCTGCGCGAACGTCCGGGGGCGCAGCGCCTCGCGGTGACCAGCGGCGGGACGATCCCTGACCGCGGCCTGTTCGGCGTCTTCCTCGTGGGCGAGAAGGCGTCCCGGGTGGGGGAACTCGATGAGGAGATGGTGTACGAGTCACGCGTCGGCGACGTGTTCGTGCTCGGCGCCAGCTCGTGGCGCATCGAGGACATCACGCCCGACCGCGTCCTCGTCTCGCCCGCGCCGGGCCAGCCGGGCAAGCTGCCGTTCTGGCACGGCGACACTCTCGGGCGTCCGGCCGAGCTGGGCCGCGCGCTCGGATCGTTCACCCGCGAGCTGGCCGGCCTGCCCGCCGAGGACGCCCGCGAACGCGTCTCCGCCGCCGGGCTGGACGGCTGGGCGTCCGCCAACCTCGTCTCGTACGTGAACGAGCAGCGGGAGGCCACCGGACACGTCCCCGATGACCGCACCATGGTCGTCGAGCGGTTCCGCGACGAACTCGGTGACTGGCGCATGGTCGTCCACTCGCCGCTGGGCGCGCGCGTGCACGCGCCGTGGGCGCTCGCCATAGCGGGCCGTCTGCGCGAACGGTACGGCGTCGACGCGCAGGCCATGCACGCCGACGACGGCATCGTCATCCGCGTCCCCGACATGGACGAGCCCCCCGGGCTCGACCTCGCCGTCTTCGACGCCGACGACATCGAACGCGTCGTCGTGGACGAGCTGGGCGGCTCCGCGCTGTTCGCCGCACGGTTCCGCGAGTGCGCGGCGCGTTCGCTGCTGCTTCCCCGCCGCCGTCCCGACAAGCGCATGCCGCTCTGGCAGCAGCGCCAGCGGGCCGCGCAGCTCCTGGCCGTCGCCAGCAAGTACCCGTCGTTCCCGATCGTGCTGGAGACGATGCGGGAGTGCCTCCAGGACGTGTTCGACGTCCCCGGCCTGGTGCAGCTGATGCGCGACCTGTCGGGGCGCAAGGTCCGCATGGTCGAGGTGGAGACGCCCGAGCCGTCGCCCTATGCGCGTTCCCTGCTGTTCCACTACATCGGCGCGTTCATGTACGAGGGCGATTCACCCCTCGCAGAACGCCGCGCCCAGGCACTCGCGCTCGATTCCGCGCTCCTCGCCGAACTCCTCGGCCAGGCCGATCTGCGCGAGCTGCTCGATCCCGACGCGGTCGCCGAGATCGAACGCGAGCTCCAGCGCCTCGCCACCGATCGCCGCGCCCGCGACCTGGAAGGCGTGGCCGACCTCCTCCGCACCCTCGGCCCGCTCACCACGGCCGAAGCCGCTGGACGAACCCTCCTGGCGAGCGGTTCCGACGGGTCCGACGCCGACGACGTGCTCGTGCAGGTGTCACGGTGGCTGGCGGAGCTGGAGGCCACGCGGCGCGCGATCCGCGTCAGGGTCGCCGGCGAGGAGCGCTGGGCCGCCATCGAGGACGCCGGACGGCTCCGCGACGCGCTCGGCGCGCCGCTGCCCGTGGGCGTCCCGGAGGCGTTCCTCGAACCGGTCGACGATCCGCTCGGCGACCTGATCTCCCGGTACGCGCGCACGCACGGCCCGTTCCGGCCGGGTGATCCCGCCGCGCGCTTCGGCCTCGGCATCGCCGTGGTCGTGGAGACGCTGCGTCGGCTGGCGGGCGCGGGCCGGGTCGTCGAGGGCGAGTTCCTGCCCGTCGAGGCCGTGACGGGCCCCCTCACCAGCGAGTGGTGCGACACCGGCGTGCTGCGGACGCTGCGGCGCCGCTCCCTGGCCCGGCTGCGCGCCGAGGTCGAGCCGTCGCCGCCGGAGTCGCTCGGCCGTTTCCTCCCGGTCTGGCACGGGATCTCCGGCGGTTCCCGGCTGCGCGGCGTGGACGCGCTCGTCCAGGCGATCGAGCAGCTCCAGGGCGCGGCGGTGCCCGCGTCCGCGCTGGAGTCGCTGATCCTGCCGTCCCGGGTGCCCGGCTACGGCCCGGCGATGCTGGACGAGCTGACGTCCGCGGGCGAGGTCGTGTGGGCGGGGCAGGGCGGCCTGCCGGGCGGCGACGGCTGGGTGGCGCTGTACCTGGCCGACACCGCGCCTCTTCTCATGCCGGAGCCCGCGGAGATCACGCTGACGCCCGCGCACCAGGCCGTCCTGGACGCGCTCGGCGACGGCGGCGCGCTGTTCTTCCGGACGCTGTCCGACCGGGTGAACCAGCACCTCAGCGCCAACGACGCCGACCTCGTCACCGCCGTGTGGGACCTGGTCTGGGCCGGTCACCTCACCAACGACACCATGGCGCCGCTGCGCGCGGCACTCGGCTCCGGCCGGCCTACGCATCGTTCTAGGACGACCCGTCGTGGACGTCCCGTCCTGCCCTCCAGGACGGGTCCGCCCACGGTCGCCGGGCGCTGGTGGCCGCTCCCCGAGCGCGAGACCGGCGCGACGCTGCGTTCGCATGCGCTCGCCGAGGCGCTGCTGGAGCGGTACGGCATCGTCATCCGCGGCGCAGTCGCGGCGGAACGCATCCCTGGCGGCTTCTCCGCGGTCTACCCGGTGCTGCGCGCGTTCGAGGAGACCGGACGCTGCCGCCGCGGCTACTTCGTGGAGGGCCTGGGCGCGGCCCAGTTCGCGCTTCCGGGCGCCGTCGACCGGCTCCGCGCGCTGCGTCCGGCGGCGGTCGCTCCCCCGGACGACATCTCCGCGCTCTGGGAAACGCCCCGCACACCCGAAACCCGGGCGCTCGTGCTGGCGGCCGCCGACCCCGCCAATCCGTACGGCGCGGCGCTGCCCTGGCCGGAGCGCGACGACGAGGTCGCCAGCGGCCACAGACCGGGCCGCAAGGCCGGGGCGCTCGTCGCGCTGGTCGAGGGACGGCTCGTCCTCTATGTCGAGCGCGGCGGGAAGACGCTCCTCACCTGGGACGACGACCCCGCCGTGCTGCAACCGGCCGTCGACGCGCTCGCGCTCGCCGTCCGGGAGGGCGTGCTCGGCAAGCTCACCGTCGAACGCGCCGACGGCGCCGCGATCACCGATTCACCCCTGGCCGCCGCGCTGGAATCCGCAGGTTTCCACCCGACCCCCCGCGGCCTGCGCCTCCGCGCCTGACCCCCGGCCGGGGCCGCACCGGCTCAGCGGCGGCGCTTGAACATGTTGATCATGCCGCGGAGGGCGCGCTCGTCGAGGGAGCCGAACGGGTTGTCGTGGACGAGGTAGGTCCAGGTCGCCGACGGGCGCTTGAGTTCGGCGGCGTCCAGGTCGATGCCGTCCTCGGACGCGGTGAGGGCCTCGAAGGCCGCGATCGACCGCTTCCGCGCGTCGGCGAGGAGGCGCTTGCCCGCCGGGACGGCCTCGCGGTTGAACTCGATCAGCGGGTCCATCCCGCGGCCCAGCGACCGCAGATGGATCCCTTCGCGCAGGTCGGCGAGGTAGGCGAGGTGCTCGGACCAGCAGCGGTCCAGCTGGTACAGGACGATCTGCCGCGCGGCCGCCGCCACCGCCTCCGCGCCCGCGATCTTGGTGAGTTCGGCGTGCCGGTCGGGGGCGTCCGCGGCCATGGCCCGGTCGGCGGCGTCGCCGTTCAGGACGGCGTCGCGCTCGGCGAGGACCTCGCTGCGCTGGAGCCCGATCAGCTGGTTGTAGCGCCAGGTGTTGCGGTGCAGTTCGAGGTCGACGCCCTCGGCGACGCGCTGCGCGTGGCCGACGATCCAGTGCGCGCCCTTGTCGGTGATGAGCCCGTCGTCGTCGCCGGTGGCCTTCGTCCTCTCGTCGGGTGCGAAGCGGGTGACGAGGTCGTCCTGGAGGCTGGTGAAGAACACCGAGCCGCCGGGGTCGCCCTGCCGTCCGGCGCGGCCGCGGAGCTGGTCGTCCAGGCGGCTGCTGTGGTAGCGGCCGGTGCCGATGACGAGCAGGCCGCCCGCCTCGGCGACCCGGTCGTGGTCGGAGCCCGCCACGTCGGCGGGGGCGGTGCCGGGCGGCGCGGACGGGCTGCCGCCGAGCCGGATGTCGGTGCCGCGGCCCGCCATCTGCGTGGACACGGTGATCGCGCCGTACGCCCCGGCCTCCGCGATGATCGCGGCCTCTTCGGCGTCGTTCTTGGCGTTGAGGACGACCCGGTCGAGACCGGCGCGGGACAGGCGCCGCGCGAGCCGTTCGGACTCGGCGACGTCGCCCGTCCCGACGAGCACGGGCCGCCCGGTGGCGTGCGCCGCCGCGATCGCCTCGACGATCGCGACCTCCTTGTCGGCGGCGGTCGCGTAGAGGCGGTCGGGCTCGTCGTCGCGGACGCAGGGCCGGTTCGGCGGGACGACGGCGATCTGCAGCGAGTAGAACTCCGTGAGCTGCCCCGCCACGGCCATCGCCGTGCCGGTCATGCCGCACCGCACCGGGTAGCGTCCGACCAGCTCCTGGACGGTGATCGAGTCGAGGATCTCGCCGCTCGGGGACGCCTCCAGCGCCTCCTTCGCCTCGACCGCGGCCTGGAGGCCGTCCGGCCAGCGCTGCAGCAGCGCCACCCGGCCGCGCGACTCGCTGATCAGCTTCACCTCGCCGTCGCGGACGAGGTAGTCGACGTCGCGGTGCAGCAGCACCTCGGCGTGCAGGGCGACGTTCACGGCGGTCAGGGTGTCGAGGTGCTCGGAGGCGTAGAGGTCCAGGCCGAGGACGCGTTCCACCTCCTGCGCGCCCGCCGCGGTGAGCTGGACGTTGCGCGCCTCGTCGTCGGTGGCGTAGTGCAGGCCGGGCCGCAGCCGGCGGACCAGGTCGGCGTAGCGGGGGTCGGCGGAGTCGAGGTCGGCGGCGCCCGCGAGGACGAGCGGCACCATCGCCTCGTCCACCAGCACCGAGTCGGCCTCGTCGATCAGCGCGACGGCCGGCTCCGGCTGGACGACGTCGGCGGCGTCGACGGCGAGCCGGTCCCGCAGCAGGTCGAAGCCGATCTCGCTGACCGGCGCGTACGTGACGTCGGCCCGGTAGGCGGCGCGGCGCTCGTCGGGCGTGGACGACTGCCCGACCCAGCCGACGGACACGCCGAGCATCGCGTACAGCGGGCCCATCCATTCGGCGTCGCGGCGCGCGAGGTAGTCGTTGACCGACATGACGTGGACCTGCCGGCCGCGGAGCGCGTACCCGGCGGCGGCCAGCGCGCCCGACAGGGTCTTGCCCTCGCCGGTGGCCATCTCCGCGACGTGCCCGGACAGCAGCGCGAGCGTCCCGATGAGCTGCACGTCGAACGGCCGCTCGCCGAGCGTCCGGCGGGCGGCCTCCCGGCCGAGGGCGCACAGCTCCGTGAGGTCCTCCTCCTTGCGGAGGGCGGACGCGGCGGCGGTCAGCTCGCCGTCGGTCAGCTCCCGGACGCGCGGCTCCCGCTCCCCGGCCTCGTCCACCAGGGCGCGGAAGGGCGCGAGGTCGACGCTGCCGGGCTTCTGGACGAGCCGCCGCAGCCGCTCACGCAGCGCCATGGTGTCCCCTCGGTTCAACGATCACGGTTCCCCCAACGGGCCGGTACGGGAGTGCGTTCCCAACCATGATCCCAGGGGAACCCCCACCCGTCCCAGGGGTCTTCTCCGTACTTGGTCTGACCTCGAATTCATTCCCAGGACGGATCCCCTGAGCCGCCCCGCTCTGGGAAGATGAGGACATCACGGGGTAGCGGGGGCGGGGGGATCGCCACCGCGGAACAGGGTTCGCCATGACATCCACGGCACGCAAGGCGGCGGCGCTGCGGCGCAAGCGGCAGATCATCAACCAGACCGTCATCGACCGGGCACTGAACGACCCGCGGCGCCATCGGGAGCAGGCCGCCGGGTCCACCGCCAAGTAGCGACGCTGACGAGCGCCTCCGCCACGCGGGGGCGCTCAAAGCCTTCCGGCGCCCGCACGGTTCCAAGCCGCCCGCACGGTTTCGGCCACGCCGTCCCTAGGACCACCCCGCCCTAGGACACTCCGGCGGAGGAGAAGACGTCGTCGCGGGCCTTCACCAGGGCCGCGTGCAGGGCGCCGCGCAGCACGGAGTTGCCCTCCACTCCCGTCACGGCCACCGCGGGACGGGTCGGGCTGATCCGGCCGACGATCTCCTCGATGCGGGTGGCGAGGGGCCGCCCGCCGGCGCGGCCGAGGTTGCCCGACAGCACCACGAGCCCCGGGTCCAGGACGATGTTGACCGAGGTGACGCCGTAGGAGATGCGGCGGGCGAGATCGTCGAGGAACGGGCCGCCGCGGGCCTCGTCGGCGGCCGCCGCGCGGACGCACTCCACCGCCGTGGCCTCCTTGACGCCGTACTCGTGCGCGAGGGCGCGGACCGCGTCCGCGCCGACGAGCGCGCCGTAGCCGCCGGCGAGGGTCGGGATGCCCCAGGTCGTCGAGTCGGTGACGCCCTCGTCGGCCTCGACCCGGCGGGCGGTGCCGAGCGGCAGCGGCGCGCCGGGGACGGGCAGGTAGCCGATCTCCCCGGCGCCGCCCGAGCGGCCGCGGTGCAGCCGGCCGCCGAGCATCACCGACAGGCCCATGCCGCGGTCCAGCCACATGAGGGCGAAGTCGTCGGCGCCGCGCGCGGCGCCGTAGGCCCGTTCGGCGATGGCGGCGAGGTTCACGTCGTTCTCGATCGTCACGGGACGGCGCAGGTCGGTGCGCAGCGCGGCGAGGACGCCCTCGTGCCAGGACGGAAGGTCGAAGGAGAACTGCACGTCGCCGGACTGCGGGTCGACGACGCCGGGCGTGCCGATCACGAACGCGCTCAGCTTCGACAGCGCGACCTTCGCCGAGCGGCACGCCTTCACCACGGCGGCGTGCACCATCCGGACGGGCTCGTCGGCACCGTTCGGATCCACCGTGACCTGGGCGACTATGTGTCCCGTGATGTCGGACACGCCCGCGGTGACGCCGTCCGGGCCGACCTCCAGGCCCGCGACGTAGGCGCTCGACGGGACGACCGCGTACAGCGCGGCGTTCGGCCCCCGCCCGCCGGCCTGCGACCCGACGACCGCGACCAGCCCGCGGTCCTCCAGTCTCGACAACAGCTGGGACGCGGTTACCTTGGACAGCCCGGTGTGCTCACCGATCTGTGCACGGGTCAGCGGGCCCTGCTGGACGAGCAGGTCCAGCGCCGCGCGATCGTTGAGCTCACGCAGGAGCCTCGGCGTCCCCGGGCGGTTGGCGACCATGCTGGTACCCCTCGAGTTCTCAAGTGTCTCAATCCGCTAACGGCAGTTTTGTTTAGGAAAGTTTCTTGTTAGTTTACGCCCAAGCGCCGACCGGTCCGGTACCCCGGATCGGGGGCGCGCGCAGAGCGCGGACTGGCGAGCAGGGCGCCCGCGAGCGTGGCGAACGCGAGAGGGGCATGGCTGGGACCCTAAAGGGTCCCCATATCCCCTCGCACCGCAGGCCACAAGGCCGCGCGAGGCGATGCCGGAAAGGATCCCCAGTGAAGTACATGAAGGTTGCGGCCGTCGCGGCCGCGATCGCCCTGGCCGCCACGGCCTGCGGCGGCGACGACGGCGGCGAGGAGAAGGGCGCGACGAAGGACCCGGCCCAGCTCAAAGTCTGGATGATGGGCGAGGGAACGACGGAGCAGACGAAGTTCCTGGACGCCGTCGAGGCCGAGTTCAAGACCAAGCACCCGAACACGGACGTCCAGATCAAGTACGTTCCGTGGCCTCAGGTGGCTACAACGTTCCAGAAGGCGGCGGCCGGCGGTGAGGGCCCGGACGTCACCGAACTGGGCAACACCGACGTCCAGTCCCACATCGAGCAGGGCAACCTCGCCGACATCAGCGACGAGTTCAAGGGCTGGGCGGACGGCGGGACGCTGAACAAGACCGCGCTCGCCAACGACCAGTCGGGCGGCAAGACCTACGCCGTGCCGTGGTACGGCGGCGTCCGCGCCGTCTGGTACCGCACGGACCTGTTCCAGGAGCTGAGCATCCAGCAGCCGAAGACCTGGGCCGAGCTGACCGCGGCGGCGAAGAAGATCCAGGACTCGGGCAAGGCGAACGGCATTGCCGTGCCGAGCGACCAGACCAACGCGCTGCTCAGCTTCATCTGGGGCAACGGCGGCGAGGTCGCCGTCAAGGAAGGCGACAAGTGGGTCGGCAAGCTCGACCAGCCGCAGGCGATCGAGGCCGCGAAGTACTGGTCCGGCCTCGTCAGCACCGAGAAGGTCGCGCCCACGAGCTACATCGGCAAGCACGAGCTCGACGGCCCGCAGCGTGACTTCGCGCTCGGCAAGGTCGGCATGTACTTCGACGGCAGCTGGGCGCTCAAGGAGATGAAGAAGCTCGCGCCGAAGAACGTCGACAAGTGGGCGGTCTTCCCGATCCCGACCAAGACCGGCGGGAACGCTCCGGTGATGGCGGGCGGGTCCGACCTGGCCGTCTGGAAGGACAGCAAGGCCAAGGCCGCGGCCTTCGACTACATCACGGTGCTGAACAACGCCAAGAACGCCAAGGCGTGGGCCGACTACAGCGGCTTCTCCTCCATGCGCTCGGACGTGAAGTTCTCCGACCCCAAGCTCGAGGCCTTCACCTCGATCGCCGGCAACACCAAGTTCCCGCCGATCAGCGCCGGCTGGGGCGAGTTCGAGCAGGCCAAGAAGGTCCTGCCGAACGCCATCAAGGCGATGATGCAGGGCAAGTCCGCCGAGGAGGAGATGAAGAAGGCGAACGAGCAAGCCAACACCCTGCTGAACGCGTCGTAATACCTGGCTGATCGGAACGTCCATGCTCGACACCGCACCGGCGGTGCGGAAGGCGTCCGGCCGGAGATCCTCCGGCCGGGCGCGGCCCCGCCGCAGGCCCCGCTTCGGGCCCTACCTGCTGATCGCGCCGACCGTGGCCGTGATCGCCATCCTGATGTTCTGGCCGATGATCCAGATCGGCATCATGTCGTTCCAGAAGGTCGGCAACCGCCAGCTGCGCGGCGAGCCGGCCGAGTCGGTCGGCACCGAGAACTTCAAAACGATCCTCGACGACCCGTTCTTCTGGCAGACCCTCAAGCAGACCGTCCTGTTCGCCGTCGTCGCGGTGACGCTGACGCTGCTCGTCGGGACGCTGGTCGGGCTGCTGCTCAACAAGCTCGGCAGGCGGATGTCGTCCGTCGTCGCGGGCGGCGTCATGGTCGCCTGGGCCACCCCTCCGGTCACCGCGGCGATCATCTTCACGTGGCTGTTCGGCTCGACCGGCGGCCTCGTCAACTGGACCCTCGACCTGCTGCCGAACTTCCTCGTCGGCGGCGGCTGGTCCGGCTACAACTGGTTCGCCACACCGCTGTCCACCTACACCGTGCTCACCGTCTGCGTCGTCTGGCAGGCGTGCCCGTTCGTCGCCGTGTCCGTCCTCGCCGGCCTGAAGAGCATCCCCGGCGAGCTGTACGAGGCCGCCCGGGTGGACGGATCGGGCCCGTGGCGGACGTTCTGGAGCCTCACGTACCCGATGCTCAAGCCGATCTTCCTCGTGCTGCTCGTCATGTCGATCATCTGGGACTTCAAGGTCTTCACGCAGCTGTTCATCATGTCCGGGATGGCCAACCGCGACGCGTTCAACCTGTCGCTCTACGGCTACTCCGAGGCGTTCGGGTCGCTGAATCCGAAGCTCGGGATGGGCTCGGCGATCGCGCTGGTGCTCACGGTCATCCTGCTCATCGTCACCGCCGTCTACGTGCGGGTCATGGTGCGCCAGGGGGAGACGAAATGACGACCATGACGACGAGGCGCCCGGCCGGAACGCGGCGCCGTCCCTCCAGCAAGCGCCTGCGCCGCAAGATCCTGCTGAACGCGACGGGGGTGCTGGTCTTCTTCCTCGCCGTCTTCCCCGTCTTCTGGATGGCGTCCACCGCCTTCAAGCCCAACGACGAGATCTTCAGCACGACACCGAAGCCGTTCCCCGCGAACCCGACGCTGGACCACTTCGACGTGGTGCTGAACGGCGGCATCGCCGAGGTCAGCTTCTGGGAGTACTTCCGCAACAGCGCGATCCTCGCGCTCGTCACGGTCCTGGCCTCGAGCCTGCTCGCGCTGCTGGCCGCGGTCGCCGTGGCACGGTTCCGGTTCCGGTTCCGCACCACCTTCCTGATCATGCTGCTGATCGTCCAGATGGTGCCGCTGGAGGCGCTGGTCATCCCGCTGTTCCTGGACCTGAAGCACCTGGACCTGCTGAACAGCCTGTCCGGCCTCGCCATCGTCTACATCGGGTTCGCGGTGCCGTTCGCGATCTGGATGCTGCGGAGCTTCGTCGCCGCGGTACCGCGCGAACTGGAGGAAGCGGCGGCCATCGACGGCGCCGGCCCGATCCGGACGTTCTTCCGGGTCATGCTGCCGCTCGTCGCGCCCGGCCTGGTCGCCACCAGCATCTTCTCGTTCATCACCGCCTGGAACGAGTTCATCTTCGCCTTCACGTTCCTCGACGACCAGAACAAATACACCCTCCCGATCATGCTGCAGTTCTTCTTCGGCCGCAGCGGTAACGCTTGGGGGCCCATCATGGCAGCGTCGACGCTGCTCACCATTCCCGTCATCGTGTTCTTCCTCCTCGTCCAGCGCCGCATGGTGTCCGGCCTCACCGCCGGGGCGGTGAAAGGGTGACGGCCGACGACATCGCGACCAGCGCGGACATCGCCCGGCTGGCACGCGGCACCCTGCTCCCGTCCTTCCCCGGCCCGACCGCACCGCGCTGGGTGCTGGACGAACTGGAGGCCGGCCTCGCCGGCGTCACCCTGTTCGCCCTCACCGGCAACGTGCAGAGCCCGGAGTCCCTCGCCGCGCTCACCGCGCAGATGCGCAAGGCCGGCGACCCGTTCGTCACGATCGACGAGGAGGGCGGCGACGTCACCCGCCTCGGCGGCCACCAGACGGGCAGCCCCTACCCGGGCAACGCGGCGCTCGGCGCCGTCGACGACCCTGAGCTGACCCGGCGGATCTACCGGTCCCTCGGTGCGGAGCTGGCCGACGTCGGCGTCAACTTCAACTTCGCGCCGTCCGTCGACGTCAACACCGCCGACGACAACCCGGTGATCGGCACCCGCTCGTTCGGGTCCGACCCCGAGCTCGTCGCCCGGCACGCCGCCGCGTCCGTCATCGGGACGCAGGAGGCGGGCGTCGCGGCCTGCGCGAAGCACTTCCCCGGCCACGGCGCCACCGTGGACGACTCGCACCTGTCGATCCCGCTCGTCGACGCCGACCTGGAGCTGCTGGACCGGCGCGAGCTGGTCCCGTTCCGGGCGGCGATCGAGGCCGGCACCCGCGCGGTGATGACCGGGCACCTGAACCTGCCCACCATCACCCGCGGGGTGCCGGCGACCCTCTCCCCCGAGGCGATCACCGGGCTGCTCCGCGAGCACCTCGGCTACCAGGGGGTGATCGTCACCGACGCGCTCGACATGGAGGGCGCGAGCGGCGCGATCGGCATCCCCGAGGCGTCCGTCCGGGCGCTCATCGCGGGCGCCGACCTGCTGTGCCTCGGCCCGAACGAGCACGCCGAGACCCTGGAGGCGACCCTCGCCGCCATCGGCGAGGCCGTCCGGACCGGGCGGCTGTCGGCGGAACGGCTGCAGGACGCGGCGAACCGCACGCGCGAGCTGAAGGAATGGCTCGTCGGGCACTCGCCCGCCGTCGTCGACCGCGCCGCCGGCCTGGAGGCGGCCCGCCGCGCGATCCGCGTGTCGGGCTCGCTGCCCGGCTGGGACCGCGCGCCGCTCGTCGTGGAGACCGAGTCCACCGGCAACATCGCCATGGGCCCGACCCCCTGGGGTCTCAGCCCGTGGGCGCCCGACGCCGTCCAAGCCGACGGGGCGGACGGGGCGGCGAACCGGGTCCTGGACCGTGCCAATGGACGCGGCCTGGTCGTCGTGCTCCGCGACGCGCACCGGCACGCCGCCCAGCGCGCGCTCACCACGGCCCTGCTCACGGCCCGCCCGGACACCGTCGTCGTGGAGATGGGACTGCCCGTGTGGCGCCCCGGCTCCGCCGTGTACCTCGCGTCCTACGGCGCCGCCGCCGCCAACGCCCAAGCCGTCGCCGAACTCTTGGGCCTGACC